>NZ_JOBX01000050.1:0-66931 GCF_000720645.1 Streptomyces sp. NRRL S-378
GACCACCGAGATCTACCCCTCTCTATTCGTCGGCAGCGTCAGATGTGTATAAGAGACAGGCCCTACGGCGCGCCCGAGACCCTCGGCGCTCCCACCGCCGCCTTCGACGCGCCCGGGGGCCCCGGCGATCCGTGGGCCGCGCGCGCCCCCGGCTACGGCTACGGCTCCGCCCCGTACGGCGGCTACGCGCAGACCGCCCCGGCCACCAACGGCTTGGCCGTCGCCGCCCTGATCGTCGGCTGCTTCGGCATCGTGCTGGGCCTCGTCCCGCTCCTCTTCTGGCTCGGCGGCATCATCGCCGTCACCGGCCTGGGCCTGGGCATCGGCGCCATCGTGCGCGCCAACAAGGGCGCCCCGAACAGGTCGATGGCCATCCTCGGCACCGTTCTCGCCGGGGTCGGCGTCCTCGCCTCCATCGGCGGCTTCTTCCTGACCGTCGCCGTGATCGAGCGGACCTCCGACCGCATCGAGGCGGGCATCGACGAGGACGACCTGGACCTGGACGGCCCGTACCCCAGCAGCGAGCCGTGGCCGTCCACGTCCCCTTCACCCTCCCAGGTCCCGGGACTGACCAGCGCGCTCCCGTTCGGCGAGACCTTCACCTACTCCAACGGCGTCAAGGTGAGCCTCTCGAAGCCGACGAAGTACGAGCCGAAGGGCATCATCGCCCGCGAGGAGGTCAAGAACGCGGTCCAGATCACGGTCACCATCACCAACGGCTCGACCGCGCCGCACGAGGTGATCTACGCCGTGCCCAACGTCCGTGACGACAAGGGCATGACCGCCGAGATGGTCTTCGACAGCGGCGGCGGCAGCAGCGTCCCGAAGATGGTGCAGGGGTCGATCCTGCCGGGCGAATCCGCCAGCGGCGTCGTGGCGTTCGAGGTCCCCGAGGGCACCGCGAGCATCACCGCGGACATCTCCGCCGGAACCCTGCTCGACGACGTGAAGTACGCCGGGCCCATCGGCTGACACGGCCGTTCGGCGAGCCCTGCGTACGGCCCGCAGCAGGCCGCACGCAGGGCCCCGCGCCAAGCCCGCGGCGGCCCCGCGGGAGCCCCCCGCCACGCCGCGGAACCCGGGAAACAGGCGGGACCCAGGACATCGCGTCAGAAAGACGATTAGACTGGGTCCCGTGCCTCAACTACGCCTCGCTCTGAATCAGATCGACTCGCACGTCGGCAACATCGCCGCGAACGCCGACTCGGTCGTCCACTGGACCCGGCACTCCGCCGAGCAGGGCGCCCATCTGGTGGCGTTCCCGGAGATGGTGCTGACCGGGTACCCCGTCGAGGACCTCGCCCTGCGCAGTTCCTTCGTCGAGGCCTCCCGCAGCGCACTGCGCGGACTCGCGGAGCGGCTGGCCGCCGAGGGGCTCGGCGAGCTGCCGGTCGTCGTCGGCTACCTCGACCGGACGGAGCAGGCGAGGCCCCGCCTCGGGCGCCCGGCCGGCTCCCCGGAGAACGCGGCGGCCGTCCTGCACCGCGGCCGGGTGGTGCTGCGCTTCGCCAAGCACCACCTGCCCAACTACGGCGTGTTCGACGAGTTCCGGTACTTCGTGCCCGGCGACACGCAGCCGGTGATCCGGGTGCACGGCGTCGACGTGGCCCTGGCCATCTGCGAGGACCTCTGGCAGGAGGGCGGCCGGGTCCCGGCCACCCGCTCCGCCGGAGCCGGGCTGCTGGTCTCGATCAACGCCTCCCCGTACGAGCGCAACAAGGACGACGTACGCCTCGAACTGGTGCGCAAGCGGGCCCAGGAGGCCGGCTGCACCCTCGCCTACCTGGCGATGATCGGCGGACAGGACGAGCTGGTCTTCGACGGCGACTCGATCGTCGTCGGCGCCGACGGCGAGGTCGTCGCCCGCGCCCCGCAGTTCTCCGAAGGCTGCGTCCTGATCGACCTCGACCTGCCGGCCGCACGCGCCGACGCCCCCGAGGGCGTGGTCGACGACGGACTGCGCATCGACCGCGTCGTCCTGTCCGAGGAGCCGGTGGAGCCGTACGAGCCCGTCGTGACTGGCGGCTACGCCGACCGCCTCGACGACGACGAGGAGGTCTACGACGCGCTGGTCGTGGGCCTGCGCGCGTACGTGAAGAAGAACGGATTCCGCTCCGTCCTGATCGGGCTCTCCGGAGGCATCGACTCCGCGCTCGTCGCCGCCATCGCCTGCGACGCGATCGGCGCGCAGAACGTGTACGGCGTCTCGATGCCCTCGAAGTACTCCTCGGACCACTCCAAGGGCGACGCGGCCGACCTGGCCGAGCGCACCGGCCTGAACTTCCGGACCGTGCCGATCGAGCCGATGTTCGACGCCTACATGGGTTCGCTGGGCCTCACCGGCCTCGCCGAGGAGAACCTCCAGTCCCGGCTGCGCGGCACGCTGCTGATGGCCCTCTCCAACCAGGAGGGCCACATCGTGCTGGCCCCCGGCAACAAGTCGGAGCTGGCCGTCGGCTACTCCACCCTGTACGGCGACTCGGTCGGCGCGTACGGCCCGATCAAGGACGTCTACAAGAGCGACGTCTTCCGGCTCGCCCGGTACCGCAACCGGGCAGCGGCCGAGCGCGGGGAGACCCCGCCGATCCCGGAGAACTCGATCGTGAAGCCGCCGAGCGCCGAGCTGCGCCCCGGACAGGTGGACACGGACTCGCTGCCGGACTACCCGGTCCTCGACGCGATCCTCGCCCGGTACGTGGACCGGGACCAGGGGCTGGACGAGATCGTGGCCGCCGGCTTCGACGCCGAGCTGGTCGCGAAGACCCTGCGGATGGTCGACACGGCCGAGTACAAGCGCCGCCAGTACCCGCCGGGCACGAAGATCTCCGCGAAGGGCTTCGGCAAGGACCGCCGGCTGCCGATCACGAACGGCTGGCGCGAGCGGGCCTGAGCGGCACGCGCGCGGGGGCCCACCGCTGGTGCGGTGGGGCCCCGCGTGCCGCTCCGGGCGGCCGCTACTTGTTCACGGTCAGCCGCGCGGCGACCGGCAGGTGGTCGCTGCCCGTGCGGGGCAGGGTCCAGGAGGCCTCGGGCCGGATCCCGCGGACCATGATCTGGTCGATGCGGGCCATCGGGAACTGCGCCGGCCAGCTGAAGCCGAAGCCGTCTCCGGCCGCGCCCTGCGTGGAGCGCATCTGCGAGGTGACCTCGGAGAGGGCGCGGTCGTTCATGGTGCCGTTCAGGTCACCGAGCAGGACGACCTTCTTCAGGGGTTCGGCGGCGAGCGCGGCGCCCAGCGCGTCGGCGCTGTCGTCGCGCTGGTTGGCGGTGAAGCCCGCGTTCAGCTTCACGCGGACCGAGGGCAGGTGCGCGACGAAGGCCGCGACGTCGCCCTGCGGCGTGGCGACGGTGGCCCGCATGGCCCGGGTCCAGCCCATCCGGATGTCGACGGGCGCGCTGCCGCTCAGCGGGTACTTGCTCCACAGGCCGACGGTGCCCTCGACCGAGTGGTACTTGTACGTGGCCGCCAGGGCCTTCTCGTAGACGGGGACGACGCTTCCCTTGAGCTCGGTGAGGGCCAGGACGTCGGCACCGGAGCGGGCGACCGATGCGGCGGTGCCGCGCGGGTCGGGGTTGTCGGCGTCGACGTTGTGGGTGGCGACGACCAGGTCGCCGCCGGTGCCGGACTTGTCGAAGACCAGGCCGCCGAAGAGGTTCAGCCAGACCACCGCGGGCAGCAGGACCGCGATCAGCGCGGTCGCGGACCGGCGCAGGACCGCGCCGGCCACCAGAACCGGAACGGCCAGGCCCAGCCAGGGCAGGAAGGTCTCGGTGAGGCTGCCGAGGTTGCCCACGTCGTTGGGCAGCTCCGCGTGGAGGATCATCACCAGCGACAGCAGGACGGCGATCCCGGCCAGGACCAGCCCCCGCCGCCAGACCCCTGGATCCCTGCGCAGTTCGGCCAGCCGGCGCCGGAAACGGGACTCGGAGGGCTCGGGCTCCGAGCCGCCGTTCCCCGGTTCCGTCCTGTACGCCTGTGCCATGCCACTGCCCTCACTGCCGTGCTCGCGCTCCGTCCCCGCCCCTTGACCCTAGGCGATGAAGCGGAGCCTTCCGTGCCGTACGTCACGACCGTCCGTCGCGGTCGCACGTCCGGGAGGACGAACGGCCGTACGCAGAGGGTTCCGCTTGTCACGAAACGCGCACATTGGCGTACCCGGACCGGCGGACCCCGCGCACCACTTCCGCCCGCGCCCCCGGGGATGCCACCATGGTGGGTGAGTCCGGGGACACCGTGAGGGTGCCTCGAGATGACACAAGGAGCAGTTGCAATGACGCACGCCGTTTCGCCTGCCCGCGAACCCGCAGCCGCGGCCTCCCCCACCCTGTACGGAGGCACGGGCACCCGGCGCATCACCGTCCGCGACCTGACCCTCGCCAAGGAACGCGGCGAGAAGTGGCCCATGCTCACCGCCTACGACGCGATGACCGCGTCCGTCTTCGACGAGTCCGGCATCCCGGTCATCCTCGTCGGCGACTCGATGGGCAATTGCCACCTCGGTTTCGACTCCACCGTCCCGGTGACGATGGACCACATGACCATGCTCTCGGCGGCCGTCGTACGCGGCACCAGCCGTGCGCTGGTCATCGGCGACATGCCGTTCGGCTCGTACCAGGAAGGCCCCGTGCAGGCGCTGCGCAGCGCGACCCGCCTGGTCAAGGAGGCCGGGGTGGGCGCCGTGAAGCTGGAGGGCGGCGAGCGTTCGCTGGCCCAGACCGAGCTGATCGTGCAGGCGGGCATCCCCGTCATGTCCCACCTGGGCCTGACCCCGCAGTCGGTCAACGCCATGGGCTACCGGGTGCAGGGCCGCGGCGACGAGGCCGCGCACCGGCTGCTGCGCGACGCGAAGGCCGCGCAGGACGCGGGCGCGTTCGCGGTCGTGCTGGAGCTCGTCCCGGCCGAGCTGGCCGCCGAGGTCACCCGGTCCCTGCAGATCCCGACGGTCGGCATCGGCGCGGGCGCGGAGTGCGACGCGCAAGTCCTGGTGTGGACCGACATGATGGGCCTGACCGGCGGGAAGATGCCGAAGTTCGTCAAGCAGTACGCGAAGCTCCGCGAGACCATGACGGACGCGGCGAAGGCCTTCGCCGAGGACGTCGTCGGGGGCACGTTCCCGCAGGAGCAGCACGCGTTCCACTGAGACCGCTCCGCGGACGCACCCGCTGATGCGGACGCGCCCCGCTGATGTGAGGTGAACCGTTCCGACAGCCCGCCGACCGCGTGTCGGCGGGCTGTCGTATGTCTGTCGTACGTTTGTCGGTCGCCTGTCGGAGCTTTGTCAGTGGCGCCTGGTCCCATGGTGGACATGACGCGAAACGACAAGAACCCCAACGCCGTGGAGGTGCGGGGGCTGGTCAAGCACTACGGCGAGACCAAGGCCCTCGACGGTGTCGACCTGGATGTCCGGGAGGGCACGGTCCTCGGGGTCCTCGGGCCCAACGGCGCCGGCAAGACCACCCTGGTGCGCTGCCTCTCCACCCTGATCACCCCGGACGCGGGCACGGCGACCGTCGCCGGCTTCGACGTGGTCCGCCAGCCGCGGCAGCTGCGCCGCACCATCGGCCTGACCGGCCAGTACGCCTCGGTCGACGAGAAGCTCTCCGGCTGGGAGAACCTCTACATGATCGGGCGGCTGCTCGACCTCTCCCGCAAGGACGCCCGCAGCCGGGCGGACGAGATGCTGGAGCGCTTCTCCCTGACCGAGGCGGCGAAGAAGGCCGCCATGCACTACTCCGGCGGTATGCGGCGCCGGCTCGACCTGGCCGCGTCGCTGATCGGCCGGCCTGCCGTGATCTACCTGGACGAGCCGACCACCGGTCTCGACCCCCGCACCCGCAACGAGGTGTGGGACGAGGTCCAGCGCCTGGTCGCGGAGGGCGCCACCGTGCTGCTGACCACGCAGTACATGGAGGAGGCCGAGCAGCTGGCGAGCGAGCTGACGGTCATCGACCGCGGCAAGGTCATCGCCAAGGGCAAGGTCGACGAGCTGAAGGCCCGCGTCGGCGGCCGCACCCTGAAGATCCGTCCCGTGTCCGCCGCGGACCTGCCGGGCATGGCCCGCTCGCTGGCCGAGGCCGGACTGGACGGCGTGGCCGGCTCCCAGGCAGTGCCGGACGAGGGCGTGCTCCTCGTGCCGATCCTGAGCGACGAGCAGCTGACCGCCGTGGTCGGGCTGCTGGCCGCCCGCGGGTACGCGATCGCCGACCTCGGCACCTACCTGCCCAGTCTCGACGAGGTGTTCCTGGCCATCACCGGCCACAAGCCCACTCTCGTCGAGGACTCCGTTCCCACCGAGAAGACCGAGGAGGTCGCGGCATGAGCACCGTAACCACGACGAAGCCCGCTCCCTCCGCGCCCGGCCCGGCCCCGGCGGCCGCCGCGCACGGTGAGGGACGGATCGGCCTGCGGGCCAACCTGCGGCACATCGGCGCCCTGGTGCGCCGCAACGCCCTGCAGATCAAGCAGGACCCGGAGTCGATGTTCGACGTCCTGTTCATGCCGATCATCTTCACGCTGCTGTTCGTGTTCGTCTTCGGCGGCGCGATCTCCGGCAAGGGCAACCAGGCGGACTACGTGAACTACGTGGTCCCGGGCCTCATGGCCATGATGGGCATGAACATCGCGATGGCGGTGGGCACCGGTGTGAACGACGACTTCAAGAAGGGCGTGATGGACCGGTTCCGGTCCATGCCGATCGCCCGGTCGTCCGTGCTCCTCGCCAAGATCGTCGTCGAGCTCGGCCGGATGATGGTGGCCATCGCGATCCTGCTGGGCGTGGGCTTCATGCTCGGCCTGTCGATCAAGTCCTCGGTGCTGGACCTGCTCCTCGCCATCGGACTGTCGGCCGTCTTCGGCAGCGCGCTGATGTGGATCTTCATCCTGCTCGGTCTCACCATGAAGACCGCCCAGGCCGTCCAGGGCATGGCGATGCTGGTCCTGATGCCGCTGCAGTTCGGCAGCTCGATCTTCGCCCCGCCGTCGACGATGCCGGGCTGGCTGCAGTCCTTCACCGACTACAACCCGCTGTCGAACCTTGCGGACGCCGCCCGCGCCCTGATCAACGGCACCCCCGTCGGTGACTCGGTGTGGATGACGCTGCTCTGGTCGCTGGCCATCACCGCGGTCACCATGCCGCTCGCGGTCCGCAAGTTCCGCCAGAAGACCTGACCCGCGGACCGGTCCACTCCGGATCGCGTCCCGGACGGGCACCGGCCGGGGGCCGGGTCAGACGAGGGCGGTGGCCTCCTCCAGGGTGAGGCCGCCGCCCTCGGCGTACGCCGCCTCGTAAGCGGTGTCGCCGAGCGCCGACCGCGCCTGCTTCTCGGCGAAGGCGAAGTCCTCGCGTTCCGTCGTCACGGGGAAGTGGGCGGGCGGCAGCAGGGCGCGGTAGGCACCGAGCAGCCGGGCACCGTCGTACTCCCGCTGCGGACCGCCGGGCGACACCAGGGAGACGGCCGCGGTCAGCAGGAAGGTGGCGGGCAGGTGCGGGGCGACCATCAGCGCCAGCGGGTGCCGGAAGGCGGCCGTGGTCTCGCGGACCCGCTGCAGGGCGTCCTCGTAGCGGCCGTCCTGGTTGTCCAGCCAGGCCGTCGTGGCGAGCAGGAACACGTCGAAGATCGCGTAGGCGCCGAAGGCGAACTCCTCGCGCAGCACCCGGATCTGGACGCGGGCCTCGTCGATCCGGCCGGTGCGGCCGAGGATGCCGGCGAGGAACATCCGGGCGGCGGGCATCGCCTCGTTGCCGAACTGCTGCACCGTGGCGGTGATCTCGGTGAGGATCCGCTCGGCGTCCGCGATCTCACCGTTCTCGGTGAGCGTGCCGGCCATCCGGACGCGCAACACCGTCACCTGCGCTTTCGCGCCGAGGCGTTCGGCATACGCGATCGCCTCGCGGTAGTCGCGGGCGGCCAGGGCGTGCTCGCCGCGCCGCTCCCGGGACTCGGCGCGGGCGGAGAGCGCCTCCGCGCAGCCCCAGTCGTCGCCGAGTTCCCGGAAGAGTTCCAGGCTCTCGTCGGCGTCGCGGGAGGCGTCGCCGGCCCAGTCGGCGCGGTTGGCGAGGATGTTGGCGCGCAGCTGGAGGGCGGAGGCGAGCTCCCAGCGGTAGCCGAGCGTGCGGGCGGTGGCGACGGTCGCGTCGACGACGCGCTTGAGCATCCCGGCATCGCCCGCGATCATGACGGCGTAGATCCACAGGGAGGCCGGTGTGCGGCAGGTCTGCGGGAGCCCGGGCCGGTAGGTCGCGATCACCCCGTCGACGAGGGCCCGGACCTCGGGGTCGTCCCAGTCCTTGTTGGTCTGGTCCCGGGACGCCAGCCGGACCAGGTGCAGGGCGCGCCAGGCCTCGTCGAGCACCTCACCGCGGTAGGGCGGCGGCGAGTCCACGAGCTGCCCGTACACCGGCTGGGCGGGGACGACGGGGACGGCCGCGAAGGGGTTGGGGCCGAGGGTCGCGACCGCTTCCGCCCAGTGCCGGGACTCGGTCCGCTGGTCGTGCAGGTGCCAGTACCACCCCAGGGCGTGGACGAGGCAGAGGGCCTCGTCCACGTCGCGGGTGGCGACGGCCCGGCGCAGGGCCGTACGGAGGTTCTCGTACTCGGTGGCGAGCCGCTCGGCCGCCTCCCGCTGGCGGTGGCCGCGCAGCAGGGGGTCGCTGGTCCGGGCGAGTTCGCGGTAGTGGACGAGGTGGCGGCGGGCGGTGGCTTCGCGGTCGCCGCCGGCTTCGGTGAGGCGCTCGGCGGCGTACTCGGCGACCGTCTCCAGGAGGCGGTAGCGCATGCCGGAGCCGCCGGGGCCGGGGGCGGCGACGACGAGGGACTTGTCGACGAGGGAGCCCAGGACGTCGGCGGCGTCGTAGCCGGCGTCCCCGGACGGGTCGGCGCAGACGGCTTCGGCGGCGGCGAGGTCGCAGCCGCCGGCGAAGACCGACAGGCGGCGCAGGACGGTCCGCTCGGCCTCGTCGAGGAGGTCCCAACTCCCCCGGCACCCCGAGGGGTTCGCGGCTGGTGGCGAGGATCTGAACGCCCGGGCAGTGGGTGAGGAGGCGTTCGGCGAGCTCGGCGGCGGCCTCGACGACGTGCTCGCAGTTGTCGAGGACGAGCAGCAGGCTGCGGTGCGCGCAGTGCGCGACGTCCTCGGGGTCGTCGACGGGGGCCAGTTCGACGAGCCACACGCCGTCGGGCCAGCGGCCGTGCGGCTCGTGCGCCTCGGCGGCCTCCTGGGAGAGGCGGGTCTTGCCGGCGCCGCCAGGCCCGAGGAGCGTGACGAGGCGTGCCCGCGCGAGGTCGTCGCCGATGACGCGGATGTCGTCCTCGCGGCCGACGAAGGTGGTCAGCCGGGCCCGCAGGTTGCCACTCCCCCGTCCGGCCGGTGCGGTGGGCCGGGCGGCGCCGGGCCGGGCGTCCGCACCCGCACCCGCTCCGCCCTGCGGACCGGCGGCCCGGGAGACGGGCCCCCGGCCGACGACCGGCGCGTGGCCGGGCGCCAGGGCCGGGCCGCCGGTCGGGCCGTGGGCGTGGCCCGGGGCCGGGGCGTCGGCCGGGGCCGGGGCATGGGTCGGGGCTTGGGCGTGGCCCGGCACCGGGGCTGGGGCGTGGCCCGGCACCGGGGACGGGCCGTGGCCCGGGGCCGGGCCGTCGGCCGGGGCCGGGCGGTGGCCCGCAGCCGGGCCGTCGGCCGGGGCCGGGCCGCCGGGGTGTGCGAACCTCGGCGGCCGGGTCGCCGGGCCGGAGCCCTCCGGGGCCAGGAGTTCGGCGTGCAGGGCGCGCAGGGCCGGTCCGGGGTCCGTGCCGAGCCGGTCGGCCAGGTCCCGGCGTACGTCGTCGTAGGCGGACAGCGCCTGCGCGGCGCGGCCCGCGTCGCGCAGGGCCCGGATCCGCAGCGCCTGGAGCGGCTCGTCCAGGGGCTGCCGCGCGCACAGCTCGGTCAGCTCCGGCAGGGCGTGCTCGGCCCGGCCCAGGGCCAGGGCCGCGGTGAGCCGGCCCCGGCGCGCCTCCATCCGTACGGCCTCCCAGCGCGCGGCCTCCGCGGCCGGGTCGGGCAGGTCCGCGAGGGCGGGGCCGCGCCACAGGGCGAGGGCCTCCTCGTACAGGGCGGTCGCCTCGGCCGGGTCCGGTGCCTCGGCGCCGGCCAGGGCCAGCCGCTCGAAGCGGTACAGGTCGACGTCCTCGCGCTCGGCGGCCAGCCGGTAGCCGCCGGCGGCGGACAGCACGGCCGTGTGCCCCAGCGCCCGTCGCAGCCGCGCCACCAACGCCTGCAGGGCGGCCACGGCGTCGGCCGGCGGGTCGCCGTTCCACACCTCGTCGACCAGCAGCCGGGCCGGTACCACCCGCCCCGGGCGCAGCGCGAGCGCGGTCAGGAGCGCACGCAGGCGGGCTCCGCCGACGGCCACGGGGGTCCCGTCGTCGCGGAAGACCTGGGCGGAGCCGAGAATCGCGTAACGCACCGGCCCATTGTCCCCGGACCCCGGCTCGGCCCCGAACAGTTTTCCGTGCGAGCCCCGGGATAGGTTTCCCCGCATGGGTCATCAGGGCACCCGCCACGAGCGGCGGATCAGTTCGGTATTCCTCGGGATCTTCGCCGTCATGGCCGTCACGGGCTGGGCGGTGTGGACGGGGTACTCGACGAGCGCCGGCCTCGCCGTGTTCCTCTTCGTGACGTCGGCGTGGATCGTCTCCCTCTGCCTGCACGAGTACGCGCACGCCCGCACCGCCCTGCACGGCGGCGACCTCACGGTCGGCGCCAAGGGCTACCTGACGCTGAACCCGCTGAAGTACACGCACGCACTGCTCAGCATCGTCCTGCCGGTGGCCTTCGTGATCCTGGGCGGGATCGGCCTGCCGGGCGGTGCGGTCTTCATCGAGCGCGACCGGATCCGGGGCCGCTGGAAGCACAGCCTGATCTCGGCGGCGGGACCGCTGACGAACGTGGCCTTCGCGGTCGTCTGCACGGCCCCGTTCTGGCTGGACGCGCTGGACGGGGTGCCGCTCGCCTTCCGCTACGCGCTCGGCTTCCTCGCGATGCTCCAGGTGACGGCGGCGATCCTGAACTTCCTGCCGGTGCCGGGGCTCGACGGGTACGGGGTGATCGAGCCCTGGCTGTCGTACCGGGTACGGCGCGAGCTGGAGCCGCTGGCGCCGTTCGGCCTGATCGCGGTCTTCGCGCTGCTGTGGATCCCGGCGGTCAACGCCGTGTTCTTCGACGCGGTGGACGCCGTGCTGTCCGCGCTGGGCGTGTCGGACCTGGAGACGTACTGCGGCCGCGACCTCTACCGCTTCTGGCAGGACGGCGCAGGCGTCTGCGCGATCCCGCAGGACTAGGTCGACCGGGCCTCCCGGGGTCGGCGATCATGAATGCCGAGACGCGGAGGGAACGGGGCCATGGGGAACCTGGAGATCAGCACCGGCGACATGCGGGACGTGGTTCGGCTGCTGACGGCGGTGGAGCGGACGCCCGAACAGGACGAGGTGCTCGGCCTCGTGCGGGAACGGTGCGCGGGGACCGACGCCCGCTTCGCACGCCAGGGCATCGCGCTGGGCGTACCGGTCGCGCAGGCCCTGGAGGAACTGCTGGCCGGCAGCCCCGGTGCGGACATGGAGCCGGGCTACCGGTACGCCTTCCAGGCGCTGGTGGCGGAGAACTTCTCCGACCCCTACGACCTCGGCCACTGGCGGCGGCCGTCCTGGTTCCACACCGTCGACGACGAGCTGGTCCGCTGCGGTGTCCCGTCCGACCTGGCGCCCGCCGCGCTGCTGTTCACGGGCCCGCCGGTCCCGCTCCCGCATCCGGGCGACGCCCACCCGTCGATGGGCACCTTCCCGGCCCCCCGGGCCGCGGAACTGGTCGAGGCGTACGAGGCGGTCCTGGACCGGCTCGACCCCGAGGTGCGCGAGACGACGGAAGTGCTGCTTGAGCCCCTGCGCGACGCGGCCGAGCAGTGGGAGTGGACGAAGGAGGCGGGCCGGACGGAGGACACCCTCTTCTTCTGGCTCGGCTGAGCGGCGCGGGCCGCCCCTCTCAGGCGTTGCGCGCGGTGGCGGCCTTCTCGGCCTTGGCCTTGCGCATGTAGTACCAGGCCATGTTCGACGTGAGACCCGCCAGCAGTACCCACACGATCCCGAGGAAGCTGCCCTCCACGAAGGCGACGACGGCTGCGGCCACAGCGAGGACGCAGACGACAACGGCGAAGACGGCAAGGCGGGGCATGGGAAAAGCTCCTCGGGGACACGAAAGGGGGGTCGAGCCCCTCCAGTGTCCCCCATGCCCCGCAGTGCTGCCGTAAAGGGCTCCGCCGGCTGGGGTGGGTCAGACGTCCGTCGTGCGGAGGCCTGCGTGGGCCTTGTAGCGGCGGTTGGTGGAGATCAGGTTCGCCACGAGGGCCTCGACCTGGTGGGCGTTGCGCAGGCGGCCCGCGAAGATGCCGCGCATGCCGGGGATGCGGGCGGCCAGGGCCTGGACGATGTCGGTGTCGGCGCGGGATTCGCCGAGGACCATGACGTCGGTGTCGATCTCGTCGATCGACTCGTCCTGGAGGAGGACCGCCGAGAGGTGGTGGAAGGCGGCCGTGACGCGGGAGTCCGGGAGGAGGGCCGCGGCCTGCTGGGCGGCGCTGCCCTCTTCGACCTGGAGGGCGTAGGCGCCCTGCTTGTCGAAGCCGAGCGGGTTGACGCAGTCCACCACGAGCTTGCCCGCGAGGTCCTCGCGGAGTGCTGCGAGGGTCTTGGCGTGGCCCTCCCACGGCACCGCGATGATGACGATGTCGCTGCGGCGCGCGCACTCGGCGTTGTCCGCGCCCTCCACGCCGAGCCCCAGTTCGTCGGCGGCGGTGTGCGCCCGGTCGGCGGCACGGGAGCCGATGATCACCTTCTGGCCGGCGCGGGCGAGCCGGTAGGCGAGGCCGCGGCCCTGGTCGCCGGTGCCGCCGAGGACGCCGACGACGAGGCCGGACACGTCCGGCAGGTCCCACGGGTCCTTGGCCTGCGGCTTCTGCGTGCTGTCTGAGGAAGTCATGGGGGCGAGGGTACTGCCGGGTAGCTCACAGTCGAAGAGCCGGGAAGCGCCCCCCGTGTCGGCCCGATGCGGCAGGATGCGGCCATGGATGCCGTCAGGGTCGCCCTGCTGCGCGAGGTGCTCGCCGGTACGCAGTGGCCGGGCGACGCGCGCCGCTTCGCCGGCTCGCTGCGCCGGTCCGTCGTTCCGGTCGGCGGGAAGCTGCTGCTCGTGGGGACCGAGGGCTACGAGCCCTGGCACCTGGCGGCGCACCTGGTCGACGAGGCCGCCTGGTCGGGCCTGCCGGAGCTGGCGCCGACGCTCGTGCGCCACCGGGTCCGGCCCGGGCAGCCGCCGCACCTGTCGGTGGGGCTGGGCCGGCTGGCGGCTGCCGGGCGCGGGCACACCGTACTGGTGGTGGCGCCCCGTGAGCCGGGCGCGGGGCTGCTGGAGCGGGTGCACGACGCCCGTCGCGCCGGGGCGACCGTACTGTCCCTGGACGGCGGGGACCGGGACCTGGGGGCGCTGGCGCACGAAGCGCTGTCGGTGCCGGACGCCGGCGCCGAACTGGACCTGGACACCGTGCAGCACCTGGTCAGCGCGGCGGTCGGGGAGAACGGCCCGCCGGCGCAGCGCGGCTCCCGCCGACTGCGGGACCGGCTGGCGGGGCTGGCCGACCGGCTGATCGCGCCCCCGCCCAGCCGCTGGTAGTCACCGAGGGCGGGTCAGGTGGCCGTGCCCTCTTCGTCCTCGCGGGTCCTGTCGTTCCACTTGGGGTCGTTCTGCCACTCGAGGTTGCGCTCCTGTGCCGTCTCCATGGCGTGGGCGGCCTCCTCGGGCGTTCCGTACGGGCCGAACCGGTCCTTCGCCGGGCACTCGGGGCCTTCCTCGACCTTCTGGTGGACCAGGCAGTAGTACCACTCGCCGGGTTTGCCCACCTGGCGCTTCTTGAACAGGGCCATCGTCGTCCAGGCTCCTCTCGATGCCTCCGCAAGCCGCTGTGTGCCGCTCTATCCCGCCATGCTGCCCCATCCCCGCTGGATACACTCGCTTGCATGTCCGGTCAGTCGCTGCTCGTACCAGGCGAGCTCTCTCCCGCCCGTTCCGTTCCCGGAAACATCCGCCGGCCCGAGTACGTGGGCAAGCCCGCGCCCACTCCGTACACCGGACCGGAGGTGCAGACGGCCGAGACCATCGAGGCCATGCGCATCGCCGGCCGGATCGCCGCCCAGGCGATGGAGGAGGCCGCCAAGCTGATCGCGCCGGGGGTGACCACCGACGAGCTCGACAAGGTCGCCCACGAGTACATGTGCGACCACGGCGCCTACCCCTCGACGCTCGGCTACCGCGGCTACCCGAAGTCGCTCTGCTCCTCGGTCAACGAGGTCATCTGCCACGGCATCCCCGATTCCACCGTCCTGCGCGACGGCGACATCGTGAACCTCGACGTGACGGCGTACATCGGCGGGGTGCACGGCGACAACAACGCCACCTACCTGTGCGGCGACGTGGACGAGGAGTCGCGGCTGCTGGTGGAGCGCACCCGTGAGGCGCTGAACCGGGCGATCAAGGCCGTCAAGCCGGGTCGTCAGATCAACGTCATCGGCCGTGTCATCGAGTCGTACGCGAAGCGCTTCGGCTACGGCGTGGTCCGGGACTTCACCGGCCACGGCATCAACTCGTCCTTCCACTCCGGCCTGATCATCCCGCACTACGACAGCCCGCACGCGACCACGGTCATCGAGCCGGGGATGACCTTCACGATCGAGCCGATGCTGACCCTGGGCACCCACGACTACGACATGTGGGACGACGGCTGGACGGTCGTCACGAAGGACCGGAAGCGGACCGCGCAGTTCGAGCACACGCTGGTGGTCACGGACTCCGGGGCGGACATCCTGACCCTTCCCTGACCGGTTTCCCTGACCGGTTTCCGGCCGGAGGCCCTTTTACCGACAGGGCGTCGGGAACTCATTGACTTAGGCAAGCCTAAGTAGGAGTATCAGGCGTGGCGGTACTACCGCCACGCCTGTTTCCTCTGATCGGAGGTCCGCCTTGGACGCCTTCTCTACGGTCATCCGCATCGCGTCGCACGAGCAGCACACCGAGGCCGAGACGTCGACCTTCATGAGCGACCTGCTGGGCGGACGGCTCGGCGTGGACGCGTACACGCGCTACACCGAACAGCTGTGGTTCGTGTACCGGGCCCTGGAGGATGCGGCCGAGTCCCTGAAGGGCGATCCGGTGGCGGGCCCCTTCATCCGGCCCGAGCTGATGCGCGTCGCGGAGATAGAGCGGGACCTCGCGCACCTGCTGGGTCCCGCGTGGCGCGAGAACGTGGTGGCGCTGCCCTCGACCGAGGCCTACGCCGCCCGGGTGGCCCAGTGCGCGGCCGAGTGGCCGGGGGGCTACGTCGCCCACCACTACACCCGCTACCTGGGCGACCTCTCCGGCGGGCAGATCATCCGCGACAAGGCGGAGCGCACCTGGGGCTTCGAGCGCAAGGGCGACGGCGTCCGCTTCTACGTCTTCGCGGACATCTCCAACCCGGCGGCCTTCAAGCGGACCTACCGCGAGCTGCTGGACGCGATCGCCGCCGACGACCTGGAGAAGCAGCGCATCATCGACGAGTGCAAGCGCGCCTTCGACTTCAACGGAGCGGTCTTCCGCGAGCTGGGCGAGGAGTTCCGCCTCACCGCGTGACCGCCGCACCGCGTGACCGCCGTACCGCATGACCGCCTCGCCGTGTGACCGCCGCACCGCTTGACCTCGCGCCCGGCCACGGGCACGGGCGACGGGGCCGGTCCGGGTGCACTGTGCACCCGGCCACGGCCCCGTGGCCGTTTCAGGAGCCCGCCACCGCCCACAGGACGAGCCAGACGACGAGCAGCACGTTCGGGTAGCAGAAGGCCATGAGGCAGCCGGCGCTCCCCATCGCGAGGCGCCTCCGGCGCTGCGCGTCGGTCCGCGGCGGGATCCAGGTGGCGGCCACCAGCGCGAACGGGACGACGTAGAACAGGGTGTACGGGCTCGGGACACCGGGCCCGTAGGAGAGCGCCAGGCCGAGCCACGCGGCGGCCGGCCCCAGCACGGTGAAGAGCGTCGCCACGGCCGGCCACTGCCGCCGCGCGTAGGGCGGCCCGGGCGTCGAGTTCGTCGTCATGGCCCCATTGCACCGCGGCGCGCGGTGGGCGCGTCAGCGCGCGCGTACTCACTTCAACGGTGCGCGGAATACTCCCTACAGGGCGGCCGGGGACTGGGCGAAGCGGACGCGGCCGCCCACCTCGATCGTGCCGTCGGCGCCGGGGGCGGTGAGGATCTGGGAGCCGGCGCCCTGGGTGATGTTCAGTGCGCGGTCCAGCTGGGCCGTCAGCAGGATCGCCGCCGAGCCGGTGGCCTCGTCCTCGGCGATGACGCCGTCGGGGCGGCGCGGGAAGCCCCGGGCCCGGACGCGGCCGGCGGCCTCGTCCTCCCACGCCCAGGCGTACAGCCAGCCCTCGCCCGGCGGCGGCGCCGGGAGCGCCTCGACCTCGGCGACGCTCCCGAACTGCTGGGTGCGCTTGCCCTCGACCCATTCGGGCCGGGCGGTGATCCAGGTGAACTCGCCGTCGTCGCGCGCCCATACGGATCCGACGGGCGGCTGGAGCTCTTCGATGTCCAGCAACCACGCGACCCCGACCAGCGGGTGCCCCGCGAAGGACATCCGCGTGCCGGGGGTGCGGATGTCGACGACCCCGCGCTCGGGGTCGTCGACGAACACCGTCTCGCTGTAGCCGAGTTCGGCGGCCAGCGCCTGCCGCGACGCGTCGCCGGGGCAGGTCCGGCCGTCGCGCACGACACCGAGCAGGTTGCCGTACCGGCCGTCACCCGCGCAGAAGACCCTCAGTACATCGAGATCGTTCACGCGGGAATTCAAGCACGGTTCAGACCTGGGCCGTACGACGCCTGCGCGCGAGGAAGATCGCGCCCGCGCCGGCCGCGATCACGACACCGGAGGTGGTGAGCAGGGCTCCGGCCGGGATCTCGGCGCCGGTATCGGCGAGGTTCCCGCCGACGGAGCCGCCGGCCGAACCGCCGCCCACGGTGCCGCCCGTACCGCCGCTGGTTCCGCCGGTGCCCGCGCCCGTCGTGCCGCCGGTGGTGGTGCCGCCCGTGGACGGCAGGGTGGCGTCCTTGTCCACGGCCACGGAGAAGGTGAGCGGGTCGATCGGGTCGCCCGCCTTGTACATGGAGCCGGTGGTGTCGTTGGCGAAGGCGGCCGCGCCGTCGGCGGTGAAGGCGGCCGGTACGGCGTTCAGCGCCAGCACGCCGTTCTTCGTCTTGTAGTCGGTCTTCGACAGGTCGAGCGTGGCGAAGGCGACGCCCGTCCTGCTGCCGGCAGCGTTCTTGACGTCGAGGTAGAGGGTGCCGGTCCTGCCGGTGGCGTCGACGCGGGGGTTGGCGAAGGTCATGTCGATGCCGTGGGCCGCGTACTGGAAGCGGAGGTCGCCCCCGAACGAGGCGTTCAGCTTCTGCCTCTTCACGTCCAGTTCGCCCTTGCCGAAGGCGAAGTCGAAGAGGTCGCCGTTCTTCGCGGCGCCGCCGGCCGGGGTGATCGAGCCCGCGCCCAGCACGTAGCGGCGGAAGGACTCCTTCACGCCCCACGTCAGCTTGCCGTTCATGACCTTCTGCGTGCCGTCGGCCGGGGCGGTGGGGCTGGGGTCCTTGGTGGGGGCGGGGTCCTTGGTGGGGGTCGGCTTCGTCGGGGTCGGTTCGGGGGCGGGCACCTCGAACTTCAGGCCCGCGGTGAGCGGGTCACCGGCCTTGTTCTCGTAGCCCGGGGAACCGAGCGCTTCCGCGGCCTCCTTGGTGAGGGTCGTCGCGAGGCCGGTCATCGCCTGGCCGGCGAAGGCCACGGTCGCCAGCGGCACGTCCTGGGCCGTGGCTCCGGACTTGGTGACGTCCGCCGTCAGCTTCTTGGTGCCGGTGTCGATACGGATGTCGGAGAGCTTGACCTCGAAGCCGTGGCCGGTCGGCGGGGCGGGCGAGGAGAAGGTGACGCTGCCCTTGAAGGCGGCCTTCACCACGTGGCCGCCGGCCGGGTCGTACTGGCCCGTCGCGTCGATGAACTTCAGGGTGCCGTCGGCGTTCTGCACGGCGCCGTCGGCGACGGCGATGGTGCCCTTGGCCATTCCGGTCACGTAGGCGCGGTAGCCGGCGAGGACGCCCCAGTCGAGGGAGCCGCCGACGATCTTCACTGGCCCGGTGGGGGGACCGCCGGCGGCGGTGGCCGGCAGGGCGAAGGCGGTGGTGCCGAGGGCGGCGGCGGTCAGGACGGCGGCCGCGAGGGAGACGGGGCGGCGGCGGATGGACGACATGACGGGGAACTCCTGGAGGACGAAAGGGAAAAGGGGGCGGGAGCCGCGGACCGCTACGTGGACCCGTCGCCGACCGAGCTCGCTCCCGCGGGGCCAGCGGAATCCGGGGCCGGGGTGGCGGTGGCGGCACGGGCCGATTCCGCGGCAGCGGCAGCGGCAGCAGCCGGACCGGCAGGGGCGGCGTTGTCGGCGGCGGCCGGTCCCGGGGCAGCGGCAGCAGCCGGTTCGGTCGGGGCCGCGGTACCGGCAGCGGTACCGGCAGCGGTACCGGCAGCGGTACCGGCAGCGGTACCGGCAGCAGCCGATCTGGCCGGGGCTGCGGCCGGGGCTGCGGCAGCGGCTGCGGCGGCCGGCGGGGTGGGGGGCGACGTGGCGGTGGCGAGAGCGGTGGAGCTCTTGCGGCGGTTGCGGACGGTCAGGGTGGTGGCGGTGGCGGCCAGGAGGAGGGCGGCTGCGGCCAGGGCGGCGTACAGGGCGGTGTTCGAGGACTTCTCGGACTCAGCGGCCGGGGCCGGGGCGGGAGCGGGGGCGGGAGCGGGGGCCGCCGAGGGCGCGGCCGTGGAGCCCAGGTCGGGCAGGGCCGGCAGCGCCGCGGTGGCGTCGAGGGCGACGGCCAGCGAGACGGGGTCCATCTCGGTGCCGGCCTTGTACAGGGAGTTGAAGGCCTGCGCGCCGCCCTCGGTGAGGGTGGCGGGGGCCTCGGCCAGGGTGACCAGCGCGCCCTCGGTCTTCAGACCCTTGGCGTCGAACTCGACCAGCGGGACGGCGCTCTTCGTCGTGCCCGCCGTGGTGACGTCCGCGGACAGGACGCCCCGGCCGTTCTCCACCTTCACTCCCACCTTGCCCAGCGTCAGATCCAGGTGGGCGCCGGTGAACCGGACCGTGCCCGCGAAGGCCGCGTCGAGGGTGCCTTTCCGGCCGTCGTACGCACCCTTGCCCTGCGGGAAGCGGAACAGCGCGCCGCCGTCCTGGGCCCCCTCGGCGAGGGTCCACTTGCCCTGGCCGATCGAACCGGTGACGTACTCGCGGAAGGTACGCCGCACCCCCCAGTCGACGGCGGCGTCGGCGAAGCCGCCCGGCGCCTGCGACGCCTGGGCCGGGGCGCTCGGCTGCGCGGCCGGCGGCTGCGAGGGCTCCGCGGCCGGGGCCGTCCGCACGTCGGCCGAGAGCGAGAGGGGGTCGAGCTGCGCGCCGGCCGGGTAGTACCCGGCGAACGCCTGGGCGCCCTGGGCGGTGAGGGTGACCGGAATGTTCGTGAGGGTCAGCGGAGTGGCTCCGCCCTTCATGTCGATCCCGCCGACGCCGAGCGTCGCGAAGGGCACCTGGCTCTGACTGCTGACCGCGCCGGTGTCCTTGGCCTTGCTGGAGACGTCCACGTACAGCGTCCCGCCACCACCGCTGATCTTGACGGTCGGTCGGCTGACGGTCATGTCCAGCTCGTACACGCCGTCCGGCTTCTGGTGGCCCTGGAAGGTCACTCCACCGGAGTACGAGGCTTCGAACGCGCCGGTTCCGGGGTCGTAGGAGCCGGTCGCCGAGTGGAAGCGGAACAGACTGCCGCCGACCGTGGCGGCTCCGCCCTTCAGCTTGAAACCGCCTTTCGCCACCGGACCGGTGACATAACTCTGGAAGGACGATTTGATGCCCCAGTCGAGCCGACCCCCCTGCACGGTGCCCGCGTGAGCAGCGGTCGCCGGGAGCAAGGCCCCCAACAGGCCCGCCAGCAGGGCGATGGTGAGCGCACGGACGGGTCTCGCGGGCATGAACGCCCCCTCCAGGGTCTAGTAAGCAAGGTTAGGCTAACCTAAGCTACGTGCAGGCCGGATGGAAACCCCCCGGTCCGCAGAACCTCAGAACCTCAGTCGGACGATCAGGACGGTGCCTTCGTGCCTACGCCCGCCCCGTCACACCGCTTCCCCCGTCTCGCCGTTGCCGTGGCAGCACTGGCACTCGCGCTGACGGGCTGCGGAGGTACGGCCACCCCTCCGGGCTCATCCGCCCCCGCCGCCGCGGCCGCTCCGGACCGGGTGGAGCCGCTCGCCGCGACGCCTCGGCCCGCCCTGCCGGTGACCGTCCCCTCGGCCGACGGCGCGCAGGTCACCGTCACCTCGGCCGACCGGGTGATCCCGCTGACCGGCAGCCTCAACGAGATCGTCCACACGCTCGGCCTCGGCGGACAGGTCGTCGCCCGCGACATCACCGCCACGTTCGAACAGGCCGCCGCACTCCCGGTGGTGACACGTGGCCACGACGTCTCCGCCGAGAGCGTGCTCTCCCTGCGCCCCACGCTCGTCCTGGCGGAGACCACCACCGGGCCCGCCGAGGCCATCCAGCAGATCCGCGACGCCGGCATCCCGGTCCTCGTCGTCCCTCCGGCCAAAGGGCTTGAGGACGTGCCGAAGCGGATCGACACCGTGTCCGCCGCACTCGGCGTCAAGGAGGCCGGCGCACAGCTGAACCAGCGCACCGCCGACCGCATCGCCGCCGCACGCAAGAACGTTCCCGCAGCCGCGGGCAAGCAGCCCCGGGTGGCCTTCCTCTACCTGCGCGGCACCGCCTCCGTCTACCTGTTGGGCGGCTCGGACTCCGGAGCGGCCTCGCTCCTCGAAGCGGCCGGTGCGGTCGACACCGGAAAGGAGTCCGGTCTCGGCAAGGACTTCACCCCGATCACCAGCGAAGCCCTGGCGGCCGCCGCCCCCGACGCGATCCTGGTCATGACGAAGGGGCTCGAATCGGTCGGCGGCGTCGACGGTCTGGTGAAGATCCCGGGCGTCGCGCAGACCCCGGCCGGCATGGACCGCCGCGTGGTCACGGTCGACGACGGCGTCCTGCTCAACTACGGCCCCCGCACGGACCAGGTGCTGTCCTCCCTGATCAGCCAGCTCTACGGCAAGGGAGCCTGAGGTGCCCCTCTCCTACGACCCCGCCGTGCCTTCCGACTCCGCCGGGGCCGGGAGTGTGCCGGGGCGATCCCCGCAGGGCGCCGAACGCACCGCCGCCGCGCTGTCCACCCCGGAGAACCGTCCGGCCCCCGAGGCGACGCCCCGGCGCGCGCCCGCCCCCACCGAAGCCGCCCCGGCCCCCGCAGAAGCCGCCGCGGAAGCCGCAGCCGCGGAACACACCAAGCCCGCCGCAGCCGCCACCAGGCAACCCGCCCAACCCGCCGCAGCCGCAGCCGCAGCCGCAGCCGCAGCCGCAGCCGCAGCCAGGCAACCTGCCGAGCCCGCCGCCGCACCCAGGCAACCTGCCGAGCACGCCGCCGCACCCAGGCAACCTGCCGAGCCCGCCGCAGGCGGACGGCGCGGACGCCGCCGAGCCCTCCTCCTCACCCTCGCCCTCGTCGCCGCCCTGATCCTGCTCGCCCTGGTCTCCGCCGGCACCGGCGCCTACCGCATCCCCACCGCGGACGTACTCGCATCCGCCCAGCACCGCCTGGGCCTCGGCGGGGCTCCGCTCGACCGGGTCGGCGAGAGCGTGCTGTGGAACGTACGCCTCCCCCGCGTCGTGCTCGCGCTGCTCGTCGGCGCCGGCCTCGGCTGCGCGGGCGCGCTCATGCAGGGCGTCTTCGGCAACCCGCTGGCCGAGCCCGGCGTCATCGGCATCTCGGCGGGCGCCGCCGTCGGCGCGGTCGCCGCCATCGGCCTCGGCCTCAGCTTCCTCGGCAACTGGACCATCACCGCGTGCGCGTTCGTCGCGGGCCTCGTCACCGTCAGCGCCGTCTACCTCCTCTCCCGCAACGGCGGGAAGACCGAGGTCGTCACGCTCATCCTCACCGGCATCGCGGTCAACGCCTTCGCCGGGGCCCTCATCGGCCTGTTCGTCTTCTTCGCGGACAGCGGCCAGGTCAACCAGATCACCTTCTGGCAGCTGGGCTCCCTCGCCCAGGCCACCTGGCCCAAGGTGCTCGCGGTCCTCCCCTGCGCCGTCGCCGGGCTGCTCGTCGCCCCCTTCTACGCCCGTCGGCTCGACCTGCTCTCGCTCGGCGAGCGGCCCGCACGCCACCTCGGCATCGACGTCGAACGGCTGCGCCTCGCCCTCATCCTGGTCGTCGCGCTGCTGACCGCGGCCGCCGTGGCCGTCGCCGGCGTCATCACCTTCATCGGCCTGCTCGTCCCGCACCTGCTGCGCATGGCCAACGGCCCCGGGCACCGCTTCCTGGTCCCCGGCAGCGCCCTGGCCGGTGCCGTGGTCCTGGTCGCGGGCGACCTCGCCGCCCGGACCCTCGCCCAGCCCGCCGAGCTGCCGCTCGGCGTCCTGACCGCCCTGATCGGCAGCCCGTTCTTCTTCTGGCTGCTGCGTCGCACCCGCCGCAAGCAAGGAGGCTGGGCGTGACCCGCACGACCGGCACCACCACAGACACCGCCATCGCCATCCCAGACGTCACCGCCACCAGGACACCCACCGGCCCCCTGACCCGCCTCTTCGCCCGCGGCCGCCGCACCGTCCCGCCCCGCCCCGCCCCCGGCGCGGCCCTCGCCGAGGCCGTGGACCTGCACGTCCGGCTCGGGCGGCGCGAGGTCCTCGCCGGCATCGAACTGACCGCCCGGGCCGGTGAGGTGCTGGCCCTGGTCGGCCCCAACGGCGCGGGCAAGTCCACCCTCCTCGGCGCCCTCGCCGCCGACCTGCCGGCCAGCTCCGGCGAAGTCCGCGTCGACGGCCGCCCGGTGGGCGACTGGAGCGCCCCGGACCTCGCCCTGCGCCGCTCCGTCCTCCCCCAGTCGGCCTCGCTGTCCTTCCCCTTCCCCGTGGAGGACGTCGTCCGGATGGGCCGCGCGCCCTGGGCCGGGACGCCCTTCGCCGAGGCGGACGAGGAGGCCGTCGCCACCGCGATGGCCGCCGCCGAGGTGACCGCATTCGCCGCACGCCCCTTCTCCGCGCTCTCCGGCGGCGAACGGGCCCGGGTCGCGTTGGCCCGCGTACTGGCCCAGCGGGCCCCGCTGCTGCTGCTCGACGAGCCCACCGCCGCCCTCGACCTGCGTCACCAGGAACTCGTCCTGCGCGTCTGCCGGGAGCGGGCCGCGGCCGGGGACGCGGTCGTCGTCGTCCTGCACGACCTGGGGCTGGCCGCCGCCTACGCCGACCGGGCCGCCGTCCTGCACGACGGACGGATCGCCGCCGACGGCCCGCCCGCCGAGGTGTTCGAGGACGTCCTCCTCAGCCGCGTGTACCGGCAGCCCGTCGAGGTGCTCCCGCACCCGCGCACGGGGGCCCCGCTGGTGGTCCCCGTACGTGCCGCGGACCACACCCCGGGCCGCACCCCGGACCAGGCACCGGACTGCGCCCCGGAGCGCGCCGGCATACCGGGCGGTCTGGCCATTTGACCCCGGCTTGACCGGGCCATGGGCTTGTCGTGGAGGGCTCGTGACGGCCTCGTGTCCCAGGCCGGAAACGTGAGAGCCGAATCACTGCACGAGGGGGTATGCCTGAAGTAAGGCTCGGTTAAGTTAGGTCCGCCTCACCGGCCTCTCCCCCTTGGGACGGCCCTCGTCCGACGCCCAGGAGCCCCCTATGCGCCCCGCCCGCCTCACCGTCGCAGCCGCCTCCGTGGTGGCCGCTCTGACCGTTGCCACCGGCTGCTCCCAGAAGAGCGACGCGGGCAACGACGCGATCCGCGTGGCGGCCTCCGACAGCGCCTGCGACGTGTCGAAGACGGAGTTCCCGGCCGGCAAGGTGCAGATCGACGTCGAGAACAAGGGCTCCAAGGTCACCGAGGTCTACGTCCTCTTCCCCGACGCCCGCATCGTCACCGAGCGCGAGAACATCGGCCCGGGCACCAAGGCCTCCATCACCGCCGAGATCAAGGCGGGCGACTACGAGATCGTCTGCAAGCCCGGCATGAAGGGCGACGGCATCGCCCAGAAGGTCAAGGCGACCGGCGCCCAGGGCGGCGGGGAGAAGCGCAGCCCGGAGGCGGACGCCGCCGTCGCCGCCTACCGCGCGTACGTGGTCGCGCAGGCCGAGGAGACCCTGCCCAAGGCGCAGGCCTTCGCGGACGCGGTCAAGGCCGGCGACGTCGAGGCGGCCAAGAAGGCGTACGCGCCCTCCCGCATCGGGTGGGAGCGCACCGAGCCGGTCGCCGAGTCCTTCGGCGACATCGACCCGAAGGTCGACGTCCGCGAGGACGGCCTGGAGGCCGGCCAGGACCCGGCGAAGGACTGGACGGGCTGGCACCGCCTGGAGAAGTCCCTGTGGGCCGACAACAAGATCGACGACAACGACAAGAAGCTCGCCGACACCCTGATCGCGGACCTGACCGACTGGCAGAAGAAGGTCGGCCAGGCGGAGATCACGCCCACCTCGATCGCCAACGGCGCCAAGGAGCTCCTCGACGAGGTCGCCACCGGCAAGGTCACCGGTGAGGAGGAACGTTACTCCCACACCGACCTGGTCGACTTCAAGGCCAACGTCGAGGGCGCGCAGAAGGCGTACGAGCTGCTCAAGCCGATCGCCGAGAAGAACGACCCGGAGCTGTCCAAGCAGCTCGACACCCAGTTCGCGGCGCTGAACACCCTTCTGGACAAGTACCGAGCCGACAAGGCCTCCTACGAGTTCACCTCGTACGACAAGGTCGGCGAGGCGGAGCGCAAGGAGCTCTCGGACGGCGTGAACGCGCTCGCCGAGCCGCTCTCCAAGCTCGCCGCCGCGGTCGCCAAGTAACGGACACGAGGGAAGCAGACGGAAGCAGACGGGAGCAGACGATGACCGAGTCGGACGCGGCGTCCGGACAGCCGCAGCAGGACGGCGGCACCCCCGCCGCGGCGCCGGGGACCGCCCCGGGGACCGCCGCCCCCTCCCGTCGTGCCGTGCTCGGCTGGGGAGGGGCCGGGCTCGCGCTCGGCGCCGCCGCGGCCGGCGGTGCGGCCGCGGCCTTCGGCGGCGGCTCGGACATGGTCTCGGCGTCGGCGGCCGGCGCGGCCGTGCCCTTCCACGGCGCGCACCAGGCGGGTATCGCGAGCGCCGTGCAGGACCGCCTGCACTTCGCGGCCTTCGACGTGAAGACGAAGGACCGTGCCGAGCTGGTCGAGCTCCTGAAGGAGTGGACCGCGGCGGCCCGTCTGATGACGGCGGGCCTGCCGGTCGGCGACGTGTACGAGGGCCTGCCGGAGGCCCCGCCGACCGACACCGGCGAGGCCCTCGGACTGAAGGCCTCCCGGCTCACCCTGACCGTCGGTTTCGGGCCCGGGCTGTTCGCCAAGGACCGGTTCGGGCTGGAGGGCCGACGCCCCGAGGCGCTGGTGGACCTGGAGCTCTTCCCCGGCGACAACCTGGACCCGGCCCGCTCCGGCGGCGACCTCTGCGTCCAGGCGTGCGCCGACGACCCGCAGGTCGCCGTGCACGCCATCCGTCAGCTGGCCCGGATCGGCTTCGGCCGGGTCGCGGTGCGCTGGTCGCAGCTCGGCTTCGGCAAGACCTCCTCGACGACGCCCGACGAGCAGACCCCGCGCAACATGATGGGCTTCAAGGACGGCACCCGGAACATCTCGGGCACCGACAAGGCGGCCCTGGACAAGCACGTGTGGGTCGGCGCCGGCGACGGCAGCGACTGGCTGACGGGCGGCTCGTACCTGGTGGCGCGCCGGATCCGGATGAACATCGAGACGTGGGACCGGACCCCGCTGCGGGAGCAGGAGGACATCTTCGGCCGCGACAAGGGCGAGGGCGCCGCCGTGGGCAGGTCCAAGGAACGCGACGAGCCCTTCCTGAAGGCGATGAAGCCGGAGGCGCACGTCCGTCTCGCGCACCCGGACAGCAACAACGGTGCGACGATCCTGCGGCGCGGCTACTCCTTCACCGACGGCACGGACGGCCTCGGCCGCCTCGACGCGGGCCTGTTCTTCCTCGCCTACCAGCGCGACGTCCGCACCGGCTTCGTCCCGATCCAGCGCAACCTGGCGAAGTCCGACGTCCTCAACGAATACATCCAGCACGTGGGTTCGGCCGTCTTCGCCGTCCCGCCGGGCGTCCGCGACAAGGACGACTGGTGGGGCCGGGCGCTGTTCGCGTAAGTCCCCGCCGGAGAGGAAGAACCACCGTGTTCGGCAACTATCTGATCGGCCTGCGCGAGGGGCTGGAGGCCAGCCTGGTCGTCTGCATCCTCGTCGCGTACCTGGTGAAGACGGACCGCCGGGACGCCCTGCGTCCGGTGTGGCTCGGTATCGGGATCGCCTGCGCGCTCTCGCTCGGCTTCGGCGCGCTGCTCGAATTCGGCTCCCAGGAGCTGACGTTCGAGGCTCAGGAGCTGCTGGGCGGCAGCCTGTCGATCATCTCGGTGGGGCTGGTGACGTGGATGGTCTTCTGGATGAAGCGCACTGCGCGGCATCTGAAGGCCGAGCTGCACGGCAAGCTCGACACGGCGCTCGCCATGGGCACCGGCGCGCTGGTCGCGACGGCGTTCCTGGCGGTCGGCCGGGAGGGCCTGGAGACCGCGCTGTTCGTGTGGGCCTCGGTGCGGGCCAGCGGCGAGGGTTCCTCGGCGCCGCTGATCGGTGTGCTGCTGGGCATCGCGACGGCGATCGTGCTGGGGTACCTCTTCTACCGGGGTGCCGTGCGGATCAACCTGGCGGAGTTCTTCCGGTGGACCGGCGCGATGCTGGTGGTCGTGGCGGCGGGCGTGCTGGCGTACGGCGTCCACGACCTCCAGGAGGCCCGCTTCCTGGGCGGTCTGAACGTCAGGGCCTTCGACGTGAGCACGGCCGTTCCGCCGGACAGCTGGTACGGGACGCTCCTCAAGGGCGTCTTCAACTTCCAGCCGGACCCGACCGTCCTCCAGCTCACGGTGTGGGCGCTGTACCTGGTCCCCGTGCTGGTGCTGTTCTTCGCCGAGCGCGGCAGCCGCCCGGCGGGGGCGGACCCGAAGCCGTCGGACGCCCCGAAGCCCGCCCCCACCGCCTGACGGTTCACCAGAGCCGGTCGATGCCCCCGGGGTGCAGCGGGACCCGCACCCCGGTGAACGCTTCGCGGTCCCGGGCCGGGGCGGCGGTGAAGAAGGCCGCCATCACGGCCTTGTCGAATCCGGGGGCGTCGGTGGCCAGCGGGTCCTCGGGAGTGCCGCCCACGAGGACCGTGCCGGGCAGCGGCGCGAAGCCGGCCGCCTCGTAGAACGCGGCGAGGTGCCGGTCGCAGCTGAACAGCGCCAGGTCCACGGCCGGGTCCGCCGCCAGTTCCGCACGGGCTGCGGCCACCAGCCGCCCGCCGAGCCCCTGCCCGCGCACCGCGGTCCGCGTGACGACGGAGCTCAGGCCGGCGGCGCGGTACGTACGCCCGCCGAACCGGATCTCCTTGCGGAGCAGGGACAGGGCTGCGGCGACCGTCCCCTCCCCGTCGACGAGGAGGAGGGTGCGCGGCGCGAGCGCCGGATCGTGCCCCGGGGTGGAGCCGGGCCAGGCCTCTCCTTCCAGGTCGGCCACCTGTCGGGCGAGCCGCCCGGGCACCTCCACCTCGGCGAAGCCCAGCACCCGCAGCGCCACGCCCCCGGGAGAGGTGCCGCCAGGGGTGCCGCTCACGCGATGCGCACGGCGGTGCCGCCGACGCGCACGCGGGGGTCGCCCGCGTGCAGCTCGACCGTGAGGAGGCCGGGGCGGCCCATGTCCGCGCCCTGGTGGAGGGTCAGCACGGCCTGCTGAGGGACCAGGCCGAGCTCCCGGGCGTACGCGCCGAAGGCGGCCGCCGCGGCCCCGGTCGCCGGGTCCTCGACGACGCCGCCGACCGGGAACGGGTCGCGTACGTGGAACTCGCGCGGGCCGGCCCGGTGCACCAGCTGGACCGTGGTGAGGTCCAGGCGGCGCATCAGCGCCTCCAGCCGGGCGAAGTCGTAGTCGAGGTCGGCGAGCCGGGCCCGGGTCGCGGCGCCGAGCACCAGGTGGCGGGCTCCGGCGTAGGCGATCCTCGGCGGGAACTCCGGGTCGAGGTCGGTCCGCGGCCAGTCGAGCGCGGCGAGCGCCTCGGCGAGGTCGTCGGCGGCGATCTCCTCGGTGTGCGGCTCGACGCTGGTCAGCGTGGCCCGCAGGCGGCCGTCCTCGGCGGTGACGGACACCGGCACGGTTCCCGCGCGGGTGGCGAGGAGGAGCTCGCCGGGTCCGATGCGCTCCGCCAGTGCGACGGCGGTGGCGACGGTGGCGTGCCCGCAGAAGGGGACCTCCGCCTTCGGGCTGAAGTAGCGCACGGTGAAGGAGCGGCCCTCCCGGCCGCCGAGCCCCTCGGGCGGGGCGGTGAGGAAGGCCGTCTCGCTGTAGCCCAGTCCGGCGGCGATCTCCAGCATCGCGTCCTCGTCCAGCCCGGAGGCGTCGAGCACGACGCCGGCGGGGTTGCCGCCGTCCGGGTCGCCGGAGAACGCGGTGTAGCGCAGTACCTCGGTATCGGTCATGCGGTCATGATCGGCACCGCCGCCGCGTCGTGGCAATGGGGGCCGGGCGGGCGGCTCAGCCCCGGCCGATGTACGGCATGGAGGTGGCCATCACCGTCGCGAACTGCACGTTCGCCTCCAGCGGGAGCTCGGCCATGTGCAGGACCGTGCGGGCCACGTCGGCGGCGTCCATGACCGGTTCGACGGCCAGCTGCCCGTTGGCCTGGAGGATGCCGGTCTGCATCCGTTCGGTCATCTCGGTCGCCGCGTTGCCGATGTCGATCTGGCCGCAGGCGATCCGGTGGGGCCGTCCGTCCAGCGACAGGGACTTCGTCAGGCCGGTCATGGCGTGCTTGGTCGCGGTGTAGGCGATCGAGTTCGGGCGGGGCACGTGGGCGGAGATGGAGCCGTTGTTGATGATGCGGCCGCCCTGGGGCTCCTGCCCCTTCATCTGCCGGAAGGCGGCCTGTGCGCACAGGAAGGCGCCGGTGAGGTTGACGTCGACGACCGAGCGCCAGGCCTCGTAGGTGATGTCCTCCAGCGGGACGCCGCCGGGCCCGAAGGTGCCCGCGTTGTTGAAGAGCAGGTCGAGGCGTCCGTACCGGGCGCGTACCGACTCGAACAGCCGAGTCACGTCGTCCGGGTCGCTCACGTCGGCGGGCACGCACAGCACGTCGGCGCCGGGCCCGGCCGCGGCGGCGGTCTCCTCCAGCGGTTCGGCCCGGCGGCCGGCCAGGGCCACGGACCAGCCCGCGGCGGCCAGGACCAAGGCCACGGAGCGGCCGATTCCGGAGCCGGCGCCGGTCACCACGGCGATCTTCTTCGTACGTTCGTCCATGGGGCCGCAGGCTACGTCACAGCACGCTCCGGTCCCCGGACGTTCCGATTGCTGAGAACATGGGTCGGTCCGGGGTGCTTGAGAGCAGATGAGAAGACTGGAGTCCCCCATGTCGGAGAGAGGCCCCGCGACGGCCCCCTCGAACGACTCGTCGCCCGAATCGCCCTCCGTCCCCACCGCCACCGCGTCCCTGGCGCGCACACGCCGCACGAGCCTGCTCGTCACCTTCATCCTCGGCGGGCTGACCGCACTCCCCCCGCTCTCCATGGACATGTACCTGCCGGCCCTGCCGCAGGTCACCGACGCCCTGGAGAGCCCCGCCGCGACGATCCAGCTCACCCTCACCGCCTGCCTCGCCGGCATGGCCCTCGGCCAGCTCGTCATCGGCCCGATGAGCGACAAGTGGGGCCGCCGCCGACCGCTGCTCGTCGGCATGACCGTCTACGTCCTGGCCACCGCGATCTGCGCCCTCGCCCCGACCGCGGAGCTGCTGATCTCCTTCCGGCTGCTCCAGGGCCTGGCCGGGGCCGCCGGCGTCGTCATCGCGCGCGCCGTCGTGCGCGACCTGTACGACGGCGACGAGATGGCCCGCTTCTTCTCCACCCTGATGCTCATATCCGGGGCCGCCCCGATCGTCGCGCCGCTCATCGGCGGCCAGGTGCTGCGCTTCGCCGACTGGCGGGGCGTCTTCGTCGTCCTCACCGGCGTCGGCGCGGTCCTCACCCTGATGGTCTGGCGCGGCCTCGGCGAGACCCTGCCGCCCGAGCGGCGGCACACCGGCGGCGTCGGATCCGCGCTGCGGACCATGCGCGGGCTGCTCGGCGACCGGGTCTTCACCGGCTACACCCTGACCGGCGGCTTCGCCTTCGCCGTCCTCTTCTCCTACATCTCCGCGTCCCCCTTCGTGGTGCAGGAGATCTACGGGGCCTCGCCCCAGACCTTCTCCCTGCTCTTCGGCCTGAACTCGGTCGGGCTGATCCTCGTCGGCCAGATCAACGGCAAGCTGCTGGTCGGCCGGGTGCGCCTGGACAAGGTGCTGGCCGTCGGCCTCGCGGTCGTCCTGGCCTCCGCGGTGTCCCTGCTGCTGATGGCGACGGGCGTCTTCGGCGAGGTCGGGCTGATCCCCATCGCCACCGCGCTGTTCGTCCTCATGTCGGCGATGGGCATCGTGCTGCCGAACACCAACGCGCAGGCGCTGATGCGGACCCCGCACGCGGCCGGATCGGCCTCCGCGCTGCTCGGCACCTGCTCGTTCCTGGTCGGTGCGATCGCCTCCCCTCTGGTCGGCATCGCGGGCGAGGACACGGCGGTGCCGATGGCCCTGGTGCAGCTGGTGTGCGCGGTGCTCTCGGCGAGCTGCTTCCTGGCCCTGTGCCGGCCCTGGCAGAAGCGGGGCGCTCCGGCGGCCCCCGCTCCGGCCGGGAACTGAGCCGCGAGGAGTGGGCCCGGCGGCCGGAGCCGGGCCCGGCCCACCGTAAACTCGGCAGGTGAACGCCTCCGCCCCCACCACCGCCGAGACCCTCCGCAGCACGCTCGGCGGGCTGCTCGACGGACTCCCGCCCCGGCAGGCCTCGGCCGCCGTCGAGCGGCTCATCGCCAACTACCGGGGGCGGACCCCCACCGACGCGCCCGTCCTGCGCGACCGCTCGGACGTCGCGGCGTACGCGGCCTACCGCATGCCCGCCACCTTCGAGGCCGTACGGGCCGCCCTGGACGCCCTGGCCGAGGCGGCGCCCGGCTGGGCGCCCGCCTCGCACGTGGACGTGGGCGGCGGCACCGGCGCGGCGACCTGGGCGGTGGACGCCACCTGGGACGGCCCGCGGCGGACCACGGTGCTGGACTGGGCCGAGCCCGCGCTGGCCCTCGGCCGGGAACTCGCGGCGGCCTCCGGCTCCGAGGCGCTGCGCGGCACCGAGTGGCAGCGGGCCGTCATCGGCTCGGGGACGACCGTCCCGGACGCCGACCTGGTGACGGTGTCGTACGTCCTGGGCGAGCTGACCGAGCAGGCGCGCACGGCCGTCGTCGCGGAGGCGGCGCGGGCCGGGCAGGCGGTGGTGCTGATCGAGCCGGGCACGCCGGAGGGGTACCTGCGCATCCGCGAGGCCCGTGACCAGCTGATCGCGGCCGGGCTGCGGGTCGCCGCCCCGTGCCCGCACGACGGGACCTGTCCCATCGAGGTCGGCAAGGACTGGTGCCACTTCTCGGCGCGGGTCAGCCGCTCCTCCCTGCACCGGCAGGTCAAGGGCGGCTCGCTCCCCTACGAGGACGAGAAGTTCAGCTACGTCGCCGCCACCCGCTTCCCGGTGGAGCCGGCCACCTCCCGGATCACGCGCAAGCCGCAGATCCGGAAGGGGCTCGTCCTGCTGGAGCTGTGCGGCCCCGAGCAGGGTGACGGTGCGGGCCTGACCCGGGTCAACGTGACCAAGCGCCACGGCGACCTCTACAAGGCCGCGCGGGACGTCGACTGGGGTCAGGCCTGGCCGCCGCCCTCCTAGGACTCCGAGGGCCGGGCGCCGCCCGGTCCGACGGCTCCCGCCGGCCCTACGGGCGCAGCTCCTGGGTGCAGCACTTCACGCTGCCGCCGCCCTTGAGCAGCTCCCCGAGGTCCATCGGGACCGGTTCGAACCCGCGGTCGCGCAGCGGGCCGAACAGGCCGGTGGCCGCCTGCGGCAGCAGCACGTGCCGGCCGTCGGACACCGCGTTCAGGCCGAGGGCGGCCGCGTCCCGGCCGTCGGCGATCAGCGCGTCGGGGAAGAGCCGCCTGAGCACGCCCCGGCTGCCGGGCGAGAAGGCGTCGGGGTAGTACATGACCTCGTCGCCGTCCAGGACGCTGAGCGCGGTGTCCAGGTGGTAGTAGCGCGGGTCCACCAGGTCGAGCCCGATGACGGGGCGGCCGAAGAACTCCTGGGCCTCGTCGTGCGAGAGCGGGCTGGAGCGGAAGCCGCGGCCGGCGAGGATGAAACTCGCCGTGACGGCGAAGTCGCCCTCGCCCTCGTTGACGTGGGAGGGCTCGTGGATCTCCCGGTAGCCGTGGCTGCGGAACCATGCGAGGTGCCGTTCGGCCTCGGCGGCGCGTTCGGGGTGGGCGAAACGGGCCCCGAGGACCCGGCCGTCGACCACGAGGGCCCCGTTCGCCGCGAACACCATGTCGGGCAGTCCGGGGTCGGGTAGGAGCGTCTCGACGGTGTGGCCCAGGGACAGGTACCGGTCCCTGAGGTCTTCCCACTGCGCCTGGGCGAGGGGCAGGTCCACCGGTTTCGTGGGATCCATCCACGGATTGATGGAGTACGTGACCTTGAAGTGTGCGGGTGGGCACATCAGGTAGCGCCGGGGTGTGGCGTCTCTGCGCAAAGAAGGCTCCTCACGACTTTCACGACTCGGGACGAGTGCTGGAGTGAATCGTCTCTCCTGGACGTGGCGGACGCAGTGGACCGATGGGGTGGTTTACCGAAACGATGGAAGAAGAGAAGACGAGACGTCTCGCTTTGGTATTTTCGGAGCATGACGAAGACCCCTGACGCCACGCGCCGCAGCGACCGCTCCCGGCGCGCCATCCTCGACGCCGCGCTCGCCCTGGTCGGCGAGGTCGGCTACAACAAGCTGACCATCGAGGCCATCGCGGCCCGCGCCGGCGTCGGCAAGCAGACCATCTACCGCTGGTGGCCCTCGAAGGCCGCCGTCCTCCTCGAAGCCTCCCTCGCCCTGGCCGGGGACGCCGAGACGGACGCCGAGTGGACCGGCTTCCCCGACACCGGCGACCTCGCCGCCGACCTGAAGCACGTGCTGCGGGCGACGGTCGACGAGTTCAACGACGAGAAGTACGAGGCCCCCGCGCGGGCCCTGACCGCGGCCGGCGCCACCGACCCCGAGCTCGGCGCCAAGTTCACCGAGCAGCTGCTGGAGCCGCAGCTCGCCCTGTACGAGGCCCGGTTGCGCACCGCCCGCGAGGCCGGGCAGCTGGCGCCCGACACGGACCTGCGGCTGACCGTCGAGATGCTGCTCGGGCCTCTGACGTACCGCTGGCTGCTGCGCACCGCGCCCCTGACGCACGCCTTCACCGACGCGCTGGTGGACCGGGTGCTCGGCGGGGTGGCAAACGTCACCGCACGCTAGCCGCCGGACAACCTGCGTTCACCCGGGCATGTTCGCCCCGATTCTGTGGGTATGTAGGGGTTGGCGCTCACCCATCTCCGGCCCCCCGGTCATCCGGAGCGGTCACCCGGGGCGCAGGATGGTGGGACCATGTGAAGGTCTGCCGGGGCAACGGTGAGGTGAGGGGATAGATGGGGTCTGAGTCCGGCCGCGTCAAACGCGGCGAGCAGAGCAGGATTTCCCAGTGGCTGCGCCGGCGGCAGAAACCCACCGCCGAGGACCCCGCACGAGAGCGCGAGGCGCTCCTCCTGGCCGTCGCCTCCGCCGGTCTGCCGCTCGCCCCCGCCGCCCATCCCGCCGGCTATCGATGTTCGTGCGACCGCATCGGCTGTCCGACCCCCGCACGACATCCCGTCTCCTTCGCCTGGCAGACCCAGTCGACCACCGACCGCGCGCAGGTCGAGCGGTGGGCACGCAATCAGCCCCAGGCCAACTTCATCACCGCGACCGGCATGGTCCACGACGTGCTCGACGTCCCGCTGGAAGCCGGCGCCGCCGCCCTCGCGCGGCTCCTGGAGGCCGGCATCAAGGTCGGCCCCGTCGCCGAATCGGGCGGCACCGGCGACCAGGCCCGGATGCTCTTCTTCACCGCCACCCGCGGCACCCCCGAGGACGAGGACGAGTGGTGGCCGTGCGCGCTGGACTGCCACCCCGAGACCATGGACGAACACCCGGGCCTGCGCTGGCACTGCCGCGGCAGCTACGTCCTGGTCCCGCCGGCGGCCCTCCCCGGTGACCAGGCGGTGACCTGGATCCGCGGCATGGAGCACCCCCTCCCGGACCCGCTCACCCTGCTGGAGACCCTGACGGACGCCTGCGCCGCGTACGCGGACGACGCCGACCGCACCCCGGCGACCGTGGCCTGGCCGCTCGGCCGTTGAGACGGCGTGCCGGGGGCGGCGCCCCCGGCCGCGGCCCGTCGGTGAGGTGTACCGCTGGCGCGCTCCGGTGACGTGCGCCGGTGACGGTGCGTCAGTGGTGGATCTGCGTCACGACCACGTCGAGGGACCAGGCCCGGCCCGCCTTCGCGGGGGCTTCCGCCTCGACGACGTAACCGAGGTCCCGCAGGGCCGTCACCAGCTCCGCCGGCGAACCGGGCACGGCCCCGGCCACCAGCAGGTCCCGGACGAGCCGGCCCTTCGTCGCCTTGTTGAAGTGGCTCACCACGGACCGCTTCTCCACACCGTCGACCACCTGCGAGTGCAGCACCCGCACGGTCGCGGTCCGGCCCGCGACCTCCCCCTTCGGCTTCCACGCGGTCGCGTACGCCGCCGAACGAAGGTCCAGTACGAGCCCGTCCCCGGCGGCCGCGGGCAGCACCTCGGCCATCGGGCCGCGCCAGTACGCGCCGAGCGCGCCGAGCCCCGGGAGCTTGACGCCCATCGAGCAACGGTACGAGGGGATGCGGTCGGTGACGCGCACCGCGCCCCAGAGCCCCGAGAAGACGAGGAGCGCGTCCTCGGCGGTCCTGCGTGCCACCTCGGGCAGGTCGGCCAGGCCCAGCGCGTCGTAGAGCACGCCGGTGTAGATCTCCCCCGCCGGACGGGCCGCCGCCGAACGCAGTTCCGCGTTCTTCGCGACCTCGCCGCGCAGGCCCTCGCTCAGGCCGAGCACCTCGCGTGCCTTCAGCTCGTCGCCCGTGCACAGGTCGACCAGCTCCTCCAGCACCGCCGCACGGGCCTGCGCCAGGCCGGGCAGCGACAGCTCCTGCGGCTCCAGCGGTGCGCCGGAGCCGCCGGCGGCCTTTCCCTCGGAGGGCGGCAGCAGCACGAGCACGGTGGTTCTCCTTCGGACGACACGTCACAGGGGATGCGGCCCCCCGGCCAGGGTAGACGCCCGCCCGTACCACCCGGCCCCGCCGCACCCCCTACGCCGGCTGACGCAGGGCTGCGACCAGGGTGCGGGGGTCGTCCGCGTGGAAGCGGATCGTGCGGGCCGTCGCGCAGGCACCGAGGGGGCGGGTGAAGCCGAGCGGGCGGTTCAACTCCAGGGTCACCGTGGTCTGGCTGCCGACGATGAGGTCGAGCACCCCCTCCTCGGAGAACGTGACCAGCCGTCCCTCGGGATAACGGCGCTCCACCCGTACCGAGGCCACCGCGTCCGGCGGGACGGCCAGGTCGAAGAGGGCTCCGTAGCGGATCCGCAGCGATCCGTCGGCGCCGACCACGTGCGGCCGGGTGACGCAGGCCGCGTGCAGGGCGAGCAGCAGCACGACCCCGTACACGTCCAGTACGAGCACCACCCGGTGGACCGCCGGCCAGGGGATGAGGACGGCCAGGGCGACGGTCTCGATCACCGACACGAAGACCATGCCGTACATCATGGCCGTCTGCGGTCCGGTGTACGCGGCCGCGAGGTCGCCGGGGCGCACCCCGTGCTTCCTGCGCAGGACCCACCGGCCGAGCGAGGCGCCGGCCTGCAGCTCGTGCCGCAGCAGCCGCCGGACCTGCACCGGGACCACGGCCCGGGCCGCCGTCCGCAGGGCCGCCCCGGGTCCTTCCCCGGCCGCCCGGGCGGCGGAGTACAGCCCGCGCAGCACCCACGCCTCCAGCAGGAGCACCCCCACCACCAGGGCCTCGGCGGCTGCCCACGCCGGCGCGGGCAGCCGCACCCCTGCGACCGCGCACACCACGAGCGCCAGCTCCGCCGGCAGGACCGCGGCGACGGCCGTCCGTGCCGCCCGTACGGCGCGCGTCATCCCCGCCCCCGCTCGATGAAGGCCTCCATGACCCGGCGGACGACCTCCGCCTGGGCGGGCGCGTACTCGGCGAGCAGCGCCTCCTTGAACCCGCTCACGACCGTCCCGTCACGCGGGATCGCGGCGAACACCTCGTCGGGGACGACCGCCACCAGCTCCGCCGCCAGGCCCGGGATCCGCGGATCGTCCACGGGGGCGTCGGCGAGTTCGTCCAGCCGCTCGTACAGGGCGAGCACCGTGGGGTCGGCGGCCACCGTCCCGAGGGCGGCGTAGATCTCCTGGCCGCCCGCGCCCGGCACGTCGAGGAGCGTGAGGTGTTCGCGGTCCTTGGCGGCGGTCGGGGAGGCCGTCCGCGGCGCCCTCGCCAGCAGCTCGGCGAGGGCGGGCGAGAGGGGCTCGCCCTCCCCCGGCCCGGCTGCGAGGAGCACCGCGAGCCGTCGCCGCCGTTCCTTGATCTCGGCCTCCTGCCGGGCGAGGTCGGCGTCGAGCTCCTCCAGTACGTCCGCCAGGTCCCGCCCGGCGTCGTCGGCGAGGACGTCGCGCACCTCGTCGAGGCTGAGCCCGAGCTCGGTGAGCCGGCGTACGCGGGCCAGCAGGACGGCGTCGCGGACGCTGTAGGCCCGGTACCCGTTGGGGCGCCGCTCGGGCTCCGGGAGCAGCCCGACGTGGTGGTAGTGCCGGATCGCCCGGGTGGTGACCCCGACGACCGCGGCGATCTCTCCGATCCGCATGCCCCCAGTAGAAACCCTGCCGTTGCGGCAAGGTCAAGCGGCGACGGCCCAGCCGGTAACATGGTCGCCACGGCAGACGAGTCGGCCGGGCGGCCGCGTCGGGATCCCTCGGATCCCGCCGAGGAACGTCCGGGCTCCACAGGGCAGGGTGGTGGGTAACGCCCACCCGGGGTGACCCGCGGGACAGTGCCACAGAAAACAGACCGCCGGGGGCTTCGGCCCTCGGTAAGGGTGAAACGGTGGTGTAAGAGACCACCAGCGCCTGGGGTGACCCAGGCGGCTAGGTAAACCCCACCTGGAGCAAGGTCAAGAGGATCCGTCCCCGGACGGGTCTGCGCGAACGCTTGAGGGCTGCCCGCCCGAGTTCGCGGGTAGACCGCACGAGGCCGGCGGCAACGCCGGTCCTAGATGGATGGCCGTCTCCCCGGCGACCGCGAGGTCACCGGGCGACAGAACCCGGCGTACAGGCCGGCTCGTCTGCCGCTTCCACTCCCGCTCGGGAGGCAAGCGGTTCTCTCTGCCCGGCCCGGGCCCCTCCGGCCCGGCGCGTTCCCGTTCCGCAGGCCCCACCCGGGCCCGGGTCCGGCCACGGGAGAAGTCCGCGCCGACGCCTGTCGGTGGCAGGGAAGATGCGGCACCCTCGGGCTCATGAGCGACCACCCCGCCCGCGCGGCCTCGGCCGCCGCGCACATCCGCGACCTCGCCCAAGCGACCACCGACCCCCGCAACGCCTACGCGAACCCCACCGAGATCACCGCCGTGACCGCGAACCTGCGCGAACTCGCCCGCCACCTCGAAGACGCGCTGCACCACCTGGAGGTACACGTCGGACGGCGTGACGACGCCGACTGGGCCGCACCGGAAGGCGCACGGCCCCAGCCGAATCCGCGCCAGGTGCGCGGAGCCGTCCAGTCCGCCCAGGCCGACGCGCGGAACATGGTCCGCGCCCTCGGCCGGGCTCTGGACGCCCTCGGTCACTGCGAGCCCACACCCTGAAGGACGGTCCGTCCCCTCCGAGGGTCCGTCCCGCCGATGGGACGGCGTCGGCGGGGACGGACCGTCGGCGGGGCCTACCGCAGGTGGGAGGTGTCGTTCAGGAGGCGGACCGAGGCGTTGCCGTCGGCGTAGTAGGCCACCGCCGACAGGGAGGCCGCGGACAGCTCCATCCGGAAGAGGGACTCCGGCGGGGCCCCGAGGGCGAGTCGGACCAGGATCTTGACCGGGGTCACGTGGGTGACCAGCAGGACCGTACGGCCCGCGTGCGCGGCCAGCAGACGGTCGCGGGTGGCCGAGATCCGGCGGGTGGCGGCCGCGAAGCTCTCCCCGCCGCCTGTGGGAGCGGCCTTCGGGGAGTCCAGCCAGGCCTGGAGGTCGTCCGGGAAGCGTTCCTGCACCTCGGCGAAGGTCAGGCCCTCCCAGGCGCCGAAGTCCACCTCGCGCAGGCCCTGTTCGACGGTCACGTCGAGGCCGAGCCGGTCGGCGACGGCCCGGGCGGTCTCGCGGCAGCGCAGCAGCGGCGAGCTGATGACCGTCTGGACGGTGCCCCGGGCGGCGAGCGCCTCGGCGACGGCCGCCGCCTGGCGGCGGCCGGCCGGGGACAGCTCGGGATCGCTCCCCCCGCTCCCGGAGAACCGCTTCTGCGGGGTGAGCGCGGTCTCGCCGTGGCGCAGCAGTACGAAGGTGGCCGGGGCCCCCATGTCGGGCCCCCAGCCCTGCCCGCCCGCGGGGGCGACGGCGGTGGCGGCGGTCCCGCCCTGATCGGCCGCTCCGGGCACCACGAGGAGGGTGCCGGCTCCCGCGTCCGCGGACGCCGACCCGTCGGTCGGCGCGCCGAACAGCGTGTCGGCTCCGGCGATGCCGCGGGCCGCTGCGGCGTCCGCACCGCCGCGGGCGGCGGCCAGGGCCGCCCGGGCCGCCGCGGCACCCGCGGCGGCGTCGCCGGGCGGACCCGACGGGGCCGACGGGGTCGTGAAGACGGCCGAGGAGGCCGACGGCTCCCACTGCTCGCCGCGCCTGCCCGCGTCCATCGCCTCGTTGGCGAGCCGGTCGGCGTGCTTGTTCCGCTCGCGCGGGATCCACTCGTACGTCACCTGCGCGCGCGGCAGGATCCGCGCGGCCTCGGCGGCGAGCGGCTTCATGTCCGGGTGCTTGATCTTCCAGCGGCCCGACATCTGCTCGACGACGAGCTTGGAGTCCATCCGGACCAGGACCTCCGCGTCGGACGCGAGGTCACGGGCCGCCGTGAGCCCGGCGATCAGGCCCTTGTACTCGGCCACGTTGTTCGTCGCGACGCCGATGTACTCGGCGCGCTCGGCCAGCGTCTCGCCCGAGGCCGGGTCGAGGACGACGGCGCCGTAGCCGGCCGGCCCCGGGTTGCCCCGGGACCCGCCGTCCGCCTCCACGACGAAACGCGGCATCAGATGCCCGAGTCGGCCGTACGGACGAGGATGCGGCCGCAGTTCTCGTGACGGACGACCTGGTCGCGGGGGGCGGCCTTGATCTCGTTGACCTCGGCCATGTCGAGCTCCAGCCGGCAGCCCTCGCAGCGGCGCTGGTAGAGGCGCGCGGCGCCGACCCCGCCCTGCTTGACGCGGATCTTCTCGTACAGGGCCATCAGGTCGCCCGGCATCGAGGTGACGATCACCTCGCGGTCCTTGGTGACCTTGGCGACCTCGGCGTCGATCTCGGCGGTGGCCGCGTCACGCCGGGTGGTGGCGTCGGCGACCTTGGCCTCCAGGGCGGAGACCCGCTCGGTGAGCTCGGAGACCCGCTCCTGCGCGGCCTCCAGGCGTTCCATGACCTCCAGGACCACGTCCTCCAGGTCGCCCTGGCGCTTGGCGAGGGAGACGACCTCGCTCTGCAGGTTCGCCAGGTCCCGGGCCGAGATGCCCACGCCGGAGTCCAGCCGCTGCTGGTCGCGGACCGCGCGCTGGCGCACCTGGTCGACGTCCTGCTCCGCCTTGGTCTGCTCGCGGGCCGTGTCGCTCGCCTGCGTCTGGGCGGCGACCAGCAGGTCGCGCTGCTGCGTCAGGTCCTTGGTGAGCGTGTCGAGCTCGGCGTGCTCGGGCAGCGACTTGCGCTTGTGGGCGAGCTGAGACAGCCGGACGTCCAGCGCCTGGACATCGAGAAGTCGGATCTGGTCGGCGGGCTCGGCGTTCAGTTGGGGGCTCCAGAGATAGAAGGGGAGGGGACGGACGGCGCGTGCACCGTCCACGGGTCGGTGACCGTGCGCGAGACGTGGGTGCGCAGACCCCAGCCGTGGCGCTCGGAGATCGCGTCGAGCTGCGCGGCGGCCTGCTCGCACCAGGGCCATTCGGTGGCCCAGTGGGCGGCGTCGACGAGGGCCAGCGGGCTCTGCTCGCGGGCCTCGGACACCGGGTGGTGGCGCAGGTCGGCGGTGACGAAGGCGTCCACGCCGGCGGCGCGGACCTCGGCGAAGAGGCTGTCGCCGGAGCCGCCGCTGACGGCGACGCGCCGGATCATCGCGTCGGGGTCGCCGGCGACCCGGATGCCCTGGGCGGTCGGCGGCAGCCAGGCCGCGCAGCGCGCGGCGAACTCGCGCAGGGTCTCGGGACGGTCCAGTTCGCAGATCCGGCCGAGGCCGCGGCGGCCCTCCGGGTCGGTCGGGTCCGGCACCAGCGGACCGGTGATCCGCAGGTCCAGGGCGCCGGCGAGGGCGTCGGAGACGCCGGGGTCGGCGGTGTCGGCGTTGGTGTGGGCGACGTGCAGCGCGATGTCGTTCTTGATCAGCGTGTGCACGACGCGGCCCTTGAAGGTGCCGGCCTCGACCGTGGTGGTCCCCCGCAGGTAGAGGGGGTGGTGGGTGACGATCAGGTCGGCGCCCAGGTCCACGGCTTCGTCGGCGATCTCCTGGACGGGATCCACCGCGAAGAGGACCCGGGTGACCTCGGCGTCGGGGTCGCCGCATACGGTTCCGACCGCGTCCCACTGCTCGGCCCGCGAGGGGGGCCAGAGAGCGTCCAGCGCGGCGATGACTTCAGAGAGACGGGGCACGGGCCAAGGCTACCGTCCGTGGCGGCCGGCCCGGTCAGCACCGGTCCCTGCGAAGCGGCCGGACTCCCGCCCGTCACGCCTGCCTTTCGATGCCGCACAGCACAATCGCACCGCCCATCACAGACGAATCGCCGCCCGGACACCCTTACGTGTGAAGCCGCCTTGGTCGTGTTGTTCGGCAGGAATCCCGAAAACTAGCTTCCTCACCGGAGGTGACGGCCCGGATGACTGTCTGTGCCATCGAGATGACGACCACGGCCCCGTTCACGATCTCCGCGGACGGGTCGTACGCCGCCCGGCTCGCCGGGGACGGCGAGGCGCGCTACGCGGAACGCTGGACCCTCGCCGGTCCCGAGCCGTACGCGGTGCCGCTGCCCCTCGCACAGCCCGAGGAGGCGGACAGCGAGCTCCTCCCGCTGGCCGACGGGCGCGTGCTGATCCACCGGCGGGTCGCGGACCGCCACGCTTTCGCCCTGCTCTACCCGACGGGTGCCGCGGCCGGGCCGCGCACCGGGGAGCTCCAGCTGGGCGGGGTGGACGCCGAAGAGGGCGTACGGGTCTTCCTGCTCCCGCCGGCGCCGGACGGGTCCGGGGCCTTCGCCGTGGCCGCGTCGGACACCGTGACCACGCTGTGGCAGGTGGCCGGGTGCGCGTTCGGGCCGCAGCGGGTGGCGCGGATCCCGGGGCGCTGTTCCGGCGGCGTGTGGCTGGACCGGACGGGCCGGCTGCTGGCCCTGGACCGCGAACTGGACGGCACCGTCAAGGCCGTCGCCGTGGACCTGGGGCGCGGCGGCGAGGTCTCCCCGCTGCTGCAGATCACCGAGGACAGCGACGACCGGCTGCTGCTGGCCGAGCCGGACAGCGGGCTGCTGCTGATCCGCTCCGACGCCCCCGGCGAGCCTCGCCTGGGCTGGGGGGTGCTGGGCAGTTCACGTCCGGTCCGCTTCCCGGAGTGCCTGCGGCTGGGGGACGCCCTGCCCTTCGCGGTCCAGCCGGGCCAGGCGCTGATGCCGGAGACCTGCGGGGTGGCCCTGTGGTTGCCCGAGGGGGACATCGGCCTGTGGCGCCCCGCCGACCGGCACGTCTTCCGGCTGGCCGCCCCGGTGGGGTGGCTCGGCGGTGCGGGCATGTGGAGCCCGCAGGGCCGGCTGCACCTGCCGTGCACGACGGCGGAGGTGCCCTGCGGGATCGTCGGGATGAACCTTCCTGCTCCCCCTCCCCCGCCGGTGCACCTGCACGCGCCGCCCCCTCCCCCGTCCTCGCCGCGCCCGGTCCCCCTCCAGCAGGCTCCGCTGGCCGGGCGGCAGTAGCGGGTCAGCCGTGCTTGAGGCCGAGGACCTCCGGCGCGGCGAAGGTCTCGTTCGCCGGGCGGGAGTCGTAGTAGGGGGTGAGGACCCCGTCGAGTTCCTCGTAGGAGAAGGACTCCTTGCCCGTGTCGAACTTGGCGGCCACCCTGGGGCGTTCCATGACGACCACGATGCCCCCGTGTACGACGAAGAGCTGTCCGTTGGCCTGGGCGGAGGCGGGTGAGGCCAGGTAGCCGACGAGCGGGGCGACGTGCTCGGGGGCGAGGGCGTCCAGCCTGCCGTCCTCGGGGACCTCGAAGCCGGCGAAGACGTCCTCCGTCATACGGGTGCGGGCGCGCGGGCAGATGGCGTTGGCCGTCACCCCGTACTTGGCCAGGGCCAGGGCGGTCGAGGTCGTCAGGCCCACGATGCCGCCCTTGGCCGCGGCGTAGTTCGGCTGGCCGGCCGAGCCGCCGAGGAAGGCCTCGGAGGAGGTGTTGACGATCCGGCCGTAGACCGGGCCGCCCGCCGCCTTGGACCGTTCGCGCCAGTGCGCGGACGCGAAGTGGGTGGTGTTGAAGTGCCCCTTGAGGTGGACCCGGATCACCGAGTCCCATTCCTCCTCCGACATCGAGAAGATCATCCGGTCGCGCAGGATGCCCGCGTTGTTGACCAGGACGTCGAGCTTCCCGTACGTGGACACCGCCAGCCCGATCAGCTCGCGCGCCTGCTCGAAGTCGGCCACGTCGCCGAGGTGGGCGACGGCCTGCCCGCCCGCGGCCCGGATCTCCTCGGCGACCTCCTGCGCCGGGGCGGCCGAGGCCTCTCCGGAGCCGTCCCGGCCGGGCTGGCCGAAGTCGTTGACGACCACGCTCGCGCCCAGCCGCGCGAGCTCGATCGCCTCGGCCCGGCCGAGCCCGCGGCCCGCGCCCGTGACGATGGCGGAGAGTCCCTCAAGTGGCAGTGACATCCGTACGGTTCCCCTCGGAGATCGGATCTGCGGAACGGACCTGCGGAACGGGTCGGTGGAACAGACCGGTGGAACGGACCGGTGGCCGGGTCAGAGTTCGATGCAGGTGCGCAGGGCGACGCCCGTGCGCATCTGGTCGAGGGCGTCGTTGACCTCCGCCAGGCTCACCCGGTGGGTGATCAGGTTCGCCAGGTCGATCCGGCCGGCCCGCCACAGGGCGATGGTGCGCTCGTAGGAGCGGAGCACGTCGCCTCCGCCGTACATCGACGGGAGGATCTTCTTCTCGTCGAAGAACAGCGAGAACATGTTGATCTGGAAGTTGTCGTCGAGGGCGCCCGCGCCGACCACGACGACCGAGCCGCCGCGCCGCGTCATCTCGTACGCCTTCTGCACGGTCGCGGACTTGCCGACGACCTCGAAGACGTAGTCGAAGCCCTCGCCGGCGGTGATCCGGTTCTTGGCGTCGGCGAACTCCTCCGGGGATACCGCCTCGGTGGCCCCGAACCTCAGGGCCGCCTCGCGGCGGGACTCGACCGGGTCGACGGCGACGATCTGGGCCGCGCCCCGCACCTTGGCGCCCTGGATGACGGACATGCCGACGCCGCCGCAGCCGATGACGGCCACCGAGGAACCGGCCTCCACCTCGGCGGTGTTGATGGCCGCGCCGAGGCCGGTGGTGACGCCGCAGCCGATCAGTGCGGCGATGTCGAACGGTACGTCGTCGGGGATCGGGACGGCGCAGGCGGCGGGGACGACCATCTCCTCGGAGAAGGTGCCGGTGCCGGCGAAGCCGAAGATGGCGCTCGACGCCCGCGTGAAGTTGGGGGTGGCGACGTTCCCGAAGGCCTCCAGGCACAGGTGGCCCTGACCGCGCTTGCAGGACGGACAGTGGCCGCACGGCGGCAGCCAGCAGACGAGCACCCGGTCGCCGATCCGGTGGGTCGTGACCCCGTCGCCGACGTCGGTGATCACGCCGGAGCCCTCGTGGCCCGGGATGAAGGGCGCGGGCTGCGGCAGGACACCGCTCATCGCGGACAGGTCCGAGTGGCACAGGCCGGTCGCCCTGACGCGGATCCTGACCTTGCCGGGGCCGAAGCCCACGGCTTCCATGTCGTCGACGACTTCCAGCTTGTCCTGGCCGATCTCGCTCTGCAGTGCTGCGCGCACGGTGCGGCTCCTGTCGGTGGTGTGGAGTGTTACGCGTGTTCGACGACGGTGTCGGCGAGGACCGGCGCGTCGTCGCGTTCGACGGCGGTCACCGAGACCAGGACGCGGCCGGGTTCCTGCCACATCCGGATGCGCAGCGTCTCGCCCGGGAAGACGATCCCGGCGAAGCGCGTGCGGTAGGCGCGGACCCGGGAGACGTCCCCGCCGAGGGCCGTGTCGACGACGGCCTTGAGGGTCATCCCGTACGAGCACAGGCCGTGCAGGATCGGCTTGTCGAAGCCCGCCAGCTTGGCGAACTCGGGGTCGGCGTGCAGCGGGTTCCAGTCACCGGAGAGGCGGTAGAGGAGCCCCTGGTCCTCGCGGATGTGCCGCTCCTCGACCCGGTCGGGTTCCCGCCCGGGCAGCTCCTCCCGGGCGGAGGGGCCGCGCTCGCCGCCGAAGCCGCCCTCTCCCCGTACGAAGATCTGCGCGTCGCTCGTCCACAGCGGCCCGTCGGCGTCGGCGACCTCGGAGCGCAGCACGATCACGGCCGCCTTGCCCTTGTCATAGACGGCGGCGACCTTGGAGCTGGAGGTGGCCCGGCCCTTGACCGGGATGGGCCGGTGCAGCTCGATGGAGTGGCCGCCGTGCAGGACATGGGCGAGGTTGACCTCGATGCCGGGGGCGGCGAGGCCGCCGAGCATGGCCATGCCCGCTCCGGCGACGGTCGCGAAGCTGGGCAGGACGTGGAGCTTGGATTCGAGGGTGTAGCGCAGTTCGTCGGGGTCGGTGGCCGGCAGGCCCGCGCCGAGGCCGAGGTGGTAGAGCTGGATGTCCTTGTGGTCCCAGCCGATGTCCCCCTGGCGGGGGTCTGCGGCGAGGGCCCTGGCGGCATCGATCGGCATGAGGATGCGGCTCCCTGTCGTCGGTGGGTCGGGAAAATCGCTGCCCTGGAAGACCTCGGCGCGGCCGTCCGCACCGTCGGCCGCACCGAGGTCGTATGCGGGGCGGCCGGTTCTAGAACGCGTTCTAGGGTCGGCCGGTGAGGGAATGTATAACGCACGCCCCCACACTTGGGAAGACTCTTGACTCCCCGTCAGATAGGCTTTCCCGGTGGACGAAATGCCCGTGGAACACCGCCGAGGCCGCGCCCTGCGGGTCCTGCTGGACCCTCCCGATCCGGCCCTGGCGCTCCGGCTCGGCCTCCAGCCGGACATCGAGGTCGTGCGCGATCCGATGGCCCGCCCCGAAGTGGCCCTCGTCGAGGAGCTCGCGACGGTGACCGCCCTGCTGGAGGACGATCCGGAGTGCCGGATCCTCGTCCTGACGGGCTCGGCACACCCCGGTCTGCGGGAGGCCGCACTCGCCGCCGGCGCGGCCGGCCTGGTCCTGCGGGACGACCGGGTGGAGGACCTGGCGGAAGCGATCCGCCGGGCCTCGACGGGCGAGACGGTGGTCGATCCGGCCCTGGGGTGAATCCTTTCGGGCTTCCCGCGCCTCCTGTGTATGTTGCCGACGCCGAGGTCGGCACCTGACCTGGAGGTTTTGACATGATCACAGTTCTCGTCGTGGCCGGCGCGGCCGTCCTGCTCTGCGCGTGCACCGTCGCCGTCCTGCGCAGGCGGGGCCGGGCCCGTGGCTGACCGCACCTGGCCGGGCGAGGACCTGGTCGTCGCCGCGCAGGGCGGCGACCTCGACTCGCTCACCGCGCTGGTCGCCGGATCGCACCCGAACGTACGCCGCTTCGCGCACTCGCTGTGCGCCTCGCGCGAGGATGCCGAGGACGCGGCCCAGGAGGCACTGATCATCCTGTACCGCAGGATCGGGATGCTCAGGGCCTCCGGGGCACTGGCCTCCTGGATGTTCCGCATCGTCCGCAACGAATGCCTGCGCCGCGCCCGGCTGATGCCACGGGAGCGGCCGCCGCTGCCGGACACGGCGGTCATGTCGGCGGAGGACGAGGTGCTGCGTCACCTGGAGGCGGGGCAGGTGGCGGAGGCCATCGCCGCACTGCCCGCCGACCAGCGGAGCGTACTGATCATGCGCGACGTCCAGGGGCACAGCGGCCGGACGACCGCCGAGGCCCTCGGCCTCAGCACCGCCGCGATGAAGTCGCGGCTCCACCGGGCCCGCGCGGCCCTCCAGCTCACCCTGGGAGACACCCGTGCCCACCACTGACACCCCGGCTTCCTCCGGCTCCGGCTTCGCGAGCGCGTCCGTACCGCGGCATCTGGCACGCGGCGCGCTGGGCTTCGGCTCGCTGATAGCGGCCTTCGCCCTCATCCCGGTTTTCGGCCCGGCCACCCTGCTCCTGGCCCCCGTCGGCGTGGTCGCCCTGCGCGGCTGCCCCATGTGCTGGGCGATCGGCCTCGCCGAGACCGTCTCCCGCGGCCGGCTCCGCCGCACGTGCACGGAAGGCCGCTGCGAGCTGAAACCGGTGGCCCGGTGATCCCGGCACGGCGCGGGCCCGACCGTCCGATCCGGGCCACCGGTTGACGGATTCCGCCGCAGCGCCCGACCGCGTACTGGACCAGGATGGAGCTCCTCAACCCGGTTCGTGGAGAGGTCCGTCATGCGCTTGTCCGCCCTGCCCGCCGCCGCTGCGCTCGTCCTAGCGACCCTTGCCGCAGGCGCGGCTCCGGCCACCGCCGACACCCCGGCCGGCCCGGTCCTCCAGGCCGACCTGGAGGCCGGCAAGGGCCGCCACCACAACACCGGGACGGTGCTCTACGAACGCGTCGACGGCGCGGTGAACTCGGTCAGGATCAAGTCGGTGACGATCTACAGCGGCGAGCTCGACTGCGCCTGGGTGTCGTGGAACAACCCGCACGGCACGGACGGCTGGTCCCACCTGACCACCGAACCCTCCTGCAACGGCACCGGCCTGGTCGAGTACCCCGACATCATCATCAAGGCACCGGCCGGACACCCCCTCAAGGTGCGTCTGGCCGCCGACCACCCCGGCTCCGACGTCGTGCACAAGGACATCCAGAAGCTCTGACCCGGCGCCGCACTTCTCGCCCACGTCCGGCTGTGGGCATCGGCCACCGGATCCGGCGCCGCCGGTGGTCGAGGCACGGGGTCCGGGGCCGGGCCACGGAGGCCCGGCCCACGCCGCGCGGGGCACGGGGCAGGGGGCACGGGGCACGGGGCACGGGGCACGGGGCACGGCGGCAGCGTCCCGGGCGGCGGGCCACACGGTCAGCGGCGCAGCATCGTCACCACCGCCGCGCCGCCCAGGCCGATGTTGTGGGCCAGACCCACGCGGGCCCCCGGAACCTGCCGCGGCCCCGCCTCGCCCCGGAGCTGCCACACCAGTTCCGCCGCCTGTGCCAGCCCCGTCGCGCCCAGCGGATGCCCCTTCGAGATCAGCCCTCCGGACGGGTTCACCACCCACCGCCCGCCGTACGTCGTGGCCCCGCTCTCCACCAGCTTGCCCGCGGCCCCGTCCTCGCACATGCCCAGCGCCTCGTACGTGAGCAGCTCGTTGATCGAGAAGCAGTCGTGCAGCTCCACCACGTCCACGTCCTCGATGCCGAGCCCCGACCCCTCGTACACCTGCCGCGCGGCGGCCGCCGTCATCGGCTTGCCGACCACGTCGATGCAGGAGCCCGACGCGAAGGACTCCTCCGTGTCCGTCGTCATCGCCTGCGCGACGATCTCCACCGCCTTGCCGTGCAGCCCGTGCGCGACCAGGAACCGCTCGGACACCACCAGGGCCGCCGCCGCACCGTCCGAGGTCGGCGAGCACTGGAGCTTCGTCAGCGGCGCGTGGATCTCCTTCGCCGCCAGGATCTCCTCCACCGCGTACACGTCCTGGAACTGCGCGTTCGGGTTGTCCGCCGAGTGCCGGTGGTTCTTCGCGGCGACCGCCGCCAGTTGCGCGGGCGTGGTCCCGTAGCGCTCCATGTGCTCCCGCGCCGCGTTGCCGAAGATCTGCGCCGTGGGCGGGGACATCTCGAAGCCGTGCCCCGCCGCCATGATCCCGTAGTGCCGGGCCACCGGCGAGGTCTTGAAGGATCCTTCAGCGGCTCCGTCGGCTCCCCCGCCCAGCGCGCCCCGCTTCATCTTCTCGAAGCCCAGCGCCAGCACGCAGTCGCTCAGCCCGCCCTGCACGAACTGCCGCGCCATCATCAGCGCCGTCGACCCCGTCGCGCAGTTGTTGTTGACGTTGTAGACCGGCACCCCGCTCAGCCCGAGCTCGTACGCCGCGCGCTGGCCGGCGGTGGAGGCCTGGAAGCAGTAACCGACCGGCACCTGCTGCACCAGGGCGTAGTCCACGCCCGCGTCCGCGAGGGCCGCGGCCCCGGCCTCCTTCGCCATGTCCCAGTACTGCCAGTCCCGCGACTCGGGCTTCTCGAACTTCGTCATGCCCACGCCCACGATGTACGACTTCATGCCCGATGACTCCTAGTCCCTGGGAAGGCCGAGAATCCGCTCGGCGACGACGTTGAGCTGGACCTGCGTGGTGCCCCCGGCGATGGTCAGGCAGCGGGACATGAGCATCCCGTGCACCGCCCGCTCCCCCGCCCCCTCCCGCACCGCGCCCGCCGGCCCCAGCAGTTCGAGCGCGAGCTCGGCGGTCCGCTGCTGGTGCGGGGTCTGGACGAGTTTGCGCACGGAGGCGCCCGCGCCCGGCTCCAGCCCCGACACCTGCTGGAGCGTGGTGCGCAGCCCGATGCAGGCCAGGGCGTGCGCCTCGGCGGCCAGCGCGCCGATCCGCGCCCGCTGGGCGCCGTCGAGGTCGGCGGCGCGCGCCAGGAGGGCCTCCAGCCCGGTGTCGAAGGTCATCCGGTCGGCCATGTGCACCCGTTCGTTGCCGAGGGTGTTGCGGGCCACCTGCCAGCCGCCGTCGGCGGCGCCGACCAGCGCGTCCGCCGGGAGCTCGACGTCGTCGAGGTACACCTCGTTGAAGAGGGCCTCGCCGGTGATCTCCTTCAGCGGCCGGATGTCGATACCGGGCGTGTTCTTCATGGCGACGACGAAGTAGCCGAGCCCCTTGTGCTTGGGCGCCGCCGGATCGGTACGGGCCAGCAGGATCCCGAAGTCGGCGGTGTGTGCGGAACTCGTCCACACCTTCTGCCCGTTGACCAGCCAGGAGCCGTCCTCCCGCCGCGCGGCCCGGGTCCGCAGCGAGGCCAGGTCGGAGCCTGCGCCCGGCTCGGAGAAGAGCTGGCACCAGGTGATCTCCCCGCGCAGGGTGGGGAGGACGTAGGTGTCGCGCTGCGCCTGCGTCCCGTAGGCCAGCAGGGAGGGCACGATCCAGGTGGCGATGCCGAGGTCGGAGATCCCGACCCCGGCCGCCGCGAGCTCCTGCTGGACGACGAGCTGCTCGACGGGCCCGGCCCCGAGCCCGTAGGGCGGCGGCAGGTGGGGGGCCGCGTAGCCGGTGGGGGCCAGGATCCGCCGGGCGGCGGCCGGGTCGAGCCCGCGCGCGTCCTCGATGGCGGCTCGGGCCTTCGCGCGGTGTTCCTCGGCCTGCGCCGGCAGCTCCAGGCGCAGCTCGCGCCGCGCCCCGCCCGCCGCGTACCGCACGGCCCGTACGCGGTGCCCGTCGCCGGGGCCGAGCAGCTGGCGGGCGACGACCGCCCGCCGCAGGTGGATGTGGGCGTCGTGCTCCCAGGTGAAGCCGATCCCGCCGAGGATCTGGATGCAGTCCTTGGCGCAGGAGTACGCGGCGTCCAGCGCGGTCCCGGCGGCGAGGGCCGCCACGAGCGAGCGCACGTCGGCCGGCTCGTCCATGGCCTGCGCGGCGTCCCAGGCCAGCGCCCGGGCCTGCTCCAGTCGTACGAGCATGTCGGCGCACAGGTGCTTGACGCCCTGGAACTGCCCGATGGGCCGGCCGAACTGCTCGCGCACCTTGGCGTGTTCGGCTGCCGTGTGCAGGGCCCGGGCGGCGGTGCCGCAGGCGTCGGCGGCGAAGAGCACGCAGGCGAGGTCGCGGACGAGGGCGGCGTCCAGCTCCAGCAGCCGGCCCGCGGGGACGACCGCGCCGCGCGCCCGCACCTCGGCGGTGGGACGGGTCGGGTCGGCGCTCTCGTGCGTACGGATGTCCAGCGCGGCAGCGTCCACGGCGAACCAGCGGGTCCCGTGCGCGGCCTCCGCGGCGAGCAGCACGAGGTCGGCCTCGCCCGCGCCGAGCACGGGCGGCGCGAGCCCGTCGAGCAGGTGACCGCCGCCCTCGGTGGCCACGGCGGTCAGGGTCCCCGGCCCCAGCGCGACCGCCCCGACCCGGCCGGCCAGCGGCTCGGCCCCGGCCCGGTCCAGCAGTACGGAGGCCAGCGCGCTCGGCAGGTACGCGCCGGGCAGCGCGGCCCGGGCCGCCTCCTCGACGACGACGGCCAGGTCGAGCAGGGTGCCGCCCTCCAGGTGCGGCTCCAGCAGTCCGGCTTCCGCCAGCGCGTCCCAGTACCCGGGCCGCACCCCGGTCCGCGGCGGGGAGTCGAGCAGCTTGCGCACCTCTTCGGGAGGCACGACGCGCGCCACCCAGCCGCGCACCGCCTCGGCCAACTCCCGCTGCTCCTGCGTGATTCCGATGCCCATGCGCGGCAGACTAGAACACGTTCCAATCTGACGGAAGGTCAGACGAAGGTGTTCTTCACGGGTGGTCCGGCCGGCGCGGGTTGTCTTGTCTCACCGGACCCTGCGAAGTCCGGGCATAGGTTGCGAGGGATCTTGCGAGGTCTCGCGTTCCCTGGCGAGCGGACCTGCGCCGCACTGACATCGACTCTGCGCACGACACCGTGGCCATATCGGCGAGAGCTGAGACCACAGGGTGCTCAGGGACGAGAGCAGCCGGTAGACCGGAAAAGTCATGTTGCCGACTTCCGGCATCGTGTCGGTTCTTGACGTCAGATGGGCCATGTTCCGAGTGCGCGGGCGAGCTGTTCGTGCTGTTCCTGAGTGATGCCTTGGGCGAGCCTCACGTCATGTCGCGGGCTGCGGGGGTCATCGCTGTAGAGAATGCCGCCGAAGGGCTGCTCGTCGGACAGCGACCAGGAGGCCGGGTCCCACAGCCGATGGTCCACGAGGATCTCCGCCATGCGCTCAGCCTTGTCCGCCAGAACGCCGACCCGGACCAGCGCCTCGGCGATTGCGTCGATCGCCGGCGTCGGCGCCATGGCGTATATGCGCTCGTACAGCGTCTCCTGGTCGCTCATCGCGGGCAGCAGGAGCAGCAGTCGGGCGTGCCGGTCATGGATTCCGGGGGACGCGTGGTCCGGGGTCTCGGCGATGTGCAGCAGTTCCCGCCAGGAGAGGCCAGGGCCCACCTGGGGTCCGTCGATGGTCGCGAGGTGGCCGTGTCGTTCCCAGTCGGGGTGGGTGATGAGGTAGTGCGTGCCCTGCTCTTCGGAACCGTTCACCACCACCGCGGTGTGCCCACCGCCGAACGGGACCCGGAACACGGGCCGGTTGTCCTCGTCCGTCAGCGCGTCGGACACAGCGTAGGCATCGGCCGAGTCCGCGCCGAACCACTCCGGGGTCGGTGGAGGCTCCCCCACGCACGTCTCCGGGTAGCACATCCACATGAGGTATGCGACCCAGAAACCCCGGCGGGAGACCAGTTCCTCCCCGGCCACCAGCGAGTCATCGTCAAATCCGTTGATCTTCACGAGGTAAGACTGCCAGCGCCTACTGACACGCCACGCACCCCTGACCAGCGATACCCGCGCCGCGCCCGACTGCCGTCGTTTCCCGGCGACATCTCCACCGAGACGAGATCACCGTGTGCTGTTGGAATCCCGCGACAAGTGAGGCCGGCAGTGACCTCCACAGCCGACACCGGCCCGCTCTCGAGTGGCGGCCGTGGTCGAAGAGTCCGCCGAACTTGCAGGGTGCATCTGGACGGCGCTCAAGGCGTTCGTCCCGCTCTGCTTTGCGAGCCGCAGGTCACGACAGGGTCGCCTCGCAAGGTTCAGCCGGACACGACACGGGTCGGTGCGGGTCAGCGCGGGTCGGTGCGGGTCGGTACGGCGGTGCGGTGGGTCAGCGTCGCGGGGCGGCCTTCAGTGCCGCGCGGGCGGCGTCCTTCGCCTTGGCCTCGCAGGCGCCCTTGGTGTACGGCTTCGCCCGGAGGCTGACCCGGACGGAGAGATTGCCCTCTCTCACACCGAGGACGCAGGTCCAGCCGGCACCGGCCGACCCCCAGTAGGCCTCGGTGCCGAACCCCAGGCGGGACGCCGTGCGCTGACCAGCCGCCTCCGACTGGAAAAGCCGCCTCTGCGCGGCCGCGTTGGCGTCCGCGTCACCGCCGAGACTCACGTTCCACCGGACCAGGGCGGTCGGCGACGCGGCGGTGTCGCCGCCGCCGTTGCAGCTCGACTGCGCGCCGTCGGCCGCCTCGGACCGGGCGTCCGCCGTCGACGGCCGCAGGTCCAGCGGCAGTTTCTCGCGCGCCTCCTGGCAACGGGGGACGGCCGTGTAGGCGATGGGCGTGTTCATCCGGTCCCGTACGTACAGTGCGGTACCGGTACCGGCCACGAGGAGCACGCCGGCCGCCACCAGCGCCGCGACCCTGCGCCGGCCCCGCCGCGGACCCTCCGGGCGACGGGCGTCGGGCGGCGCGGTCGGCAGCGGGGGCACCGGCATCGGGGTGCCCTGCGTGGACGCCACGGGCAGGGACACGGGCTGCGATGCCGATACGGGCTCCGACTCCGGCTCCGGCTCCGGGGCGGCGGCTGCCGGGCGGCCGTCCAGCAGCCCGTCGATCCGGGTCCGCTGCGCGGCGAGCATCTCGTACACGGCCGTCGGCCACTGGCGCCCCGACGGCGTCACCGGACCGATCAGCTCGCGCAGCTCCACCGAGGACGGCCTGGCCTCGGGATCCTTGGCCAGACAGCGCGCCACCAGGTCGCGCAGCCCCGCCGGGACCCCGCGCAGGTCGGGCTCGGCGTGCACCACGTCGTACAGCGTCCGGAGGGTGGACGCCCCGGTGAAGGGGCTGCTGCCCGTCACCGCCATGACCAGCACGGATCCGAGCGAGAAGATGTCGCTGGCGGGCGTGAGCGGCTTGCCCTCGGCCTGTTCGGGCGACATGTACGCGGGCGATCCGACGACCCAGCCCGTGCGCGTCAGCCCGGGCTCCCCCTCGACCTCGCCCTCCGTGGCCCGCGCGATGCCGAGGTCGATGACGCGGACGCCGTCCTCGGCGAGGAGCACGTTGTCGGGCTTGAGGTCCCGGTGGACGAGTCCGGCCCGGTGGATCTCGGCCAGGGCGGAGGTCAGTCCCGCGGCGAGGCGGCGTACGACGTCCTCCGGCAGCACCCCGACCGCCTTGACCACCGCCCCGAGGGAGGGTCCGGGGACGAAGACCGAGGCCAGCCAGGGCATGGGCGCGTCCGGGTCGGCGTCGATCACGGCGGCCGTGTAGGCGCCGGACACCTTGCGCGAGGCGGTGACTTCACGGCGGAAACGCGCCCGGAAGCCCTCGTCGTCGGCGAACTGCGCAAGGACCTGCTTGACGGCGACGAGCCGCCCGTCCGGGCCGGCCGCCAGCAGTACCCGGCCCATCCCGCCCTGCCCGAGCACGCCGACGACCTCGAACGGCCCCACGTGCGTCGGGCCCCCCGGCCCTACCTGTTCCATGCCCCTGCCCCCTCATCCCCCGAGTCGGGAGCGGATCATACAGAGGCGGCCCTCACGAACGCGGCGAAAGCGGCAGGGCGGGCGGTGAGCACGGGCCCGTCGGGGTTCTTGGAATCCCGCACGGCGACGAGGCAGGGCTGCGCGGCCACCTCGACGCAATCACCGCCGGTGTCACCGCTGTACGAGGCCTTGCGCCAGGCCAGGGAGCCGAGCGGGGCGCACTCGACGCACTCTCCGCCGGTGTCGGCGCTGTACGAGGACTTACGCCCCTTCGCGCCCGTCGGGTGTTGGTTGGTGTCCATAGCGGTCCTCCATCACTCGGGCGATCAGCGCCACCGAGTCCTCCAGCGGGAGGGCGGCAGCCTGCCTCCGCGTGATGCTGGATCGTCGGCTGGCGCAGCTGCTGGCGGACTCCCCCGCGGACATCGCCGACCGGCTCGCCATGCTGGTCGACGACCTGACCGAGGCACTGGGCGCTCAGGACCCCCTCACCGTCCGCGCCTCCTACCACCGGGCGGTGCGGGTCCGCCGGCAGTCCGCGACCGACCTGGAACGGATTCTGCCGCGCATGGTAAGGGTCCTGGGCCTGGAGCATCCGGACACGATCACCGCTTGAGCGGCACCCAACGGCTGGCCCAGGAGGTCTCCGACACCCGGTCGGAATTCCGGCGAGCCGTACGGGAGCGGCGGCGCGCGGACGGCTCCGGCGGGCCGGGCGGCGGACTGTCCCGGCTGTTCGGTCGCTGATCCACACGCACCTGCGAAGCCCCCCGCCATGGACCCCTACCCGGCGGTAGGGCAGCATGGGCCGCCACACGCAGCTCAGCAGGAGGAACGACATGGCCACCCCCAAGCCGGAGACCCTCGCCGCCTTCGAGGCCGCCAAGGGGTTCATGCCCGTACGGGAGGGCCTCGCGCTGTACGAGGCCGCCGCCGCGGCCGGGGCGCTCGGGCTGCCGCTGCTGGAGGTCGGCACGTACTGCGGGCGCTCGACCATCCTGCTCGCCGATGCCGCCCGCGAGGCCGGCGTGGCCGCGATCACCGTGGACCACCACCGGGGCAGCGAGGAGCAGCAGCCCGGCTGGGAGTACCACGACCCGACGGTCGTGGACCCTGAGGTCGGACTGATGGACACCCTGCCCACCTTCCGCCGCACCCTCCACAGGGCCGGGCTGGAGGAGCACGTGATCGCGATCGTCGGCCGCTCCCCGCAGGTCGCGGCGGCCTGGGGCGGCAGGCTCGGCTTCGTCTTCATCGACGGCGGCCACACCGACGAGCACGCGACCGGCGATTACGAGGGCTGGGCCCCGCACGTGGCCGAGGGCGGCACGCTCGTCATCCACGACGTGTTCCCCGACCCGGCGGCCGGCGGCCAGGCCCCGTACCGGATCTACCTGCGCGCTCTCGCCTCCGGTGCCTTCGAGGAGGTCTCCGTGACCGATTCGCTGCGCGTGCTGCGCCGCACCGGCCCGGGCATCTGACGTCGGCCCACCGCCCACGCAACCGTTCATATAAGCGCACCACGCCCCCGTATGGCGCAGTACCGGCCGGGCCACCGGGCGGCGGTCTAGCATCGCGGACGTGCGCTACGACGACAGCCCCCCGCCCCCCGAGTCCGGCTCCTCGGCGAATCCGGACCGGCACTGGTTCACCCGACGCTCCACGCTCGTGGTCGGGATCGCCGCCCTCGCCCCGGCCTGCCTGGCGGGCTGGGTCCTGACCCAGGCGCTGTCCGGGGCCGGGCCGGGCGGGAACCGGCCCGCCTCGGCACCGCAGCCCGCCTCGCACTCGGCGCTGTCGCCGGGCCAGCGGGACGCGAAGCCGGGCGCCACCCCGAGCGGGAGCCCGAGCGCGGAGGCGAGCACGCCCGCGGCGGCCCCCGCACCGGTCCCCGCCAAGGGCCCGCTGACCGGGAAGACCGTGGTCGTCGACCCCGGGCACAACACCGGCAACTTCCAGCACACCGACGAGATCGACCAGCAGGTCGACATCGGCACCAACCGCAAGGAGTGCGACACCACCGGGACCACCACGAACTCCGGCTACATGGAGGCGGAGTTCACGATGGACGTCTCGAAGCGACTGCGGACGGCCCTGGAGGCCCAGGGTGCGAAGGTGGTCCTCACCCACGAGACGGGCGACCGCGCCTGGGGGCCCTGCATCACCGAGCGCGCCCGCATCGGCAACGAGGCGAACGCCGACGCCGTCGTGTCCGTCCACGCCGACGGCGCCTCGGCCGGCAACCGCGGTTTCCACGTCATCCTCCCGGCCAAGGTCAAGAGCGGGGCCGCCGACACCGCGAAGATCGTGGGACCCTCGCGCGAGCTCGGCGAACGGATCGCCGGGAACTTCGCCCGCACCACCGGTTCGGCGCCCGCCAACTACCTCGGCGGCGGAACCGGCTTGGTGGTCCGCGACGATCTGGGCGGACTGAACCTGTCAACTCGCCCCAAGGTGTTCATCGAATGCGGCAACATGCGTGACGCCAAGGACGCGGCGCAGCTGACGAGTCCGGAGTGGCGGCAGAAGGCGGCCCAGGGCATCGCGGACGGCATCGTCGGCTTCCTGGGCGGGTAGTCCCTCTCGGGCGTCCCGCCGGGGCGCCCGCCGCCCCGATCCTCTCGGTTGCGGGATACATCCGTACCATGGTGCCGCCCGCCCTGCTGCAGGCACGATCTGCGCTGCGACCGCGGCACCACGAGACGACCGAGACCGAGAAGGACACCTAAGACGTGAACATCCGCTCCCTCACTCGAGGCGACGGCGTGGTGATCGGAGCAGCGGTGCTGCTGTTCATCGCCTCGTTCCTCGATTTCTACTCCACCACGGGCGTCGACCTCCCGAGCCCCTGGGACACCGATGCCTACCGCCTGGTGCTCCCCAGCGTCTTCCTGCTCGGCTTCATCGCCGCCGGCCTGCTCGTCGCGGGCCGCTTCCAGCCGGAGAGCCGCAAGGTCGTCGGCCTGCCGCTGGCGGCGTGGGGGACGGTCCTCGCCGTGTCGGCCGCCTGGTCCGCGCTGTGGGCGCTGATCACCTGCCCGAGCACGTTCGACCTGGGCGCGGGCGCGGTCATCGCCTTCCTCTCCACGCTGGCCCTGGCCGGCGTGGCCCTCTTCGGCGCGAAGGTTCCGGCGCTCGCCGGTTCGCTGGTGCCGGAGGCCCGGCCCGCCGCCCCGCAGCCGTACGGCGGCCAGCCGCAGCCGGGTGCCGGGTACGGCTACCCGGGCGGGCAGCAGCCGTACGGTTCCACCCCGCAGCCGGTCCCGCCGTACGGCGGCACGCCGACTCCGGCGCCCGGACCCCAGGACTCCGGCGCCGGCCAGCAGGCGGCGACGCCCGCCCCGGCGGCGGACTTCAGCCCGTTCTGGTTCGCGGTGCCGGTGGCCCGTCCCCTCTTCGCCGAGGACGGCTCGCCCACGCAGATCGCCGAACTCGCGCCGGGCACCTGGTACCTGGCGGTCGAACAGCGCGGCGGCGCCGCCCTGGTCGCGCAGACGCAGGACGGTCGTCGCGGCATCCTGAGCGACACCTCGGGGATCCAGCGCGGCTGATCCCCGCACCCGCACCCCACCGCGTTCCACCACGACGCCCCACCGGTCCTCCGGTGGGGCGTCGTGCGTTCGGGGCTGTCGGTACGGGTCAGTAGCATCGACCCAACCAGCACTGATATTCGATGAGTTGAAACGGGTGGGGAACTACGTGATAGCAAGTCGCATGCGCGGTACGGCTCTGGCCGCCGCGCTGGGCGTCGTCGCGACGCTGTGCCTGCCGGGGGTGGCCGCGGCCGCCGGGCCCGGTCCGGACCGGGCGGGCAGCAGCGCTTCCGCCGGGACGAGCGGCCCGGTCGGGGGCACGGTCCGCAGGCTCGCGCTGGAGCCGAAGGGTGCCACGGAGGCGGCCGTCTCCGCGCACGGCACCGAGCGCTTCGGGCTCATGGGCGTGTCCTGGAAGGACGCCGCAGCAGAGGTGCAGGGGAAGATCGAGGCCCGCAGCCGGAACGCCCGGACCGGGGCGTGGACGCCGTGGGTCACGCTGGAGCCGTTCAAGGCGGGTCTCGACGGTGACCGGCCGGGGGCGCGCGGCGCCACCGAGCCGGTGTGGGTCGGAGCCGCCGACGGGGCCGAGGTACGGGTGAGCGGCGGCTCGGCCGCGCTGCCCGCCGGCCTGGAGCTGGACCTGGTGGACCCGGGCAGGGCCGGGTCCACCGGCGCGGCGGAGTCCGCGCCCGCCTCGGGTGCCCGGGCGGCGGCCGCTGCCGCGGTGGCTCCGGGGCCGGAGTCGACGGCGCCCCGGCCGGACGTCGTCTCGCGCGCCACGTGGGGCGCCGACGAGTCCCTGAACAACGAGGGCCCGATCTACCTTGCCGGCGGGAAGATCAAGGCCCTCTTCGTGCACCACACGGCGGCGACCGCGCCGTACGAGTGCACCGATTCCGCGGCCATCGTCCGCGGCCTGCACGTCTACCACGTGAAGACCAACGGCTGGCGCGACCTCGGCTACAACTTCCTCGTCGACAAGTGCGGCACCCTCTTCGAGGGCCGTCAGGGCGGTGTGGACCAGCCGGTGATGGGCGCCCACACCTACGGTTTCAACTCGGAGTCGACGAGCGTCGCGGTCCTCGGGGACTACACGAACGCCGGGGCCTCACCCGCCGCGCTCGAGGGCATCTCGAAGATGGCCGCGTACAAACTGGGCCAGTACGACGTCGACATGGACGGTACGACGACGCTGACCGCGGGCGCCACGCAGAAGAACTACGCGGGCACCAGCTTCACCGCCGGGCAGCCGTACCCGTTCCGGACGGTCTCCGGGCACCGGGACGGCTTCAACACCGAGTGCCCGGGCCACCAGCTGTACCCGCAGCTGGACACGATCCGGAAGTCGGGCCCCGCAGCCCGGCTGAAGATCGGAGCCGTGAACGAGAAGGCCGTCGTGCCGGGTGCCACGGTGAAGACGCCGGGACCGCTGGTGGTCGACTTCTCCACCAGCACGGCCGCCCCGCTGGTGCGCTCGTTCGAGCTGCTGGTGGACGGCGCGTCGGTCGCGACGGTCGCCGGTGACGCCACGCGCGTCGCCACCATGCTGAGCCCGGGCAGCCACCGGATCCAGATCCGGGCGACCGCCCAGAACGGCAAGGTGTCCACGAGCCTGCCGGTCACCGTCGACGCGGACGTCTCGGACGTCAAGTACGTCCCGGTCCTGCCCAAGCGCCTGATGGACACGCGCGAGGGCCTGGGCGTGCCGAAGGCCAAGGTCGGGCCGGGCGGCGTGGTGCCCCTGAAGGTCGCGGGCGTCCAGGGCGTCCCGGCGTACGGGGTGACCTCCGTGGTGCTGAACGTGACGGCGACCAACCCCACGGAGGCCGGCCACGTGTCGGTCTACCCGAACGGCACGGTCCGCACGAGCGCGTCGAACCTCAACTTCACCGCCGGCCAGACCATCCCGAACCTGGTGGTCGTGCCCGTCCAGGACGGGATCATCCAGTTCTACAACAGCGCGGGCTCCGTGGACCTGATAGCGGACATCACCGGCTACTTCCTCGCGAGCGGCGAGGGCGGAACCCATGTGAACCTCGGCCCGAAGCGCATCCTGGACACCCGGGACGGCACGGGCGGGGTGCCCACCGCCCCGGTCGGCCAGGGCGGCGTCCTGGACCTCGATCTGTCGGCCGTCGACGGGCTCCCGGCGCAGGACGGCGTCACCGCGGTGGTCCTGAACGTGACGGCGACCAACCCGACCACCTCCAGCCACGTGTCGGTCTACCCGAACGGCACGACCCGCACGAGCGCCTCCAACCTCAACTTCACCGTCGTCACCCTGCCCGTCGCGGGCGTCGAGGGCGTGCCGGCGACCGGCGTCACCGCGGTGATCCTGAACGTGACGGCGACCAACCCGACCACCTCCAGCCACGTGTCGGTCTACCCGAACGGCACGACCCGCACGAGCGCCTCCAACCTCAACTTCACCGCATGCGCCTCGGACTCGCACTCGGCTACTGGGGCCGCGGTCCCAGTCCCGCCCACCTCGACCTCGCCACCGAAGCCGAACGGCTCGGCTACGACTCGGTGTGGACCGCCGAGGCCTGGGGCTCCGACGCCTTCACCCCACTGACCTGGATCGCCGCACACACCTCGCGGATCCGCCTGGGCACCGCCATCGCCCAGATGGCCGCCCGCACCCCGACCGCCACCGCCATGCACGCCCTCACCCTGGACCACCTCTCCGGCGGCCGGATGATGCTGGGCCTGGGCCTGTCCGGCCCCCAGGTGGTCGAAGGCTGGTACGGGCGCCCCTTCCCCGCGAGCCCGCTGACCGCGACCCGCGAGTACGTCGACGTCATCCGCCAGGTCCTGCGCCGCGAGGGCCCGGTCGCAGTGGAGGGCCGCTTCCACAGCCACCCGTACCGGGGCGAGGACGCAACCGGCATCGGCAAGCCCCTCAAGCCCATCACCCACCCGCTGCGCGCGGACCTCCCGGTCCTGCTGGGCGCCGAGGGCCCGAAGAACATCGCCCAGACCACCCGGATCGCGGACGGCTGGCTGCCCCTGTACTGGTCACCCACCCGCACGGACGTCTACCGGGCCTCCCTCACCGACCTCCCCCAGGGCTTCATGATCGCCCCGATGGCCCGCGCCAAGGTCTGCGGCGACGTCGCCGAGGGCCTGCTCCCGGTCAAGGCCATGCTCGGCTTCTACATCGGCGGCATGGGCCACGCGGCCCGCAACTTCCACGCCGACCTGATGGCCCGCATGGGCTACGAGGAGGAGGCCCGCCGCATCCAGCAGCTCTTCCTCGCGGGCCGCAAGGAGGAAGCGGTACTCGCCGTCCCGGACGCGTTCGCCGACGAGATCTCCCTGGTCGGACCACGCGAGCGGATCGCGGAACGGCTGGAACTGTGGCGCAGGGGCCCCGTCACGGACCTGCTCGTGACGGCCCCGGACCCGCACACCCTGCGCGTCCTGGCAGAGCTCAACAGCTAAGGCGAGGAGGTGTCCGCCTGCGGCAGCGCCTCCAGCAGCTCGCGCACGTCCAGCGGCATCACGGCGATCTCGATGCTCCCGCCGCCGTCGTACGCACAGGCCACGATCCGCGAGCCCGGGTTGATGGAGATCCCCTCCTTCATCGAGGGAACCCGCAGCCCGGTGGCCCGGCCCCCGGGCAGCGCCACGGCCTCCCCGCGCTGGGGAACCCAGCGGGCCGCGCCCCCCTCGACGTACACCCGGCCCGGCCGCCAGCGGCCCTGACCGGCCGGCTGCCGCGCCATGCCCGGGATCCCCGGCACGGGCGCGGCGCCCGCCCGCGCCCGATGCCTGCGCCGCACCAGCCACCCGACCCCGACGACCCCACCGGCCAGCACCACGTACTCGATCACACGCCCATTGAAACAGCCCGCGGCCGAGCGGGCGGCGACGCCCCTCGGCCGCGGGGCCGGGTCGTGGTCGGGGCTAGCCGCCGAGCTGGGAGGCGCTGGGGACCTTGTTGGTCACCTCGGCGCCCGCGCTCCTGCCCGCTTCCTTCACGCCGTTGATGACGGCGTCGAAGGACGAGATGTCGGCGTCACCCGCCTGGCCCTTGCGCAGCTTGCTGCCGAGCCCCTTCAGCGACTCGATGCCCGCCGTCAGCGGGGCGACCGCCTTCGACAGCAGCGGGTCGCCCTTGGCGTTGTCGGCCGCCGCCTTGAGCCGGTTGTACGCGAACGCGCCCGCCAGGCCCGCCTTGATGAGCGCGAAGGTCCGGCCCTTCGCACCCTTCTTGAACTTGCCCTCCCGGTACGGCTTGACGATCCACTGGTACGTCGCGCCCGCCGCGAGCGACGCGTTGGCCACGAAACGCGTCTTGGCGAACTTCTGCTTCTCCGCCGACGTGCTCGGCGACGGCGTCACGGCGGCCCGCTCGTCGGCCTCCACCGCCACCGGCTCCGCCGCGGCGAGCGCGGCCAGCTCGCCCATCGAAGCGGCGGACAACTCCTCCCGCTGGGTACCGCCGCCACCGCTGCCGCAGGCGGTGGCACCGGCCAGCAGCGCGGTCGACAGGACCCGCCGTGAGGGCGCGACGGAATCGGACGGTCGTGGGTACGGACACGGTTTCCTCCGGGGACTCAGGCGTCCCCCGCAGCCTCACCCCGGCCGCGCGGGCCCGCCACCCGGCGGACCCGTTCGGGTTTGCGACGCGCCCGGGCGGCAACACGCGCAGCATGCCCACACACACGCGAGTACGCACCCGAGGAAGCAGTCAGGCAGGCCGGGCCGTCGCTCTGGTGGCGGACGTGCTTGCTTTCGTGATCATCCTGTGGATCGTGCTCTGGTTCCTGGACGCCAACCAGGGCAACGAGCTCGTCAATTTCATCCACGACACCGCGAGCTGGCTGGCGGGCTGGTCCTACGACCTGTTCACCTTCAGTCGCGAATGGATCCAGGTCGTCGTCGGCTACGGCCTGGCCGCCGTCGTCTACGTCCTGGTCGGCCACGCCGTCGCCGGATGGCTCTACCGCCGCTGACGCCCGCCCCCGCACCCCGCGCCCGCACCCCCGACGGCGCGAAAGGGCCCTCCCCGCCGTCGGGCGGGGAGGGCCCCTCTTCGCATCAGGTCCGGCTCAGCCGCAGCAGTCCGGTTCCAGCCCCGCCGGGAGCGAACCCCCGCCGAACACCTCCGTGGTGGCCTCGTCCCCGCCCAGCGCCGCGACGGCCAGCAGCAGCGACCCGGCGGTCCACGTCGTCTGCTCCACCGGCCACACCGCGTCGTCCTGGAAGACGTACCCCGTCCAGTACATGCCGTTGTCCGCGCGCAGGTGCCCGATCGACCGCAGGATCTCCAGCGCCCGGTCCGACTCCCCCGTCGCCCACAGCGCGAGCGCCAGCTCGCAGGACTCGCCGCCCGTCACCCACGGGTTCGGCAGGACGCACCGCACCCCCAGGTCCGCCACCACGAACTCGTCCCAGCGGCCCTCGATCCGCGCCTTGGCCTCAGCGCCGGTCAGGGCACCACCGAGGACCGGGTAGTACCAGTCCATCGAATAGTGGTCCTTGTCCAGGAACCGCTCCGGATGACGGCGTATCGCATGCCGCAGCGCGCCCGCCGCGAGCTCCCAGTCCGGCTGCGGCTCCTCGCGGTGCTCGGCGATGGCCAGCGCGCAGCGCAGCGCCTGGTGGATGGAGGACGACCCGGTCAGCAGCGCGTCCGTCACCGGCGTCCCGTCCGCCTCCCGCTTCCAGCCGATCTCGCCGCCCGGCTGCTGGAGCGACAGGACGCACTCCACGGCCGAGTAGACGGCCGGCCACATGCGGTCGAGGAAGGTGTCGTCGCCGGTCGACAGGTAGTGGTGCCAGACACCGACGGCTATGTAGGCGGTGAAGTTGCTCTCGCGGCTCGCGTCCTGCGGCTCGGCGGTGTCCACGCCGTCCGGCCGGTCGGCGTAGGCCGCGTACCAGGAACCGTCCTGGTTCTGGTGCCGCGCCAGCCACTCGTACGCCCGCTCGGCGGCCTCGTGCTCGCCGGCCGCGTCCAGCGCCATCGCCGCCTCGGTGTGGTCCCACGGGTCGAGGTGGTGGCCGCGGAACCACGGGATGGCGCCGTCGGCGCGCTGCACCGCGAGGATGCCCGCGACCGTCTCGGCGGCCTGCTCCGCGGTCAGTACGCCGTCCAGGACCAGGTGTTCGGTACGCCCGGGCGAGCTCACTGCGCCGCGCCGACGGGCAGGTGCGGCTTGGTCGCGTACGCGACGAAGCTCTTGCCGATGAGGGGGTTGAGGGCCTGCTCCGCGAGCCGCGTCGCGAGGGGCTTCTTCATGATGTCCCAGACCAGGAGCTTGTGGTACGCCTTGACCGGCAGCGCCTTGTCGTTGTCCACGCCGAAGGCGCACTTGAGCCACCAGTACGGGGAGTGCAGCCCGTGCGCGTGGTGCGTGCCGTACGGCTTGAGGCCCGCGGCCCGCATCTTGCCGAGCAGCTCGTCCGCCTTGTAGATGCGGATGTGGCCGCCCTCGACCTCGTGGTAGGCGTCCGACAGCGCCCAGCAGATCTTCTCCGGGCCGTAGCGCGGAACGGTTATGGCGATGCGTCCGCCGGGCTTGAGCACGCGGACCATCTCCGCGAGCACGCCCTTGTCGTCGTGGATGTGCTCCATCACCTCGGAGATGATGACGACGTCGAAGGAGTCGTCGGGGAAGGGCAGCGCGAGGGCGTCGCCCTCCATCGCGGTGGCGGTGGCGCCCGCCGGGGCCTCGCCGGCCTCCTTCATCGCGGCGAACCACTTGGCGACCTCGCGGATCTCCTCGCCGTTGCGGTCGACGGCGACCACCTGGGCGCCTCTCCGGTAGCACTCGAAGGCGTGGCGGCCTGCGCCACAGCCGAGGTCGAGCACACGATCGCCTGCGGCGAGCGGGAACCGGGAGAAATCGACGGTCAGCACGGGGTCCTGCCTTCGCGGTCGCGGGGGTGTACGGGGGTGGGGACGGTGGGGATGAGGCGGAAGATCACCGGGCGCGGCGGCTGCGGGCGACCCGGGACTGCTCGATGGCGGCACGGTAGTGCGCGGCGGTCCCCTCGGCGGCAGCGGCCCACGTGAAACGGGTCAGGACCCGTTCGCGTCCGGCCGCGCCGAGGCGGGCCCGCAGCTGCGGATCGCCCAGCATCCGGCCCAGCGCGGCGGCCAGGGCGCCGGCGTCGCCGGGCGGCACGGCGAGGCAGGTCTCGCCGTCGGAACCGGCGACCTCCGGGATCGCACCGCCGGTGGTGGCGACGAGCGGGGTGCCCGTGGCCATGGCCTCGGCCGCCGGGAGCGAGAAGCCCTCGTACAGCGACGGCACGCACGCCACCTCGGCGCTGCGCACCAGGTCGACGAGCTCGGCGTCGGTGATGCCCTTCACGAAGCGGACGGCGTCCTGGAGGCCGTACGTCTCGATGGCGCGGGCGACGGGGCCCTGCTCTGCGCGCTTGCCGACGACGACGAGGTGGGCGTCGGGCTGCTCGGTGCGCAGCTTCGCGAGCGCCTCGACGAGGAAGACGAGGCCCTTGAGGGGGACGTCGGCGCTGGAGGTGGTCACGATGCGGCCGGGGACCTCGGCCACCGACGCGTCGGGCGACCACAGGTCGGTGTCGGCGCCGATGTGCACGACGTGGATGCGCTCGTCTCGGACGCCGAGGTGGTCGGCGATCTCCTGCTTGGAGGATCCGGAGACGGTCAGCACGGACGGCAGCCTGCGGGCCACGCGGCCCTGCATGCGGGTGAAGGCGTACCAGCGGCGTACGGAGGCCCGCTTCACGCGGCCCTGCGCGGCGTCGAGGTCGAGCTTGCGGTCGACGGTGATGGGGTGGTGGATCGTCGTCACCAGCGGCGCGCCGACGTCGCCGAGCAGGCCGTAGCCGAGGGTCTGGTTGTCGTGGACGACGTCGAACTCACCGGTGCGAGCCCGCAGATGGCGGCGGGCCCGCAGGGAGAAGGTCAGCGGCTCGGGGAAGCCGCCGGTCCACATCGTCGCGACTTCCAGGGCGTCGATCCAGTCCCGGTACTCGTCGCGCTTGGGTGTGCGGAAGGGATCGGGGCTGCGGTACAGGTCGAGGCTCGGGAGTTCGGTGAGCGTGGCGCCCGTGTCGAGCACCGGGTAGGGCTGTGCGCCGATGACCTCGACGGAGTGTCCGAGGCGGACCAGCTCGCGCGAGAGGTGCCGGACGTAGACGCCCTGACCGCCGCAGAACGGGTTCCCCTTATAGGTGAGGAGGGCGATGCGCAGCGGACGCTCGCCGTCGTCGGCGGGACCCGCGAAAGGGCTCGTCGCCACGGCCTCAGCGGTCACTCTCGGCCCCCTTCTCACTGCACTTTCGCCGGAGCGTAACCGCTCGGATAATGTAGAACAAGTTTCAGACTTGATCCGTCTAAGAGCATTGAATCTACCGGCCGGAAACCACACCGTAAGAGGTGGAGCAGGTGATTCGCGCCACGACGCGGCGCCTGCCATGCTGGCTGCGGATCAGCCCGGAGACAGCCCGCGCAACGACACGGAACGGGACACATGAGTGCGGAAGTGAAGGCCGTCACCACACCGGCGTCGCCTCCTCTGACGGAGCGCCAGGAGGCACGCCGCCGCCGGATCCTGCACGCGAGCGCCCAGCTGGCCAGCCGGGGCGGTTTCGACGCCGTCCAGATGCGCGAGGTCGCGGAGGCGGCCGGCGTGGCGCTGGGCACCCTCTACCGCTACTTCCCGTCCAAGGTGCACCTGCTGGTCGCCACCATGCAGGACCAGCTCCAGCACATGCACACCACGCTGCGCAAGCGGCCGCCCGCCGGGGACGAACCGGCGGCCAGGGTCGCGGAGACCCTGATGCGCGCCTTCCGCGCGCTCCAGCGGGAGCCGCAGCTGGCCGACGCGATGGTGCGGGCGCTGACCTTCGCGGACCGGAGCGTGAGCCCCGAGGTCGACACCGTGTCCCGCCTGACCACGGCGATCATCCTGGACGCGATGGGCCTGGAGCGCCCGCCCACCGCGGAGCAGCTGTCGGCGGTCCGGGTCATCGAGCACACCTGGCACTCCGCACTGATCACCTGGCTGTCGGGCCGCGCCTCGATCGCCCAGGTGAAGATCGACATCGAAACGGTCTGCCGCCTCATCGACCTGACGTCCCCGGAAAAGTCCTGAAGCAACCGCTGCCCCTCCACCAGCACGGGGACGGAAGACGCGGCGGCGGTGTGTGTGTGGGGGGGCGGTGCGGCGGGGCAGCGGTGTGACGGGACGGCGGTGTGACGGCGCGGCGGGGCAGCGGGGCAGCGGTGTGACGGGACGGCGGTGTGACGGCGCGGCGGGGCAGCGGGGCAGCGGTGTGACGGGACGGCGG
>NZ_JOBX01000051.1:0-50368 GCF_000720645.1 Streptomyces sp. NRRL S-378
GCGCCGGTGGCTCGTGCGGGCACCTGCGGCACCCGGGGCGGGCGGGCGCGGATGCCCCGCCCGGGGCACGCGGGCGCGGATGCCCGCCCTGGCGGATCCCGGCGGCAGCCGGAGCGCGCGGGCGGGCGGGTGTCAGCGGCGCTTGCGGCGCGTCAGCGACCAGGGCTCGACGACGCCCAGGCCGCGCACCGGCCGCTGCCACATCGGCTGGAGGGCGAACCGGTAGGCCGCGCCCTCGCCGGGCTCCGCCTCCGCCTCCTTCTCCGACACCGGTGCGGCGCCGGTCCGGGACAGCTCCTCGGCCATCGCCCCGTCCACCAGCACGGCGTCCTTGGGGGCTATGGACGTCAGCCGGCTCGCGAGGTTCACCGTGGTCCCGAAGACGTCGCCCATCCGGGTCGTCACCGTGCCGAAGGCGATCCCGACCCGCAGCTCGGGCATCTGCGCGTCGGCCTCCATCGTCTCGATGAGCCGCAGCGCGATCTCCGCCGCCGTCGCCGCGTCGTCGGCGACGTACAGCACCTCGTCGCCGAGCGTCTTGATCAGCCGGCCGCCGTACGCGGCCACCAGGTCCGCCGCGGTCGTCTCGAAGGACTCGACCAGCTCGCCGAGCTCCTCCTCCTCCAGGCGGCGCGTCAGGCGGGTGAAGCCCACCAGGTCGGCGAAGCCCACCGCGAGCCGCCGGTCGACCATCTCCTCGTCGTCCGCGACCTGCACCACGCGTCCGGTGGCCGCCGCCAGCTGGCGCCGCCACACGTAGACGAGGAACTCCTCCAGCTCCGGCAGCAGCAGCTCGACCAGGGGGTACGTGACCTCCGTACGGGTCATCCCCGGCTCCGGCGGCTCCGTGAGCCCCTCCAGGAACGAGTCGATCTGCCACTCCGCCAGCCGCGCCGTGGTCTGCCCGGTGGACCGTGCCACCTGCACCGCCATCGGCTCCGACAGCAGCCCGGCCTCCACCAGACCGGCGAGCCGGCGCAGGGCCAGTACGTCGGCCTCCGTCAGCGCCCTGGCCTGGCCGATGTCGGCGAAGCCCATGGCCCGCCAGAAGCGGGAGGCGAGCTCCATCGACACCCCGGCGCTGCGGGCGGCCTGGAACGGCGTGTAGCGGCGCTCGGCGCCGAGGATCAGCTGCTCCAGGCGGATCGCGAGGGGATCCGCCGTCGGCTGCACGGTGTGGTCCACCTCGTGGTGGGGAGTGTGCTGGTCGCGTCCGATCGGGGTGCCGGGACCGCTGGGCCCGGGGGCGGACGCGCCGGAGGCAGAGTCGTCGACGGTCAAGGGCCGCCTCCTGTCCATTCCGTGCGCACTGCCCTGCCGAACCGGTTGATCACCACGAGCAGCGGGATCGCCTAAACCATACGGCAGGTGTGCCGTAGCTCACTCCCCCTCCCCGGGGCGGATCCGGGCCGGGCCCGGGCTCCGCGCGGCGTGCGTGGGGCCGTACGACCCGAAAACGCAGCATTCCGCGCATTGCGCCGCATGCCCGGCCCCACCCGCGTCAGTGCACGGATCGCAGGTGGACGACGTCACCCGCCCCCACCGCCTCGTGGGCCCCTTCGGCCGTACGGATCACCAGGCGGCCATCGGTGTCGACGGCTTCGGCCGTTCCGGTGAGGGTGCGCCCGCCCGGGAGCTCCGCGCGCACGTGCCGGCCGAGGGTGGCGCAGCCCGCCGCGTAGGTCTCCTGGAGGCCGCTGGCGGCCGGGTCGCCACCGGCCGCGCGCCAGTTCCCGTACCACTCCTCCAGGGAGCGCAGCACGGCCTTCAGCAGCGGTTCGCGGTCGGTCACGGTGGCCTTGGCCAGCAGCAGCGACCCGGCGGCGGGCACCGGGAGCTCCTCCTCGGTCAGGGTGACGTTGAGCCCGATTCCGACGACGATGCCGTCCGCGGTGCGCTCGGCGAGGATGCCGCCGGCCTTGCGCTCCTCGCCCTCGACACTGACCAGCAGGTCGTTGGGCCACTTGAGTGCGGTGTCCACGCCGGCGGCCCGGGAGAGCCCGGTCGCGGTGGCCACGCCCGCCAGGAGGGTCAGCCACCCCCACTGCTCCTGCGGGACCGCGTCGCCCGGCTTGAACAGCACGGAGAAGAACAGCCCGGAGCGGGCCGGAGCCACCCAGCTCCGGTCGAGCCGGCCCCGTCCGGCGCTCTGCTCCTCGGCGACGAGCACGGCCCCCTCGGGCAGCTCGGCCGCCCGCGTGGCAAGGTCGGTATTGGTGGACCCGGTGGAGGCGACCACCTCCACGGAGGTCCACAGCCCGTCCCCGGTGACGAGGGCCCGCCGCAGCGCTGCGGCATTGAGCGGCGGCCGGTCCAGGCTCGACCAACGACCTGCGGAGGCTCCGGCTGATGCATCTGATGGCGTCATGCAACCCAATGTAGGTGTGTCAAACGCCGCACTGCCGAGCGCCATGCCCGCCGATACGCTACGCACCAGTAGCCAGCAGTAGTCAATCAATTGACCAGGCAGTTGACACCATGCAGGGAGCCGCGACCCCGATGTCACATCCGTCAGAGCCGATCGACATGCACACCACCGCGGGCAAGATCGCGGATCTGCAGCGCCGCATCGACGAAGCCACCCACGCCGGTTCCGCCCGTGCCGTGGAGAAGCAGCACGCCAAGGGCAAGCTGACGGCGCGTGAGCGGGTTGCCCTTCTGCTGGACGAGGGTTCCTTCGTCGAGCTGGACGAGTTCGCCCGGCACCGTTCCACCAACTTCGGGCTGGAGAAGACCCGCCCCTACGGCGACGGCGTCGTCACCGGCTACGGCACGGTCGACGGCCGCCCCGTCGCCGTGTTCTCGCAGGACTTCACCGTCTTCGGCGGAGCCCTCGGCGAGACCTTCGGCCAGAAGATCATGAAGGTCATGGACTTCGCGCTGAAGACCGGCTGCCCGCTCGTCGGCATCAACGACTCCGGCGGTGCCCGCATCCAGGAGGGCGTCAGCGCGCTCGGCATGTACGGCGAGATCTTCCGTCGCAACGTCCACGCCTCCGGCGTGATCCCACAGATCAGCCTGGTCGTCGGGCCCTGCGCGGGCGGCGCCGTGTACTCGCCCGCGATCACCGACTTCACGGTGATGGTCGACCAGACCTCGCACATGTTCATCACCGGCCCGGACGTCATCAAGACGGTCACCGGCGAGGACGTCGGCTTCGAGGAGCTGGGCGGGGCCCGTACGCACAACAGCACGTCCGGCGTCGCCCACCACATGGCGGGCGACGAGAAGGACGCCATCGAGTACGTGAAGTCGCTCCTGTCGTACCTCCCGTCGAACAACCTCTCCGAGCCGCCCGCCTTCCCGGAGGAGGCCGACACCGAGGTCTCCGACAGCGACCGCGAGCTCGACGCGCTGATCCCGGACAGCGCGAACCAGCCGTACGACATGCACACCGTGATCGAGCACGTGCTCGACGACGCGGAGTTCCTGGAGACGCAGTCGCTCTTCGCGCCGAACATCCTGACCGGGTTCGGCCGGGTCGAGGGCCACCCGGTCGGCATCGTCGCCAACCAGCCGATGCAGTTCGCCGGCTGCCTGGACATCGACGCCTCCGAGAAGGCCGCCCGCTTCGTGCGGACCTGCGACGCCTTCAACATCCCGGTGCTGACGTTCGTGGACGTGCCGGGCTTCCTCCCCGGCACCGACCAGGAGTACAACGGAATCATCCGGCGCGGCGCCAAGCTGATCTACGCGTACGCCGAGGCCACCGTCCCCCTGATCACCGTCATCACCCGCAAGGCCTTCGGCGGCGCCTACGACGTCATGGGCTCCAAGCACCTCGGCGCGGACCTGAACCTGGCCTGGCCGACCGCGCAGATCGCCGTCATGGGCGCGCAGGGCGCGGTGAACATCCTGCACCGCCGCACCCTCGCCGAGACCGCTCCCGAGGAGGTGGAGGCGACCCGGACCCGGCTCATCGCCGAGTACGAGGACGCGCTGCTCAACCCGTACACGGCGGCCGAGCGCGGTTACATCGACGCGGTGACCATGCCGTCCGAGACCCGCGCGCACGTGGTGAAGGGGCTGCGGCAGCTGCGTACCAAGCGGGAGTCCCTGCCGCCGAAGAAGCACGGCAACATCCCCCTCTAGTCGCTCAGGAGGTCACCGTGGTGATCAAGGTCGTCAAGGGCAATCCGACCCCTGAGGAGCTGGCCGCCGCACTGGCGGTGGTCCAGGCGCGCGCGGCGCTGCTGGCTTCGTCGGCACCGTCGGGCGCCCCGCAGGTCACGGACGAGTGGTCGACGCCGGCCCGGGTGGCCCGGCGCCGGCTGCCGCAGCCGGGGCCGCGGGCCTGGGGCCGGACGTACTGGCCCGGATAGCCGGCGTGTGGTGAACGCGGTGCGGCGCCTGAGTACCCGTACTCAGGCGCCGCACCGGCCCGCGGGGCCAGGATCGGAACATGCTCTGGTCCGACCCGAAGAACGAGCCGCCCAAGGACATGCGCGACGCGCAGGCGATGATCCGGCGGCTCACCGTGGTGCTCGCCCTCGCCATGCTCGTGGTGGTCTACGTCCTCGGCGTGAGCCACTTCTGAGCCGCCCGCACCCGCACCTACGATGGCGGGCATGACTGCCACACCCCAGCCCGCGAACGTGCGCAAGCTCGTCCTCGCCTCCGCCTCCCCCGCCCGGCTGAACCTGCTGCGGCAGGCAGGTCTCGCCCCGCACGTGATCGTCAGCGGCTTCGACGAGGACACCCTCGACCACGACGAGCCGGCCGCGCTGGCGCTGGCGCTGGCCGAGGCGAAGGCGGCCGTCGTCGCGGGCCTGGACGAGGCCTCGGGCGCCCTGGTGATCGGCTGCGACTCGGTGCTGGAGCTGGACGGCGAGGCGCTGGGCAAGCCCGCGGACGCCGAGGAGGCCACCGCGCGCTGGAAGGCGATGCGCGGCCGGGCCGGCGTGCTGCGCACCGGGCACTGCGTGATCGACACGGCGACGGGGCGGCAGGTCTCGGCCACGGCGTCGACGACGGTCCGCTTCGGCGAGCCGACGGACGCGGAGGTCGCGGCGTACGTGGCCAGCGGCGAGCCGCTGCACGTGGCGGGGGCGTTCACCCTGGACGGGCTGTCGGCGCCGTTCATCGACGGCATCGACGGGGATCACGGCAACGTGATCGGCCTGTCGATGCCGCTGCTGCGCTCGCTGCTGGGCGAACTGGACGTGTCCATCACGGACTTGTGGGCTTGAGCTCCCCGAACGGCGGCGGTGGCGGGGCGTCCTCGACCGGGCCTCCGCCGTCCACCTGCCGGGCGGCGGCGGGGTAGAGCGTCAGGATCAGCACGAGCAGACACAGGATCAGCATCAGCGTCGCGAACGCCGCCCAGCCGACCAGGCCGACGGCGAGCATGCCGAGCACCGCGTGGGTGACGGCGGCGGCGATGAGCACGACCCGGGCGAACCGGCCCGGCGGGCGGTCGCGCAGCGCGGCGAGGGCGCAGAGCACGGCGCACAGCAGGAGGAAGGCGCCCATGCCCGCCCCCATGGCGTAGGTGGCCCTGGACATGACCTCCGGGTCGCTGCCCGCGATGGACATCGACTGGTTGGCCGTGGTCCGGCCCAGCACGATGTGGACGAGCACCAGCACGGCGGCTTCCGCGACCAGCACGATCGCGGCCAGTCCGGCCACGAGTCTTCGCACCACGTGCACCCACCCCCCAAGCGCCATACGCCCGTTCGACGCCTGGAGGCTACTAACGGGTAGCCCGGCGGGCAAGAGATGCGCCCGCATCGCCCGTCCGGAGTACACGCCCGGCGCGCTGCGGCCCGTAGGGAGCCCGGTCGGCCACCTCGCTGTGGGTACGGTGTTGTCCCGGTTCGCCCTGCGGGACGACGGAGCTACCAATCAGTAAACAAGGGGACAACTCCTCGCTCGACCGCAAAGAAAATGTGGGCCGTTCGTAGGGACTCGACAAAGAATCACCCGGGGCCGCTGACCCGGGGGACAGAGACCTTGGATACATGACGGGGTTACTGTGCAGTCGGGGATCCCCCTGACCTGGGGCGCCACAAGGGTTCTCCGGCGGAGCGGACCTCGCATCACACTCTGTGTGGGCAAGGTCACCACCGGGGAAGGGTCGAAAGGCCGTGTGGGCTGTCCCTAAACTCAGCTTGTTTCAAGGAGGGAGCCATCGTGCGCAAGGTGCTCATCGCCAACCGTGGCGAAATCGCTGTCCGCGTTGCTCGGGCCTGCCGGGACGCCGGGATCGCGAGCGTAGCCGTCTACGCCGATCCGGACCGGGACGCTCTGCACGTCCGCGCGGCCGACGAAGCTTTCGCGTTGGGCGGTGACACCCCGGCCGCCAGTTACCTGGACATCTCCAAGGTCCTCCAGGCCGCCGCCGACTCGGGTGCGGACGCCATCCACCCCGGATACGGCTTCCTGTCCGAGAACGCCGACTTCGCCCAGGCCGTGATCGACGCCGGCCTGACCTGGATCGGCCCGCCGCCGCAGGCCATCCGTGACCTCGGCGACAAGGTGGCCGCCCGTCACATCGCCCAGCGCGCCGGCGCGCCGCTGGTCGCCGGTACGCCGGACCCGGTCTCCGGGGCCGAGGAGGTCGTCGCCTTCGCCAAGGAGCACGGCCTGCCGATCGCCATCAAGGCGGCCTTCGGCGGTGGCGGCCGCGGCCTGAAGGTCGCCCGCACCCTCGAAGAGGTGCCGGAGCTCTACGAATCCGCCGTCCGCGAGGCCGTCGCCGCCTTCGGCCGCGGCGAGTGCTTCGTCGAGCGCTACCTCGACAAGCCGCGCCACGTCGAGACGCAGTGCCTGGCCGACTCGCACGGCAACGTCGTGGTCGTCTCGACCCGTGACTGCTCCCTCCAGCGCCGCCACCAGAAGCTGGTGGAGGAGGCTCCCGCGCCGTTCCTGACGGAGGCCCAGAACGCGGAGCTGTACGCCGCTTCCAAGGCCATCCTGAAGGAGGCCGGCTACGTCGGCGCCGGCACCGTGGAGTTCCTGGTCTCCGCCGACGGCCTGATCTCCTTCCTGGAGGTCAACACCCGCCTCCAGGTCGAGCACCCGGTCACCGAGGAGGTCGCCGGCATCGACCTGGTCCGCGAGATGTTCCGCATCGCCGACGGCGAGGAGCTCGGCTACGGCGACCCGGTCCTGCGCGGTCACTCCATCGAGTTCCGCATCAACGGCGAGGACCCGGGCCGCGGCTTCCTCCCGGCGCCCGGCACGGTGACGAAGTTCGTCGCGCCGACCGGCCCGGGCGTCCGCCTCGACGCGGGCGTCGAGTCCGGCTCCGTCATCGGCCCGGCCTGGGACTCCCTGCTGGCCAAGCTGATCGTCACCGGCGCCACCCGCGAGCAGGCGCTGCAGCGCGCCGCCCGCGCGCTCGCCGAGTTCGAGGTCGAGGGCATGGCCACGGCCATCCCCTTCCACCGTGCGGTCGTCGCCGACCCGGCGTTCGCGCCCACCGACGGCAGCCCCTTCACGGTCTACACGCGCTGGATCGAGACGGAGTTCGTCAACGAGATCCCCGCGTTCACGGCTCCGGCCGCGGAGGAGACCGAGGACGAGCCGGGCCGCGAGACGGTCGTCGTCGAGGTCGGCGGCAAGCGCCTGGAGGTCTCGCTGCCGTCCTCCCTCGGCATGACCCTGGCCCGTACGGCCGCCGCGGGCGGTGCGAAGCCGAAGCGCCGCGCGGCCAAGAAGTCCGGCCCGGCCGCCTCCGGCGACACGCTCGCCTCCCCGATGCAGGGCACGATCGTCAAGGTCGCGGTCGAGGAGGGCCAGCAGGTCACCGAGGGTGAACTGATCGTCGTACTGGAAGCGATGAAGATGGAGCAGCCTCTCAACGCGCACCGCTCCGGCACCGTCGTGGGCCTCACCGCCGAGGTCGGCGCCTCGGTCACCTCCGGCGCCACGATCTGCGAGATCAAGGACTGATACCGGCCCCCGCAGAACGCACCCGGCCCCCAGGACCCGAACGGTCCTGGGGGCCGGTGTCATGTCGGCTGCAGTCAGCGGCCGGGCACGCCGCAACGGCTCCGCCGGATCCCGTTCCGGTGGAGCCGTTCGGCAATGCCACGACTGGGGCGGGGCATGGGCAGGACCGGCGGCTACCGCCGCCGCATGTCCGCCACGCGGGCCCGTTCGCGGTCGCCCGGCTCCGGCAGGGCCGAGGCGCTGCGGAGCTGGGCCGTCGGGCCGCCGCGGCGCTGGACCGGGAGGGGGGAGTCGCGGCGGGGACGGCGGGCGCCCATGCCGTCCACGCCGCCCGAGGCGACGGGGCCGCCGGCCACGGTGATCTGGACGCCCTGGTCCGCCAGGGCGTGGAGCTCGGTGGCCGCGCGGTCGTCGTGCGGCGGGGGCTCGTCGGTGACCAGGCGGGTCATGACGTCCGTCGGCACCGTCTGGAACATCGTGTCCGTGCCGAGCTTGGTGTGGTCCGCCAGGACCACCACCTCCGCGGCCGCCTGCACCAGCGCCCGGTCCACGCTCGCGCTGAGCATGTTGGACGTGGACAGGCCCCGCTCCGCCGTCAGGCCGCTGCCCGAGAGGAAGGCGCGGGAGACCCGGAGCCCCTGGAGGGACTGCTCGGCCCCGCTGCCGACGAGGGCGTAGTTGGACCCGCGCAGGGTGCCGCCGGTCATGACGACCTCGACCCGGTTGGCGTGGGCCAGTGCCTGGGCGACCAGGAGGGAGTTGGTCACGACGGTCAGGCCGGGCACCCGGGCGAGCCGACGGGCCAGCTCCTGGGTCGTGGTGCCCGCGCCGACGACGACGGCCTCGCCCTCTTCGACGAGGCCGGCCGCGACATCGGCGATGGCGGTCTTCTCCGCCGTCGCGAGATGGGACTTTTGCGGAAAGCCGGACTCCCGCGTGAAACCGCCCGGCAAGACCGCACCGCCGTGTCGGCGGTCGAGGAGTCCTTCGGCCTCCAGTGCCCGCACGTCCCGCCGTACGGTCACTTCGGAGGTCTGGACGACGCGGGCGAGCTCCCGGAGCGAAACCGCTCCGTTGGCCCGCACCATTTCGAGGATCAATTGGCGACGTTCTGCAGCGAACACGAAACTGACAGTAACCCCAACGACCGTCTGCTTTCAGCTCTTTGCGCCGGAATACCGAAGTTGTCCATATGGCGGGGCGACTAGTGGTATACGCGGCCCGAGGTCTGGGTGAACACCCGGCCACGCGGCCGCGCACCGACCCAACACCCTTGGGGCGCGGGGCGGTTGGGGGTGCTTACGCCTCCCCGCCGGCCTTCCGGGTGTGCAGCTGGCGGGCGACCTCGGCGATCGACCCGGACAGCGAGGGGTACACGGTGAACGCGTTTGCGATCTGCTCGACCGTCAGATTGTTGTCGACGGCGATCGAGATCGGGTGGATGAGCTCGCTCGCTCGCGGGGAGACGACCACACCGCCGACCACGATGCCGGTGCCCGGGCGGCAGAACATCTTCACGAAGCCGTCGCGGATGCCCTGCATCTTGGCGCGGGGGTTGCGCAGCAGCGGCAGCTTCACCACACGGGCGTCGATCTTGCCGGCGTCCACGTCCGCCTGGGTGTAGCCGACGGTGGCGATCTCGGGGTCGGTGAAGACGTTCGAGGACACCGTCTTCAGGTTCAGCGGGGCCACCGCGTCGCCGAGGAAGTGGTACATCGCGATGCGCCCCTGCATGGCGGCGACGGAGGCGAGCGCGAAGACGCCCGTGACGTCACCGGCGGCGTAGACGCCCGGCGCGGAGGTGCGCGAGACCTTGTCGGTCCAGATGTGCCCGGAGTCCTTGAGGCGGACGCCGGACTCCTCCAGGTTCATGTTCTGGGTGTTCGGGATCGCGCCGACCGCCATCAGGCAGTGGGTGCCGGTCAGCACCCGGCCGTCGGAGAGGGTGACCTCGACCCGGTCGCCGACCCGCTTGGCGGACTCGGCGCGCGAGCGCCCGACGACGTTCATGCCGCGGCGCCGGAAGACGTCCTCCAGGACGGCGGCCGCGTCGGGGTCCTCGCCCGGCAGCACGCGGTCGCGGGAGGACACCAGGGTGACCCGGGAGCCGAGCGCCTGGTACGCGCCGGCGAACTCCGCACCGGTGACACCGGAACCGACCACGATGAGCTCCTCGGGGAGCTCGTCCAGGTCGTAGACCTGCGTCCAGTTCAGGATGCGCTCGCCGTCGGGCTGGGCGTCGGGGATCTCGCGCGGGGTGCCGCCGGTGGCGATGAGGACGGCGTCCGCCGTCAGGATCGTCTCGGTGCCGTCCGCGGCGGTGACGATGACGTCCCGGGTGCCGTCGATGCCCTGCGGGCCGCCGAGCTTGCCGCGGCCGCGCATGACCTTGGCGCCGGCCCGGGTGACGGAGGCGGTGATGTCGTGCGACTGGGCGAGCGCGAGGCGCTTGACGCGCCGGTTCACCTTGCCGAGGTCCACGCCCACGACGCGCGCCGCCTGCTCGATGTGCGGGGTGTCGTCCGCGACGATGATCCCCAGCTCCTCGTAGGAGGAGTCGAAGGTGGTCATCACCTCTGCGGTCGCGATCAGAGTCTTGGAAGGTACGCAGTCGGTCAGGACCGAGGCCCCGCCCAGACCGTCGCAGTCCACGACGGTCACCTCCGCGCCGAGCTGGGCGCCGACCAGCGCCGCCTCATACCCGCCGGGTCCGCCGCCGATGATCACGATCCGGGTCACGAAAAGTCCGCCTCACGTCTACCCGGCCGGCTGCCGGCCCGGCCGGTGTTCCGGGGGTTCTCCCCGGGGGATGCATTCCGTGCTCCATTGTCCCGCACGCTTCAAGGTGCTTCGCGCCCGGTCCCTTCCCGGGACTCCGTCCGGGGTACACCCGGCCGGGCACACCGCCACGGCCACCCCTCCCGTACCCTCGACCTCATGTCGCTCTACGCCGCGTACGCCGGCAACCTCGACCCGCGGCTGATGACGCGCCGCGCTCCGCATTCGCCGCTGCGCGGCACGGGCTGGATCAACGACTGGCGGCTGACCTTCGGCGGCGAGCAGATGGGCTGGGAGGGCTCCCTCGCCACGATCGTCGAGGCGCCCCGCCACCAGGTCTTCGTCGCCCTGTACGACATCGCCCCGCTGGACGAGGACTCGATGGACCGCTGGGAGGGCGTCGGGCTCGACATCTACCGGCGCATGCGGATCCGGGTGCACACGCTGGACGGCGAGGAAGCCGCCTGGTGCTACGTGCTCAACGGCTACGAGGGCGGCCTGCCCTCGGCGCGCTACCTGGGCGAGATCGCGGACGCGGCCGAGTCCGCGGGCGCCCCGCACGACTACGTGATGGAGCTGCGCAAGCGCCCCTGCTGATTCCGCCGCGGGACCGCCCGGCCGGGATTGCGGTCGGGCTTCCGGCCTGCCTTCCGGTCGGGCTGCCGCCCGGATCCGGGCGGTCACCGCAGGTCACACCGGGTCACTGCGGACATGTGGTGGGAAACGACAAGACAACGATCCGAGCATGGTGAGCTGTGCCATCTACGCGCGTAGGCAATGAGCGGCTACGCTCGTCAGCGTGAACGCATCTGTTACCGATCCCACCGCCGCCGCCGACGCCGCAGCCGCCCGCCTGCGGGAGCTCACCGGCGCCGAGACCCACGATGTCGCCCTCGTCATGGGCTCCGGCTGGGCCCCCGCCGCCGAGGCCCTGGGCGCCCCCGAGGCCGAGTTCCTCGTCACCGAGCTGCCCGGGTTCCCCCCGGCCGCCGTCGAAGGACACGGCGGCAAGGTCCGCTCGTACAAGATCGGCGACAAGCGTGCGCTGGTCTTCCTCGGGCGCACCCACTACTACGAGGGCCGCGGCGTCGCCGCCGTCGCCCACGGTGTCCGCACCGCCGTCGCCGCGGGCTGCAAGACCGTCGTGCTGACCAACGGCTGCGGCGGTCTGCGCGAGGGCATGCAGCCCGGCCAGCCGGTCCTGATCAGCGACCACATCAACATGACGGCCACCTCGCCGATCATCGGCGCGAACTTCGTGGACCTGACGAACCTGTACTCGCCCGAGCTGCGCGCGCTGTGCAAGGAGATCGACCCCTCCCTGGAGGAGGGCGTCTACGTCCAGTTCCCCGGCCCGCACTACGAGACCCCGGCCGAGATCAACATGATCCGCGTGATGGGCGCCGACCTCGTCGGCATGTCCACCGTTCTGGAGGCCATCGCCGCCCGCGAGGCCGGCGCCGAGGTGCTCGGCATCTCCCTGGTCACCAACCTGGCGGCGGGCATCTCGGGCGAGCCGCTGAACCACGAAGAGGTCCTCCAGGCCGGCCGCGACTCGGCCGCGCGCATGGGCAAGCTGCTGACCCAGGTCCTCGCCCGCATCTGAGGCTCCGGGACCGTACGAGAGGTAAGGCGGAAGTAGTGCAGGAACAGGACGACCTGATCACCCGGGCCCGGGCCTGGCTGGCGGAGGACCCCGACCCCGAGACGGCGGCCGAACTCGCCGCGCTCATCGGGGCGGGCGACACGGCGGAGCTCGCCGCCCGGTTCTCCGGCACCCTCCAGTTCGGCACCGCCGGACTGCGCGGCGAGATCGGCGCGGGCCCGATGCGGATGAACCGCGGCGTGGTCATCCGGGCGGCGGCGGGCCTCGCGGCCTACCTGAAGGCGCAGGGCCACGCAGACGGCCTGGTCGTCGTCGGCTACGACGCCCGCTACAAGTCGGCGGACTTCGCCCGCGACACCGCGGCCGTCATGACCGGCGCCGGGCTGCGCGCGGCCGTCCTGCCCCGCCCGCTGCCCACGCCCGTCCTCGCGTACGCCATAAGGCACCTGGGCGCCGTGGCCGGCGTCGAGGTGACCGCGAGCCACAACCCGCCCCGGGACAACGGCTACAAGGTCTACCTCGGCGACGGCTCGCAGATCGTCTCCCCGGCGGACACGGAGATCGCGGCGGAGATCGCCCGCGTCGACACGCTCGCCTCGGTGCCCCGTCCGGAGTCCGGCTGGGAGGACCTCGGCGACGAGGTCCTGGAGGCCTACCTCGCCCGTACGGACGCCGTCCTGACCCCCGGCTCCCCCCGGGGCGTGCGGACGGTCTACACGGCGATGCACGGTGTCGGCAAGGACGTCGTCATGGCGGCGTTCGCCCGGCACGGCTTCCCGGAGCCGGTGCTGGTCGCCGAGCAGGCCGAACCGGACCCGGCCTTCCCGACGGTGGCGTTCCCCAACCCGGAGGAGCCGGGCGCGATGGACCTGGCCTTCGCCAGGGCCGCCGAGGTCCAGCCGGACATCGTGATCGCGAACGACCCCGACGCGGACCGTTGCGCGGTGGCCGTCCCCACCGCGGACGGCTGGCGGATGCTGCGCGGCGACGAGGTCGGCGCGCTGCTCGCGGCGCACCTGGTCCACAAGGGCGCGACCGGCGTCTTCGCGGAGTCGATCGTCTCCTCCAGCCTTCTGGGCCGGATCGCGGAGGCCGCGGGCGTCGGTTACGAGGAGACCCTCACGGGCTTCAAGTGGATCGCCCGCGTCGAGGGCCTGCGCTACGGCTACGAGGAGGCGCTCGGCTACTGCGTGGACCCCGAGGGCGTCCGCGACAAGGACGGCGTGACCGCCGCCCTGCTGGTGGCCGAACTGGCCTCGGAGCTGAAGGAGCAGGGCCGCACCCTGACCGACCTGCTGGACGACCTGGCGATGGCCCACGGCCTGCACGCCACCGACCAGCTCTCGATCCGCGTGTCGGACCTGACGGTCATCGCGAACGCGATGGCGCAGCTGCGTGCGGAGCCCCCGGTCACGCTGGCGGGTCTGCGGGTCGTCTCGGCGGAGGACCTGACCAAGGGCACGGCGTCGCTGCCGCCCACGGACGGCCTGCGGTACTACCTCGACGGCGCGTACAAGGCCAGGGTCATCTGCCGCCCGTCGGGCACGGAGCCCAAGCTGAAGTGCTACCTGGAGGTCGTCGTCCCGGTGGCCGAGGCCTCCGACCTGGCGTCGGCCCGCGTGACCGGCCAGGAAGTCCTGGACGCGATCAAGAAGGACCTCGCAGCCGCGATGGGCATCTAGCCCTTCGTCCGCGAACCGGGTGCGGGGCTCCGGCCCCGCCCGGCCAGGTTCCCGCCCCGTCCGGCGGGGCCTGGCCACCCGTTTCCCCTCGGCCCCCCGAGCCCCGGCTCAGGGGGCCGTCGGCGTACGGGGCCGCTGCGCGGAACCTTCTCCCCAGCTGAAAACAGCCCCGCCGGCGTGTGAGGCGCGGGGGTCCGGGGGCGGAGCCCCCGCAAGGGCGGCGCGCCCCGACGCGGACCTCAGCGCCCCCACGGGCGGGAGCCGCGCGGACCTCAGCGGGCGGGGGACGGGGCCGCCGTCGCGGTCGGGCGGACGATCTCGCCCAGCGTCGGGACGGACTCCGGCCGCGAGCGGACCGCGTCCGTGCACTCCCACGCCCGCGGCGGATCGGCGTCCGGTCCGCCCAGGACCACCGGCCCCGGCCCGGCCGAGACCGTCTCGCTGCCGGCCAGCGTGCACACGATCTGCGACAGCGCCACCGGCGGCAGATCCTCCGGCTTGCGGCTGAGGCGCACCGTGCCCGCCGGGTCGCCCGGCTTCGGCGCGCCCGCCGTCAGCCCGGCCGGGACCCCGGTCGTGAAGCCGGCGTCCCGCTCCTCCGCGCTCGGCGTCCGCTCCAGCGCCTCCAGCAGTGCCTGCGCGGCCAGCACGACGGGGTCCCGTACGGTGCCCTTCTCGGGCATCGGAACGATCCGCTCCACGCCCACCAGCTGCGATCCGCAGACCAGCTCCACCGTGGCCGGGAAGCCCGGCGCCCCGCTCTGCCCGCCCGGCTGCGCCGGGGTGTCGCAGGAGACGCGCGAGGGCGCCGCGCCCACGTCCACGGGCACGGTCGTCGCACGGATCCCGCAGCCCGCCGTGGCGAGCAGCGCGATCCCGACGAGCGGGACCAGTACGGCCGGCACCGCCGGCAGGGCCTTACGCATCCACGTCACCACTGATCGCCTTTCGCACGTCCATCGGCAGCCGCAGGGTGAACAGCGCCCCTGCGCCCGGCACGTTGGCCGCGGTGATGTCGCCGCCGTGGATGTGCGCGTTCTCCACGGCGATCGACAGTCCGAGCCCGCTCCCGTCCGACTTCGGTCGCGACGCGCTCGCCTTGTAGAAGCGGTCGAAGACGTGCGGCAGGACCTCCTCGGGGATGCCCGGCCCGTTGTCCTGGACCGCGATCACCAGCCAGTCCTCCTCCACGGTCACCGACACCCGCACCGGCGAGCCGCCGTGCTTGAGCGCGTTGCCGATCAGGTTGGCCAGGATGACGTCGAGGCGGCGCGGGTCGAGCCGCGCCACGATGTCCCGCTCGGCGTCGAGTTCGACGGCGTCGAGCCAGGCCCGGGCGTCGATGCAGGCCGTGACCTGGTCGGCGACGTTGACGTCGTCCAGGACCAGCTTGGCCGTACCGGCGTCGAAGCGGGTGACCTCCATCAGGTTCTCGACCAGGATGTTCAGCCGACGCGTCTCGCTGACGACCAGGCCGACCGCCGGTGCGATCATCGGATCGAGGTCTTCGACCTCCTCCTCCAGCACCTCGGCGACCGCCGTCAGCGCCGTCAGCGGGGTGCGCAGCTCGTGCGACATGTCCGCGACGAAGCGCCGGCTGGCCTCCTCCCGCGCGCTCATGTCGGCGACCTTCTTCTCCAGCGCCTCGGCCGTCTTGTTGAAGGTGTGCGACAGGTCGGCGAGTTCGTCGGTGCCGGACACGTCGAGCCGGTGGTCCAGTTCGCCCTCGCCGAGCCGTCGTGCCGCGTCGCCGAGCCGCTGCACGGGCTTGAGCACGGTGCGGGCCGCGGCCTGCGCGAGCAGCGCGGAGCCGAGCAGCGCGAGGATCGTCGCGATGGTCAGGGACCAGCCGAGCGCGTTCAGGTCGTCCCGCTCCTGGGCGAGCGACTTGTACATGTAGCCGGTGGGCCCGCCGCCCACGATCCGGGTGCCGCCGACGAGGTACGGGTTGCCGCGCGGCTTCGTCCGCTGCCAGTACACGTGGTACTCGGCGTCGTTGGCCGCGGTCGTCTTCTGCCGGTCGTTCACCGCGTTCTGCAGGGACTTCGGCACGTCGGCGAGCCGGAAGTTGTCGGGCCCCGCCGCGCCGTACAGCTGGCGGTTGTCCTTGCCCTCCTGCACGAGCAGCACGCTGTATCCGGGGCTGCTGCCCGCCATCAGCTCGGCGGTGCGCTGCAGTTCCTCGGACGTCGGGTCGGCGGGCAGCGCGGCCGCACGGTTCTGCATCTCCTGCCGGAAGTCGCCGAGGGCGGCTTCCTGGACGCGGGTGAGCACGGCTTCGCGGTTGAGCCAGTAGGCGATCCCGGACGCGGACACGGCGGCCGTCAGGGCGACCAGGGCGAAGACCACGAGGAGCCGCAGCCGCAGGCTGGTCCAGCGCCGGCCCGCGAGCAACGACCGGATCACTGCGGGGAGTCCAGGCGGTAGCCGACGCCCCGGACCGTGCGGATCAGGGTGGGCGAGGAGGGCACGTCCTCTACCTTGGCGCGCAGTCGCTGGACGCAGGCGTCGACGAGCCGCGAGTCGCCGAGGTAGTCGTGCTCCCAGACCAGCCGCAGCAGTTGCTGGCGGGACAGGGCCTGCCCGGGCCGGCGGCTCAGTTCGAGGAGCAGCCGCAGCTCGGTCGGGGTGAGCTGGAGGTCCTCGCCGTTCTTGGTCACCGTCATGGCGGCCCGGTCGATGACGAGGGAGCCGAAGCTCGCCGAGTCGCTCGACTCGCGTTCGCCGCGGCGCAGTACGGCCCGGATGCGGGCGTCGAGGACCCGCCCCTGGACCGGCTTGACCACGTAGTCGTCGGCGCCGGACTCCAGGCCGACGACCACGTCGATGTCATCGCTGCGCGCGGTGAGCAGGATGATCGGCAGTTGGTCGGTGCGGCGGATGCGCCGGCACACCTCGAAACCGTCGATCCCGGGCAGCATCACGTCCAGCACGATCAGATCCGGCCGCTGCTCGCGCAGCAGTTTCAGGCCGTCCTCGCCCGTCGCCGCGGTGGCCACACGGTGGCCCTGGCGTGACAGGGAGAGTTCGAGGGCCGTGCGGATGGCGTCGTCGTCCTCGATCAGCAACAGGAAAGGCACGGGCTCATTCTGTCTCATGGGCCGTCGGGAGTTCGACCGTCAGGGGAGCCGGATCCTGCGGGAGTCCGCCGGGGTCCTCCCGGCGGACGCTGTGACAGTGCTGTGACAGTCGACGGACACCCCGGTTAAGTCGGCCCGGCAGTCTTCTTCTCAACGCACAGCGATCCGAAGCAGACACACTCCACGACGGGGGGCGCGAGATGAACACGCTGCACAGCACCAGCACCAGCGCGGTTGTCACGCGGCTGCACGATGTGAACCGCCGGACGGCTGTCCGTACGGTGGCGGTCGCCCGGCCCCGGCCGGCCCACGTCGTAGCCATTGACGCAAACCAGTACCAGGCGGTTCCCGCCCAGCAGCAGACCCCGTCCTCCACCTCCGAGGCGGAGTTCACGGCGTACGTCCAGGAGCGGCGGGCCGCCCTGTACGCGACGGCCTTCCACCTCACCGGTGACCGTTACGAAGCCGAGGACCTGCTGCAGAGCGCGCTGTTCTCCACGTACCGCGCCTGGGACCGGATCAGCGACAAGGCTGCGGTCGGCGGCTACCTGCGCCGCACGATGACGAACCTGCACATCAGCGCGTGGCGTCGGCGGAAGCTGAACGAGTACCCGACGGAGGAGCTGCCGGAGACGGCCTCCGACACGGACGCGATGCGCGGTACGGAGCTGCGCGCGGTGCTGTGGCAGGCGCTGACGCGGATCCCGGAGCCGCAGCGCACGATGCTGGTGCTGCGCTACTACGAGGGCCGTACGGACCCGGAGATCGCGGAGATCCTCGGGATCAGCGTCGGCACGGTGAAGTCGAGCATCTGGCGCTCGCTGCGGCGCCTGCGGGAGGACGAGTCGCTGAGCTTCGGCCGCGACGAGGCGGAGTCCTTCGAGGAGCTGGTCGCGTAACGCGACCCACGAAGACCATCGGGCCGGGGGGCCCGTCCTACGGGGGTGGGACGGGGGCCGTTGGGGGGATGAAAAGGCGGGATCGAGCGGCCGGGGGTCCGCTCGGTCCCGCCTTTTCGCATGCGCTGCTCCGGTGGTCCACGCGCGGCGGGGCCTGGTCCGGCCCCTGCGCGCGAGGACCCTAGGCCGGGGCGGTCGTGCGGTGGCGGCCCGCAGCGGCGGCGGCCAGGCGGCCGAGGGCCTCGTCGCGGGCGCAGGCGTGCGCGCCGAGGGCGACGTGGCGGGCCACGATGCCCCGTTCCGCACGCATCAGGCGCAGGCCCCGGCGGAGCAGGAACGGCACGGACTTGCGGCCCTCGCGCAGGTCGCGGGCGAGCCGGCGGCGGAAGGTCGTCGAGGGGCGGCCTCGCAGGCAGATGGCGTCCGCGAGGAGGCCCAGTTCCTGGCAGCGGGCGGCCACGTCCGCGGCGAAGATGCCCTCCGCGATGAACAGCGGGGTGCGGGCGATGTCGAGGGTGTCCCAGCCGGTGCGGGAGCTGGTGGCGATGTCGTACACCGGCACGTCCGTTCGCCCCGACGCGCACAGCTCGGCGATCGCGGCGACGGCGGTGTCGGCGTCCCAGGAGAGCGGGGAGTCCCAGTCGATGTCGGAGCTGCCCTCCACGAGCGGGAGTGTGGGGTCGTCGGCTTCCTTGTAGAAGTCGTCGAGGCGCAGCACGGGCAGGCCGGAGCGGGCGGCCAGCGAGGATTTTCCGGAGCCGGACGGACCGGTCAGGAGGACGACTCGGGTCGGCGAGGGAGAGGAAGAGCTCACGGGACACCAGTCTGAAGCATTCCCCCGGGTAGGGGATCCTCCGGGTGACCGGTTGGTGTCCAGGAACACACCTCGACTACGCTGCGTGCGCACGCGACTACGACCACAGGCGGGATCCTCATGGCACGTCACGCAGCCCCTTCGGCACCGAACCGGCTCCGCAGCGCGGGTCTGACCCTCTCGATGGCCGGCGCCGCGCTGGCGATGGCGGCGGGGGGTGCGCAGGCCGGTGAGCTGGACGTTCCGGCGGCCCTGGCGGGGGTCACGGACCCGATCGCGAACCTCAAGGTGAACCCGCTCGCCCACACCGGTGTGGATCCGCTGGACAACGGGGTCGCCACCAAGGTCGCGGACTTCCCGGCGGTGGGTACGACGGCGGTCACGGGCATCCTCACCCAGGGACCGTCGGTCGGCGAACTCCCCACGGCGGCCGTCTCGTCCCTCCTGGGCCCCCTGGCCCCCCGCTGAGCCGCGGCGAGTGAGCCGAAGGCGGCGCGTCGGCGAAGGCGGGCGAGCGCCCGGAGAAACCGTGAGGAACGAGCGGTTTCGAGGACGTACGCCCGCCTGGAGCCGACAGCAGCGCCGCCGGAGGCGAACCGAGCCCTCACACAAAGGCCCCGGCAGCGCGGGGGACGCTGCCGGGGCCGGTCTTGCGGGGGGGGGCGAGTCCTAGTAGGACGAGCCGCCCGCGCCCAGCGACCCGGTGGGGTGCCAGACGGTCTTGGTCTCCAGGAACGCCGTCATGCGCGACGTGCCCGGGTCGGCGCTCCAGTCGTCCACAGGCTGTGGACGCAGGACGCGCTTGAGGTTGTCGGCCGCCGCGATCTCCAGCTCCTTGGCGAGTGCCGCATCGGCCCCGGCCAGGTCGATCGCGTTGACGTCCTGGTGGGACGCCAGGTGCGGGCCCATCTCGCCGGCCTTGCCGGACAGGATGTTGACGACGCCGCCGGGCAGGTCGGAGGTGGCGAGCACCTCGCCCAGGGAGAGGGCCGGGAGCGGCGCCTTCTCCGAGGCGATGACGACCGCCGTGTTGCCGGTGGCGATCACCGGGGCGATCACGGAGACCAGGCCCAGGAAGGACGAGTCCTGCGGGGCGAGGACGGTGACGACACCCGTCGGCTCGGGGGTGGAGAGGTTGAAGAACGGGCCCGCGACCGGGTTGGCCCCGCCCACGATCTGGCCGATCTTGTCGGTCCAGCCCGCGTACCAGACCCAGCGGTCGATGGCCGCGTCGACGACGGCGGCCGCCTTCGACTTGGACAGGCCTTCGGCCTCGCCGACCTCGCGGACGAACTGCTCGCGGCGGCCCTCCAGCATCTCGGCGATGCGGTAGAGGATCTGGCCGCGGTTGTAGGCGGTCGCGCCCGCCCAGCCGCCGAAGGCCTTGCGTGCGGCGACGACCGCGTCACGCGCGTCCTTGCGGGACGACAGCGGGGCGTTGGCCAGCCACTTGCCCTTGGAGTCCGTCACCTCGTACACCCGGCCGCTCTCGGAGCGGGGGAACTTGCCCCCGACGTACAGCTTGTAGGTCTTGAAGACGTTCAGGCGGGTCGCAGAAGACTCAGACATCGAGGTAGCCCTCCAGGCCGTGGCGACCGCCCTCGCGGCCGAAGCCCGACTCCTTGTAGCCGCCGAAGGGCGAGGTCGGGTCGAACTTGTTGAACGTGTTGGCCCACACGACACCGGCGCGGAGCTGGTTCGCGACCGCGAGGATGCGCGAGCCCTTCTCCGTCCAGATGCCGGCGGACAGGCCGTACTGGCTGTTGTTCGCCTTGGCGACGGCCTCGTCGGGGGTACGGAAGGTCAGCACGGACAGCACCGGGCCGAAGATCTCGTCGCGGGCGACGGTGTGCGCCTGGGTGACGTTGCTGAAGAGCGTCGGGGCGAACCAGTAGCCGGCGGAGGGCAGCTCGCACGCCGGGGACCAGCGCTCGGCGCCCTCGGCCTCGCCGGTGTCCGCGAGTGCGGTGATCCGGGCGAGCTGCTCGGCGGAGTTGATCGCGCCGATGTCGGTGTTCTTGTCGAGCGGGTCGCCGAGGCGCAGCGTGGACAGGCGGCGCTTGAGGGAGTCCAGCAGCTCGTCGTGGATCGACTCCTGGACGAGGAGGCGGGAGCCCGCGCAGCAGACCTGGCCCTGGTTGAAGAAGATGCCGTTGACGATGCCCTCGACGGCCTGGTCGATGGGGGCGTCGTCGAAGACGATGTTGGCGCCCTTTCCGCCCAGCTCCAGGGTGACCTTCTTGTCGGTGCCGGCGATGGAGCGGGCGATGGCCTTGCCGACGGCGGTCGAGCCGGTGAAGGCGACCTTGTTGACGTCGGGGTGCTCGACGAGGGCCGCGCCCGCGTCGCCGTACCCGGTGAGGATGTTGACGACGCCCTTGGGCAGGCCCGCCTGGCGGCAGATGTCGGCGAAGAACAGTGCGGAGAGCGGGGTGGTCTCGGCGGGCTTGAGGACGACCGTGTTGCCGGTGGCGAGCGCCGGGGCGATCTTCCACGCGAGCATCAGCAGCGGGAAGTTCCAAGGGATGACCTGGCCGGCGACGCCGAGCGGGCGCGGGTTCGCGCCGTAGCCCGCGTGGTCGAGCTTGTCGGCCCAGCCCGCGTAGTAGAAGAAGTGCGCGGCGACCAGCGGGAGGTCCGCGTCGCGGGTCTCCTTGATCGGCTTGCCGTTGTCCAGGGTTTCCAGGACGGCGAGCTCGCGGCTGCGCTCCTGGATGATCCGGGCGATGCGGAAGAGGTACTTGGCGCGCTCGGAGCCGGGCAGCGCGGACCACTTCTCGAAGGCCTTGCGGGCGGCCTTCACGGCGCGGTCCACGTCGGCGGCGCCGGCCTGGGCGACCTCGGAGAGGACTTCCTCGCTGCTGGGCGAGACGGTCTTGAAGACCTTGCCGTCGGCGGCGTCGGTGAACTCGCCGTCGATGAAGAGCCCGTAGGAGGGGGCGATGTCGACGACCGAGCGGGACTCGGGAGCCGGTGCGTACTCGAAGAGGGATGCCATGGTGATCAGTCCACCGTCACGTAGTCGGGACCGGAGTAACGGCCGGTGCTCAGCTTCTGGCGCTGCATCAGCAGGTCGTTGAGCAGGCTGGAGGCGCCGAAGCGGAACCAGGTGTTGCTCAGCCAGTCCTCGCCCACGGTCTCGTTGACCAGGACCAGGAACTTGATCGCGTCCTTGGTGGTGCGGATGCCGCCGGCCGGCTTCACGCCGATCTGGATTCCAGTCTGCGCCTTGAAGTCGCGGACGGCTTCGAGCATGAGCAGGGTGTTCGCGGGGGTGGCGTTGACGCCCACCTTGCCGGTCGACGTCTTGATGAAGTCGGCGCCCGCGAGCATGCCGATCCAGGAGGCGCGGCGGATGTTGTCGTACGTGGACAGCTCGCCGGTCTCGAAGATGACCTTCAGGCGGGCCGCGCTGCCGTCGGGGCGGGCGCAGGCCTCCTTCACGGCCTTGATCAGCTCGTACGTCTCCAGGTAGCGGCCCGCGAGGAAGGCGCCACGGTCGATGACCATGTCGATCTCGTCGGCGCCGGCGGCGACGGCGTCACGGGTGTCCGCGAGCTTGACCGGCAGCGCGGCGCGGCCGGCCGGGAAGGCGGTGGCGACGGAGGCGACCTTGACGTCGGCTCCGTTCAGCGCGGCCTTGGCGGTGGCCACCATGTCGGGGTAGACGCAGACGGCGGCCGTCATGGGGGTCGTGCGGTCGGTCGGATCGGGGTGGACGGCCTTGGCGGAGAGCGCCCGGACCTTGCCCGGGGTGTCCGCGCCTTCCAGCGTCGTCAGGTCGATCATCGAGATGGCCAGGTCGATGGCGTACGCCTTGGCCGTCGTCTTGATCGAACGGGTGCCGAGGGAGGCCGCGCGGGCCTCCAGGCCGACAGCGTCGACGCCGGGCAGCCCGTGCAGGAAGCGGCGCAGCGCACTGTCGGACGTCGTCACGTCAGCGAATGCGGTGAGGGTGGTGGGCATGGTCACCAGATGAGCATATCTACGCGCGTAGCGACCTGTCACCCCCCTCCCCCGATTCCGGCCGATCCGCTACGGAATCGACACCTCCGCTCTCCGTTACCGGCCCATGACAGGAGAGCGATCAACCGCACGCACAAGATCAATAGATTTCTTCCCAGCAGCCCGTCAGAAGCTCACCGGACGAAAAACCGACAGAGAAAACGCGGCATGCGGCTCTCCTCCACTTCCCGCACCACGCTTCAAGGAGTCGTTATGCGTACCGCCCTCCGTGCCTGCCTCGCCACCGCCGTCGTCACCGGTGTGCTCCTCGCCCCCGCCGCGGGCACCGCGTACGCCGCCACGACCGCCGCGCAGGCTGCGACCGTCGACCAGGGGTCCCCCGCCGACCGGTTCTCCGGCACCCCGGTGCACATCGGTGCGGGCCTGGTGGCGGTGCTGCGTCATGAGGCGGAGGGCCCGGAGGCCTGGATCCGGGCCGTCGGGCCCGACTGGAAGCCGGGCGACAACTACATGTACCGCGTGCTGACCGTGCTGGACCGCATGAACCCCGTCGACTCCGCGAACGGCCTGCAGCTGGAGATCACCCGGATGAACTCGGCCGCGCCCCTCCTCACGGTCACGCAGGCGGGCGTCCCCCCGTCCTACCCGATGCCGCTGTCCGAGGCGGGCCGGGCCCACGGCGCCGAGTGCGTCTCCGCGACGAAGCGGCTCGGTCTGCACGGGACGCTGGTCGCCGACCTGACGACGACGCCCGACGGGCCCCAGGTGCAGCTGGTGGACGGGGTCACCAAGGAGCCCTCCACGAAGCTGACGCGCACCGGCCCGGCCCTGGTCAAGGGCGGCCGGACCGTCGCCCGCATCATGAACCCGAGCGCGGCCCGGCCGTCGTTCGAGTACGAGACCCCCGGGCAGGCGGACCCCTTCGGGACCGCGCTCTTCCCGGAGCTCCCCGCGGGCTGCGCGTTCACCTACGCGGTCCAGGACGAGGCCCCCGCCCCGAAGCCGGCGGCCACGCCGTCCGCCGGTTCCTCCCCCACGCCCTCCGCCGCGGGGCCGGCCGCGCCGTCCGCGACGCCGTCCGCCGAGACCGCCTCCGCCGCCCCCGGCGCCCCCGGCGCCCCGAAGGCGCAGGCCGTCGGCCAGACGTCCGTCGTGCCCGAGGGCGGCGTCGCCGCCGGGGCCGAGCCCGCCGCCGAGGACACCGACGACTCCACGACCGGCTACGCCGGCGCCGGCCTCGGCGCCATCGTCGCCGGCCTCGGCGCGGCCTTCATCGCCCGCCGCCGCGACCGCACCCGGCGCTGATCCGAGCGCGCACCCGTCGCGGCGGCCCCGTTGCCCGCCTCCGCCCCCGTGCGGGTACGGATCCCTGCCACCGGCGCGGACGCCTCCCCGGTGCTGGAGCTGGGGCTGGCCGCCGACGGCACCGTCGAGGTGCCCTCCGTCGCCGACGGGGACAAGATCGGCTGGTGCACGGAAGGCCTCACGCCCGGCGAGACCGGTCCCGCCGTGCTGATCGGGCACTTCGACACCCCCCGCGGCCCGGCCGTGCTGGGGGACGTCTCGCGCGTCCGCACCGGCGAGGAGATCACGGTCTCGCGGGCGGACGGCACCACCGCCGTCTTCCGCGTCCGCGAGCTGGAGCAGGTCGGCAAGGACCGCTTCCCGACCGCCAACGTGTACGACGACACCACCCGCCCCGAGCTGCGCGTCATCACCTGCGGCGGCGAGTTCAGGGACGGCCGGCGGCCCGACAACATCATCCTGTACGCCGATCTCGTGGGCTGATATGCCCACGCGGCACCGTGGGGCAGAATCGACCCCATGAGCAGCCAGCAGCCGACCGATGAACCGGTCTACGACGACCGGGTCTACCGCTCCACCATGGGCGTCGTCTCGGGGGTGCTGCTGCTCGCGCTGACGGCGTGGCTCTGCGGGGACGCCGTGCTGCGCGGCTCCGGGAACACCCCGTGGATCGCGCTGGCGGTGACGCTGTGCGCGGTACCGCTGATCGTGGCGTTCACGATCCGCCCGGCCGTCTTCGCCAACGACGACCGGATGCGCGTGCGGAACCCGTTCCGGATCATCGAGCTGCCGTGGGCCGCCGTGGACGCCGTGCGCTCCGGGTACTCGGCGGAGGTGCTGGCCGAGGGGTCCAAGTACCAGCTGTGGTCCGTGCCCGTGTCGCTGCGCGAGCGGAAGAAGGCCAACCGCCAGCGCCTGCGCCACGAGGGGCTCCGCGACCGGGAGCAGCGGTCCCCCGGCGAGAAGGCCCGGGTCCCGGCCGAGCCGATGCGGGCGAGCGCGGACCGGATCGTCGACGAGCTCCAGCGGCTGGCCGAGCGCGGGGCCGAGCGGGCCGGCGCCCAGGGCAGCGTCCGCGTGCAGTGGTCGTACGAGATCATCGCGCCCGCCGTGGCCGGCGCGCTGCTGCTGATCGTCCTGCTCGCCGTCCGCTGACCCGGCCGGCGGCTGCACCCGCCCGTGCCCGCCGCCACCCCCACGGGGCGGAACCGGGGCTACCACGTGGTGCGTCCTCGCAGGTGTGCAGCGTATTGAGGCCGACGGCAGTCCCGCCGGCGCCACCGCGATCCCCCTCCGTCTGCGACTGATGGCCGGGGTCCTGCTCGCCGCCCATCTCCTGGTCGTCGGCTGGCTGACCCTGCGCCCCCTCGACGTTCCCTGGGCCGCCGCCGGCAATCTGTCCCCGCTGGAGGGGATCAGGGCCGACCTCGCCCTCGGGCCGCTGGAGGCCACCCGGCGGATCGGGGAGGGACTCGCGCTGCTGGCCCCGCTCGGGGTGCTGGTACCGCTCGTCAGCGGGCGGCTCCGGCTGTCGCGGCTGGCCCAGTGGTCCTCCCTGGCGCGGACCACCGCCGCGGGCGCGCTGGTCTCGATGAGCATCGAGATGCTCCAGAGCGGGGTCCCGGGCCGGGTCGTCGACGTGGACTCGGTGCTGCTCAACACCCTCGGCGTGCTGCTGGCGCACGCTGCCGTCGTACCGGCGCTGCGGGCGCGGATGCGCCGCTCACATGCCGTTTATCAGGGGGACACCCCGAGGATTTCCAGGGTCGGGCTCGGCCCGTGGACCGACGTCCTGTCCGCGGTCCAGCGGGAGTATTGAGGCATCGCAAGGAAAGCGATCCTGACGAAGGAGAACCTCATGAGCGCCCTGGTCCGCCCCCGTGACGGCCGTTGGATCGGCGGAGTCTGCGCCGGACTCGCACGGCGTTTCGGAATGTCCGCGAACACGATGCGCGCCATCTTCGCGGTGTCGTGCCTGTTGCCCGGCCCGCAGTTCCTGATCTACATCGCCCTGTGGGTGCTGCTGCCGAACGAGAAGTCCACCTCGGCCGCCTGGTAGTGGGGCCGCCGCTCAGCCGGCCTTCCCGACCTTCTCCAGCTGCTTGTCGGTCACTTCCTGCGGCACCTGGACCTTCTGCTGACCACCCGCCACGTTGAGGGCCATCAGCCGCACGACGGTGTCGCCCTCGCGGACGACGACGAGGTGGACCTGCGCCGAGACGCCCTGGGCGGCCGCGGTCGTGGTCCAGCTGACGCTCTCGTCGCCGGCCGTGCGGTATTCGGTGGCGCGGACCTCGCGGTAACTGCCGGTCTGCTTGTCGACCGTGGCGGAGAAGCCCGTGCCGCAGGCCGCGACGGCCGCCTTGAGCCGGGCCATCAGTGCCTTGGCGTCGCTCTCGGAGTAGGAGCTGACGGAGGCGGAGACCGCGAGACCCGCCTGCTTCTGGGATCCGATGCCCCGGTTGACGGTCTCGCGCGCGGCGGGGTCCGGCTTGTCGCCCATGATGTCGGCCAGCGGCTGGCAGGCCTTCTTGTCGGCTTGCGGCTGTCCGTCCGGTGCGTTGGGGTTCTTGCCCTGGGCGGAGACCTGGTAGCCGGGCAGGTCGCCCTGGGCGAGCGCGGACCGCTCCAGCGCGGTGCCGCCGGTCTTCGGCGGGGCCGATCCGCCCGGGTCCGGGGAGGCCGCGGGGGCGCCGGGCGCGCCGCCGGTGCCGGCCTCGGACCCCTTGGGGTCGGGGGACCTGCCCGTCGCGGGGGCGTCCGTGCTGCTGCACCCCACCGCGGCGACCAGCAGGGCGGGGACCAGCGCGACCAACGTCGCTCGTGCCTTCATGCGCATGACCGAGAACCTCATACCCAGTGCGTCGGCGGGCAGTTGGTGGTGATCGTGGCACACCGCACGGCGGCACACACACCTCGTCGAAGGAGCGTGCGACCGCCGTGCGCGCGTTCGCCTTTTCGCTTCGGCGTCAGCCGTTGAGGGCGCCGGTGACCGGACCCAGCAGACCCGTGACCGCGGCGGTGGGGTCGCTCGGCTGCCCCTCTTCGGCCTTCATCTGCTGCTGGCTGGTGACGCCCTCGAGCGCGCCGGTGGCGGTGCCCAGCGCGTCGGTGATGCCGATGGCGGGAACGGCGGCGGAAGCGGTACCGGCGGCGACGGCGGCGAGGGCGGCGCCGACGGCGGCGGCACCGAGGAACTTGGCAGCTGACTGCTTCATGAAAGGTATTCCTTGCGACGGGGAATTGAGCGGCTCCGCAAACTAGTCACTTCAAACCCCCGCCCGCAAACATCCGCTCATATGAGAAAGCGCCCGGAAATTGCCTCTCCCGGGCGCTTTCAGTCCGTCATGCCATGGCCTACGCCGAGACGGAACCGCTGGTGGAGGCGGTCTGGCGGAACAGCCATTCCGACTTCAGCTCCGCATAGCCCGGCTTGATGACCTCGTTGATCATGGCCAGTCGTTCATCGAAAGGAATGAACGCGGACTTCATCGCATTGACGGTGAACCACTGCATGTCGTCCAGCGTGTAGCCGAAGGTGTCCACGAGGTGCTCGAACTCGCGGCTCATGCTGGTGCCGCTCATCAGGCGGTTGTCGGTGTTGACCGTGAGCCTGAAGTGCAGCTTGCGCAGCAGACCGATCGGGTGCTCGGCGTACGAGGCGGCCGCGGCCGTCTGCAGGTTCGAGGTCGGGCACATCTCCAGGGGGATGCGCTTGTCCCGGACGTAGCTGGCCAGGCGGCCCAGCTTGACCGAGCCGTCCTCGGCGACCTCGATGTCGTCGATGATCTTCACACCGTGGCCGAGGCGGTCGGCACCGCACCACTGCAGTGCCTGCCAGATCGACGGCAGGCCGAAGGCCTCGCCCGCGTGGATCGTGAAGTGGTTGTTCTCGCGCTTGAGGTACTCGAAGGCGTCGAGGTGGCGGGTGGGAGGGAACCCGGCCTCGGCGCCGGCGATGTCGAAACCGACGACGCCGTTGTCGCGGTAGCGGTTGGCCAGCTCCGCGATCTCCAGCGCGCGGGCCGCGTGGCGCATCGCGGTCAGCAGGGCGCCGACGCGGATGCGGTGGCCGTTGGCCTTGGCGCGGCGCTCGCCCTCGCGGAAGCCGTCGTTCACGGCCTCGACGACCTCTTCGAGGGTCAGGCCGGCTTCCAGGTGCTGCTCGGGGGCGTAGCGGATCTCGGCGTAGACGACGCCGTCCTCGGCCAGGTCCTCGGCGCACTCGGCGGCGACGCGGTAGAGGGCCGCCTTCGTCTGCATGACCGCGCAGGTGTGCGCGAAGGTCTCCAGGTAACGCGGCAGGGAGCCGGAGTCGGCGGCCTCGCGGAACCAGATGCCGAGCTTGTCGGCGTCGGTCTCGGGGAGGTTCTCGTAGCCGACCTCGCGGGCCAGCTCGATGATGGTCCCGGGACGCAGTCCACCGTCGAGGTGATCGTGCAGGAGCACCTTGGGGGAACGACGGATCTGGTCCGGGGTCGGCAGGTTCGGGGTCTCGCTCGTCATCTGCGCACTCTACTCCTACGCGCGTAGAGCGGGGTGTCCCCGGCGGGCGTCGATATGTAACAGAGACCGCGCGGACGGATGGCGTACACCCGAAGGTCTGAGACTGTTCCGCCATGGCACAGCATGCGCCGCCGGCGCGCGGGGCCCGCCTGGGGCGGGCGGCCGGCGCGAGAACCGGCTCGGATCCCACGCGAAGCCCGGTCAACGGGGTGGTGCTCCTGCTTCCCGGAGCGTCCAGATTCTCCCCCGGTCCCCTGCGTCCGCTCGCGCGGGCGCTGGCCCGGGCGGGCGGCGCCGACGGCCTGGTCGCGCACGCCGTCGTCCACGGCGGGGAGTCCCCGCGGGAGGAACAGGCGCGGTGGGCGGCGGACGAGGCGGTGCGTCGGTACGGGGACGTACCGGTGTGCCTGGCCGGCTATGACGCGGGAGGTCTGGCCGCCCTGCGGGCAGCGGGCCACGAAGCCGTCAACTCGGTTCTGGCACTGGCCCCTTGCCTGGTGGAGGGGGCGCCTTCCGGCTCCCCTGAACCGGTGAAACAGCTCTCGGGGCGGCAGGTGCTGATCGTGCACGGCACGAACGACGCCCGCAGCGACCCGGAGATCTCGTTCCGCCTCGCGGAGCGGGCGAAGAAGGCGAACCGCTCCACGTGCCGGTTCGAGGTGCACTCGGACGGCCACGGGCTGCGCGAGCACCAGGCGGAAGTGGTCGCACTGGGCGTGGACTTCGTCCTGGGCGCGGTCTTGGCGGCGCGGTACTCGCGCCCCGTGACGGACGCCCTGGCCGCGCCGCCGCCGCTGGGTCTGAGGATGCCGCTGGCCTCGGGTTTCGGGAGATCGCTGCGGGGGTGAGGCGGAGGGTGAGGCGCGGGCCGGGACGCATTCCGCGCCGGGGGCCCGCGGCGTACCGTGAGAAGTGGACTCGGGGCGCACGCACCATTCCCGGAGGCGATACGTCATGGCCGCGATCGACCGCAGGACCTTCGACGAGCCGGACGAGACCAGGCCGTTCGTCGGCGGCATGGGCCGGCTGGATCTCGTGGACACGGGGGACGGCGCCGTCGGACGGGCCGTCTTCGAGCCGGGCTGGAAGTGGTCGGAGCACATCAAGCCGCTGGCCGGGACGGACAGCTGCCGGGCCGACCACACCGGGTACGTCGTGAGCGGCCGCATGAAGGTCGTCACGGACGGCGGGGAGAGCGCCGAGTTCGGTCCCGGCGACTACATGCGGGTGCACCCCGGGCACGACGCCTGGGTGGTGGGCGACGAGCCGTGCGTGACACTGGACTGGACCGGCTTCTCCGACTACGCGAAGCCCTCCGACTGACGGGTCCTCCCGTCCTGCGACGGTCCCCGTAGGCACGCCGGTCCGTCCGTACCCGCCGTTCCGCCCCCTCTCGGTCGGATGGCACGGATGGACCGGCGCGACCGTGCTCCCCCTTCACGCCGTGCGACCACTGTGCCCGGCAGGCATGTGCCGAACGAGTCCTCCCAGGCGTCGTCTTGCCGCCTTGCGGGAACACGAGGGGTTTACGAACAGGTCCAGACAGGGACGAATAGGCACATGCCAGCCGAGGAAACCGGACCGCACGGGGCGGCGTCCGGGGCAGCCGGTGTCTCCGGGGAGCTGTCCCCCGCCGCCCGGCGCCTGTACGCGTACGCCGTCGAGCGGCACGCCTTCCACGCCGACGAGGCCGCGCGGGCCCTCGGCGTGCGCGCGGCCGCCGCGATCACCGAGCTGGCCGCGGCGCACCTGCTCCAGCGGGCGCCGGGCGGTGGGCCGGACCGGTGGAGCGCGGTGGCGCCGCGGGCGGCGGCGGCCCGGGCCCTGGCCCCGCTGGCCCTGCTCGTACGGGAGACCCACGACGAGATGGACCGGCTGCGGGGCCGGCTGGAGGCGCTCGTGCCCGCGTACGAGGCGGGCACCGCGCACCGGGACCTCAGCGGGGCGGGACGCCTGGAGCTGGTCACGGACCTCGGTGCCGTACGGGGGCTGATCGCGGAGCTGGCCGCGGCGTGCGAGCAGGAGCTGCTGACCTCGCAGCCGGGGGGCGGCCGCCCCCCGGAGACCCTGGAGGAGTCGATCGGACGGGACGAGTCGCTGCTGACGCGCGGGGTCCGGATGCGGACGATCTACCAGCACACCGCCCGGTACTCGCGGCCCACGGCGGCGTACGTGGAGCGGGTGACGGCGCTGGGCGCGCAGGTGCGGACGCTCGGCGACGGGCTGATGCGGATGCTCGTGTTCGACGGGCGCACGGGGCTGATGTCGGTGCCGGACCGCAGCGGGGCGGCGCTGGTGGTGCGCGAGCCGAGCGTCGTGCACTTCATGACCGCAGCCTTCGAGCGGTCGTGGCTGGGGGCGGAGCCCTTCCCCACGTCGGTGAGCCCGGAGGCGGCGCGGTCGATCTCGGACGAGCTGCGGCAGACGATCGTACGGCTGCTGTCGGAGGGCCTGGAGGACAAGGTGATCGCGCGCCGTCTCGGCATGTCGGAGCGGACCTGCCAGCGCCACATCGCGGAGATCATGCGGGCGGTGGGCGCCAAGTCCCGGTTCCAGGCCGGGTACTTGCTGTCACCGCACCCCGCGCCGGCCGCCGCCCCGCCGGACTAGTACGGCCCCGGCCCGCCGTACCGGTCGTAGTAGGCGCGCAGCTCCGGGCGGCGGATGTCGGGGAGGTGGGCCAGGGTGTCCCTGAAGGCCCGGCCGTGGGGGTGGAAGCTGCGCCAGGGGCGCAGCGGCAGGACGTAGTCGTCGCGCAGCACGCCGTCCGGCAGCGTGCCCGTCGCGGGCAGCGGCGAGGTCTCCCCCGGGAGCACGAGGTGGGCCCAGACGCCGATGTCCAGCGGTACCACGGGCGCCGTGCCGTCCGGGGGCCGCCACGGCTCCCCCGTGACGGGGTGGCGGGGTACCAGGAGGACGTCGCCGCCGGGCGGGAGGGCGGGCCTCCCCGGCCCGGCGAGGCGCGCGGTGAGGGCCGGCGGACCTGCGGGCAGGTAGCCGGCGACGGCGTCACCGACCAGGTCGGCGAGGGGACCCGGCAGCGTCACCGGGCGGCCCTCGCAGGCCACCGCCAGGCGGGCGAGGGCCACCGGGACGGCGGCCTCCCAGCGGAAGCTCCAGGAGCCGTCGAGTTCGACGGGCGCCACGGCGCAGGCCTCCAGGTCCAGCTCGTCCCAGCCGGGGACCGGGACGGCGGGCGCGCCGGAGGGCACGCGCCGGACCTCGTCGGCCTCCAGCCACACCGTCTGCCACAGCCCGCAGTTGTCCATGCGCGTCGCCACCGGGCGCCCGCAGCCCTCGCACGCCAGGTTGGGCCCGTCACGGCCGTCGATGCCCATGCAGTAGCCCTCGCACTTGTCGAGGATCAGGGCCGTGCCGCGGGAGTCGCCGGGCGCGATGACGACCCGGTCCCGCGAACCGAAGGACACGGCGTACTGCCGCAGGTACACCCCCTGTTCGGCCGCCAGGTCCTCCCCCACGTCGTCCCACGACCGCCAGGGCGGACCGGTGGGCCGGGGTTCGACGGCGTACGTCGCCGGCTCCATCAGCGGCGGGTGCAGTCGCTCCCACGCCCCGTAGTGGGTGTGGTCGGGAAGGGCGACCCGGGAGACCGGGGCCGTCAGCTCCGTACCGCACCCCGCGCACACGAACACGTCCAAACAGCTTCCCCAGACCCCGGCAACCCTGCTGATTCTGCTCGGAGGAGCCGGGGACGGCCATCAGTTTTCGGGGTGGTGCCCCTCCTGTGCGGCAGGCTGTTCCAGTTCCGGGATGAGGCGGCCGCGACGGGAGAGGAGGAAGCGCTTGAACTCGGCGACCGGCGGGGTGTCGGGGTGGCCGTCGAGCCAGGCGACGCCGATCTCGCGGACGGCGCGCGGGGCGGTGACGTTCAGCTCGACCACTCCGGGGCGGGCCACGGCCGGCGGTGGCAGCAGGGCCACGCCGAGGCCGGCGGCGACCAGGCCCCGCAGGGTCTCGGCCTCCTCGCCCTCGAAGGCGACGCGGGGGGTGAAGCCGGCCTCCGCGCACAGGTCGTCGGTGATGCGGCGCAGGCCGTAGCCGGCCTCCAGGGTGACGAAGGCTTCCTCCGCGGCCTCGGCGAGGCGGATGCGCTTGCGGCCCGCGAGGCGGTGGTCGTCGGGGACGACCAGGCGCAGCCTCTGTTCGTCGAGGCGGCGGGCGACGAGGTCGGGGGCGTCGGGGAGCGGCGAGGTGAGGCAGAGGTCGAGCTCGCCGGCGCGCAGCTTCTCCAGCATGGCCTCGCCGTAGTTCTGGACGAGGGAGAAGCGCACCCGCGGGTGGTCGGCGCGGAAGGCGCGGATGAGGCCGGGTACGGTCTCGGGGCCGAGGGTGTGAAGGAAGCCGAAGGCGACCTTGCCGTAGGCCGGGTCGGCGTCCTGCTGGACGGACTCCGCGGCGTGGGCGATGCCGTCCAGGGCCTGTTCGGCGGAGGCCAGGAAGGTGCGGCCCGCCGTGGTGAGGGCGACGGTGCGGCCCTTGCGCGCGAACAGGGAGACGCCCAGCTGCTGTTCGAGGCGAACCATGGCCCGGGACAGGGTGGACTGCGGCACGCCGAGTTCCTGGGCGGCGCGGGTGACGTGCTCGTGCCGGGCGACGGCGACGAAATACGCCAGCCGGGGCGCCAGCGAGGTTGTCACCGCCATGTCTTCTACGTAACGGTTCGTCGACATCCACGCTCCTGACCTGGACTGATGCAGCAGTGGATCGATTATCGCGATTCTGTGCATTGGACGCATGAAAAACACGGGCCTACCGTCGAAGCATGCCTCCCGTTCATACCGGGGCACCTGTCATCCCGGGTGCCTCCACCGCGTCGTCCCCCGCACCGGAACCCCACTCCCCCGGCCGCCCCGGCTACCGCCGGATGAGCCTCGCGCTCTTCGCCGCCGGACTGGCGACCTTCGCCCTCCTCTACTCCACCCAGGCACTGCTGCCCGCGATCTCCGACGACCTCGGGGTGACGGCGGGTCAGGCCAGCTGGACGGTGTCCGCGGCCACCGGCGCCCTCGCGCTGTTCGTGCTCCCGCTCAGCGCGCTCTCCGAGCGGTTCGGCCGTACCCGGACGATGACCTGGTCGATGGCGGTCGCCGTCGGTGTCGCCCTCCTCGTCCCCTTCGCGCCGAACCTGGAGTGGCTGGTGGTGCTGCGCGCCGTGCAGGGTGCGGCGATCGCCGGCATTCCGGCCTCGGCGATGGCGTACCTGGCGGAGGAGGTCCGGCCCAGGGCGCTGGTGGCCGCGATCGGCCTGTTCGTGGCGGGCAACTCCATCGGCGGCATGAGCGGCCGCCTGGTCACCGGCTGGGCGGCGCAGCTGGGAGGCTGGCGCGCGGGTCTGGCGGCGGTCGCGGTGATGGCGCTGGTCTGCGCGGTGACCTTCCTGGTGCTGCTGCCGCGGGCGAGGTTCTTCCGCCCGGCGTCGCTGAACCCGCGCGCGGTGGGCCGTACCGTCGCCGGTCATCTGCGCGACCCGCTGCTGCTGCGGCTGTACGGGATCGGCGCGCTGTTCATGACGGTCTTCGGTGCGGTCTACACGGTGATCGGCTACCGGCTGGTGGACGAGCCGTTCTCGCTCGGCCAGGGCGTGATCGGGTCGATCTTCCTGATCTACCTGGTCGGCACGGTCTCCTCCGCGGCCGCCGGCAAGCTGGTGGCCCGTACGGGGCGGCGCGGCGCGCTGTACCTGGCCGTGACCACCACGGCTCTGGGACTGCTGCTGTCGCTGGCGGACTCCCTGGTGACGGTCGTGCTGGGGCTGGTCCTGATCACGGCCGGTTTCTTTGCCGGGCACGCGGTGGCCTCGGCCGCGGTGAGCCGGACGGCGAAAACGGGCCGCGCTCAGGCCTCCGCGCTCTACCAGTCGGCGTACTACCTCGGTTCCAGCGCGGGCGGCACCCTCGGCGCCCTCGCCTACCACGAGGCCGGCTGGGCGGCCACGGTCGGCATCGCGCTCCTCGCGGTGCTCGGCGTCGTGTCGATCACCTTGTACGGGACGCACGCGGCCCGCGCGCAGCGGCGCGTACCGGCTTGCGCAGCGGGCGTGCGCTGACGCGGACTTCGCTTCCACCGGAGGCAACCCCTGCTCGTTTTCCGGGCATTCAACACGGAGAACGAAGTGCGGTGAGCAGGGGAGGACCGGATGGGGACGCGGAGGGCGCGCGGGCGGTCGGTGCGGCGCGCGGCGGTGTGGGGCGGAGCGGCGGCGCTGGCGCTGCCGTTGGCGGTGGTCGCGGGAGGCGGTACGGCAGAGGCCGCCTCCTGCAACCGGTCCGCCGGGCCGTACCAGCGCCAGGTGGAGATGTTCCTGGGACGGCCCGTGGACGGGAGGCAGTCGGCGGCCGACTGCACGGCCGTCCGGGCGTTCCAGAGAAGCCACGGGATCAGCCCGGCCCAGGGCTACGCCGGGCCGCTGACCTGGCAGGTGATGAGCACGATGCTGGCCCAGCGGGCGGCGGGCGGCACCCCGAACCGGGCGGGTGACTGCCCGGTGGACCGGGGGCGGATCGCCTGCGTGGACCTGACGCGGCAGCTCAGCTGGATCCAGGACGGTTCCGCCCTCAAGTACGGCCCCGTCCCGGTCCGCACGGGCAAGGACGGCACGGAGACGCGGACCGGCCCGAAGAAGATCTACCTCCGCAGCATCGACCACTGGTCGACGCTCTACGACGTGTCGATGCCGTACGCGCAGTTCTTCGACCGCGGCATCGCCTTCCACTCGACCACCAAGAGCATGTGGAACCCGCCCGGTTCGGGCGGCTGCGTGAACATGCGGCCCGCCGACGCGAAGGCGTACTGGAACCTCCTCGGGAAGGGGGAGGACGTCTACGTGTACGGCCGCAAGCCCGGTACGTAGCCTCAGGCGGACGCGGAGGCGGGCATGGCGGCCGGGGCGGCCTGCTCCTCCAACCGGCGCAGGCTGAAGCGCCGTTGGACGAGCGACAGGCCCGCCACCGCCGTTCCGAGGGCCAGCCATCCCGCCGGGCCCGCGGCCATCACCGCGCCCGTCAGCAGCAGCGGTCCGGCGGACTTCTGGACGGACTGGGCCATGCCGGCCACTCCGAGGTACGAGGCGCGCGCCTCCCGGGGCGCGAGGGAGACGGCTAGCTCCCAGGAGCTCACCGAGCGCATCAGCTCCGCCGCGGTGGCCAGCACCGCCGCGGCGAGCAGGGCGGCGGAGGCGGCCCAGGCGCCGCGACCGGTCGCGGCGGCCAGCAGGCCGCAGCACAGGAGCGTGGTGAGCCCGTAGAGGGCGACCGCTCCCGTCGCCCCGCGGGCGTCGCGGACCTTCGCCGACACGCGCAGCTGGAGGACGACGACGAGCACGGTGTTGATGACCAGGAAGGCCGGTATCAGCTCGTGCGGCGCCGAGGTGCGGCTCACCAGCCAGAGCGGGATGCCGAGGCCCAGGATCGAGTCGTCGAGGTTCATCGGGATGTCGAGCAGGACGAACCGGAGGTAGCCGCGGTCCCGCCAGGGACTCCGCCTCCCCGCCGGGGCCGGGGCCTCGGTGGCGGTGGCGGCGGCGGGTACGGGTGACGGTGCGGCCACAAGCCCGCGGCCGCGCGGTTCCCGCGTGCGCCACACCAGGGCGGCGGCCACGAGGAACGACAGCGCGTTGGCCAGGATGAGCACGTGGTAGGCGCCGCGGGTGCCGACGGCGAGGCCGATGGCGGCGAGGCCCGCGCCGAGCGCGTAGCCGGCGTTCGCCGAACTGCGCGACAGCGCTTGGTAGGTGGCGCGCCGCTCGCCCGCGACCCGGGTGGCGAACAGCATCTCCAGGGTCTTGGCCGCCCGGTCCCCCAGGTGGGTGACGGCCACGACGCACAGCAGGAGCGCGAAGTCGGTGACGACGAGCAGTAGACAGAGGGTGACCAGGCGCAGCAGGTGGGCGCCGATCAGCAGGGAGCGCACCGGGAAGCGGTCGGCGAGGTGGCCCGCCAGGGGCGAGCCGGCGATGCCCGCCACCCCGGACGCGCCGAGGAGCAGCCCCACCTGTCCGGCGTCGAGGCCGATGACGAAGGTGAAGTAGAGGACACAGGCTGCGGCCCAGACGCCGGTGCCGGCGCGGTCCAGGAGCTGGGCGAGCAGCATGATCCGTGCGTCGCGGCCGCCGGGCGGCCGCCGCAGCTGCGCCACCAGGCCGGGTTCCCGCTCTCCCCGCCGCGCCTTCCGGATCTCCCCGCCACGCCGCATTCCGGCACCTCCCCGTCCACCGTCCAGGTATCTCGATGTCGAGATACCGCAGGAAGCCTGCCGCACAATAATCTTGACGTCAAGATACTTGATGTCGATAGATCTGGGCTGCTCCGCACTTCCGGCTGCCGTTGTCAGTGCCCTCGGGTAGGTTCCGAAGGAGCCACGTACGTCAGGGGGACGGACCGCCATGAGTGACCTCGCCACCACCAGCAGCGACCTCGACGCGGCGATGGACCGCTACCGGGTCGAGCTCACGGGCTACTGCTACCGGATGCTCGGTTCCGCCTTCGACGCCGAGGACGCGGTGCAGGACACCTACATCCGCGCCTGGCGCAGCCACGAGAAGTTCGAGGGCCGTTCCTCGCTGCGGTCGTGGCTCTACCGGATCGCCACCAACGTCTGCCTGGACCTGCTGAACGCCGGGAACAAGCGGGCCCGGCCGATGGACCTGACCGCGCCGCAGCACCAGTCCTCCGCCGTTCTCAACCAGCGGCCCGAGGTGACCTGGCTGGAGCCCGTCCCGGACGGCCGGGTGCTGCCGCAGACCGCGGACCCGGCGGAGATGGCGCTCGCGAAGGAGTCCGTACGGCTCGCCTTCGTCGCCGCGCTCCAGCACCTGCCGGCCAAGCAGCGCGCGGTGCTCATCCTGCGCGAGGTACTGGCCTGGAAGGCTGACGAGGTCGCGCAGTTGCTGGACACCACGGTGGCGTCGGTGAACAGTGCGCTCCAGCGGGCGCGGGCCACGCTCGCCGGACAGCGGGTGCGCGCGAGCGAGTCGGCCGACCCGCTGGACGCCGAGCAGGCGAAGCTGCTGAAGCAGTACCTCGCGGCCTTCGAGTCGTACGACATCTCGCGCCTGACGACGCTCCTGCACGAGGACGCCGTCCTGTCCATGCCGCCGTTCGACCTGTGGCTGCAGGGCAAGGCGGACATCGCGGCATGGCACCTCAACCAGGGCATCGGCTGCAAGGGCTCCCGCCTGATCCCGACGACCGCGAACGGCATGCCGGCCTTCGGGCAGTACCGGCCGCGCGAGGACGGCCGGCCCGGGCACACGCCGTGGGCGCTGCAGGTGCTGGAGGTCTCAGACGGCCGGATCGTCGGCCTCAACGCCTTCCTCGACACGGCCCGGTGGTTCCCGCTCTTCGGCCTCCCCGAGCAGCTCGACGAGTCCGACGAGTTCCAGCAGGGCGCGTAGGGCGGGCGCGGCCCCGGCCACCCGGAACGGCCGCCCCCGCGCGGTCAGCCGCAGCCGGGCCAGCACCTCCACGACGCCCAGGTCCGGCGCGGTGACGGCCCGCGCGTCGCACTCCACCGCGCGGGCCCCGTCCTCGTACAGGCGGGCCAGGCGCGCACACAGCGTTGCGGCGTCACGCGCGGTCGGGGCGGGTCCGGGCAGCACGAGTCGGGTGGTCTCCACGAGGGGATGACTCCCCCACCCGCCGGAACTCATCGCCGAGACCGCCCCTGCCGGTGCACCGGGTTCAGGGCCGGGGGAAGGCGGAGGTGTCGATCGCCACGGCGAAGGGCTCCGGAAGCTTGACGGTCTCGCCGAACGTGCCCGACCACAGCAGGCGGTAGGTACCGTTCGCCGGCTCGCCGTACAAGTGGATCGCCATCGGTTCGTCACCGATCCGAGCATGCCGAACGGGACCGGTGGGGGTCCACCGGTCCCGTTCACCCGAAGGGGAAGCCGCAGGTCAGGCGATGCGGTCCAGGACGATCGGCGTGGCGGAGAAGGACGTGCCCGCCGCGGCGATGTCGAAGGAGCCGTCCAGCGCCGCCAGGGCGTAGTCGAACTTTTCCGGGGTGTCCGTGTGCAGGGTCATCAGCGGCTGGCCGGCCGTGACGGTGTCGCCCGGCTTCGCGTGCAGCTCGATGCCGGCGCCCGCCTGCACCGGGTCCTCCTTGCGGGCGCGGCCCGCGCCGAGGCGCCACGCGCCGACGCCGACGCCGTACGCGTCCAGGCGGGTCAGCACGCCCGACTCCGGGGCGGTGACGACGTGCTGCTCGCGGGCGACCGGGAGGGCCGCGTCCGGGTCGCCGCCCTGGGCCGCGATCATCCGGCGCCAGTGGTCCATCGCGGAGCCGTCGGCCAGGGCCTTCGCCGGGTCGGCGTCCTTGATGCCCGCCGCGTCCAGCATCTCCTTCGCCAGCGCGATGGTGAGCTCGACGACGTCGGCGGGGCCGCCGCCCGCGAGGACCTCGACCGACTCGCGGACTTCGAGGGCGTTGCCGGCGGTCAGGCCGAGCGGGGTGGACATGTCCGTCAGGAGCGCGACGGTCTTGACGCCCGAGTCGGTGCCGAGACCGACCATGGTGCGGGCCAGCTCGCGCGCGTCCTCGATGTTCTTCATGAAGGCGCCGGAGCCGACCTTCACGTCCAGGACGAGCGAGCCCGTACCCTCGGCGATCTTCTTCGACATGATCGAGGAGGCGATCAGCGGGATGGCCTCGACGGTGCCGGTGACGTCGCGCAGCGCGTAGAGCTTCTTGTCGGCCGGGGCGAGCCCGTCGCCGGCCGCGCAGATGACCGCGCCGGTGGTGTCCAGGACGCGCATCATCTCCTCGTTGGAGAGCAGCGCGCGCCAGCCGGGGATGGACTCCAGCTTGTCGAGGGTGCCACCGGTGTGGCCGAGGCCGCGGCCCGACAGCTGCGGCACGGCGGCGCCGCAGGCGGCGACGAGCGGGGCCAGCGGAAGGGTGATCTTGTCGCCGACGCCGCCGGTGGAGTGCTTGTCGGCGGTCGGACGGGAGAGGGCGTCGAAGTTCATGCGCTCGCCGGAGGCGATCATCGCGGCGGTCCAGCGGGCGATCTCGGTCCGGTTCATGCCGTTCAGCAGGATGGCCATGGCCAGCGCGGACATCTGCTCGTCCGCCACGACGCCGCGGGTGTAGGCGTCGATGACCCAGTCGATCTGCTCGGGGCTCAGCTCACCGCGGTCCCGCTTGGTCCGGATGACGGAGATGACGTCCATGAAGTGCTTCCTTCTACGCGCATAGAGAGAGGGAGAGAGGGGTTCGGGAAACGGAAGTGCGACGGCCCTCCGCCCGGCAGGGGCGAAGGGCCGTCGGCACGGCTATCTCAGGTGATCGGGCCCGAAGGCCTGCGGCAGCATCGCCGCGAGCGGCAGGACCCCGGCCGGGGTCTCCACCAGCAGCTCGTCGCCGCCGAACTCGTACAGCAGCTGTCGGCAGCGCCCGCACGGGACGAGGACCTCGCCCTTGCCGTCCACACACGTGAAGTGCGTGAGGCGGCCGCCGCCCGTCGCCTGGAGGGAGGAGACCAGGCCGCACTCGGCGCACAGGCCCAGCCCGTAGCTCGCGTTCTCGACGTTGCAGCCGGTCACGACGCGGCCGTCGTCCACGAGGGCGGCGACCCCGACCGGGAAGCCCGAGTAGGGGGCGTACGCCCGGGTCATCGCTTCCCGGGCGTGCGTCCGCAGGACTTCCCAGTCCACCGCGTGCTCCGCGGTCACTTGCCCTGGCCCTTGCGGTACGGCATGCCGTCCGCCTTGGGCATCCGCAGGCGCTGCGCCGACAGGGCGAGCACGAGCAGCGTGGTCAGGTACGGGGCCGCGTCGACGAACTGGCTCGGCACCGCGTCCGTCGTCACGTACCAGACGAACAGCAGCACGGCGAAGACCGCCGAGATGCCGGCCTGGATGTACTTCTTCTTGTAGAGCTGCCAGACGCAGACGATGACCAGCAGGATCGCGATCAGCAGCAGCATCGCGTGGACGTTCTCGGCGCCACCGCGCAGCTTGAGGCTGTCGATGAAGCCGAACAGGCCCGCGCCCAGCGCCATGCCGCCCGGCATCCAGTTACCGAAGATCATCGCGGCGAGACCGATGTAGCCGCGGCCGCCGGTCTGGCCCTCCTGGTAGATGGGGCTGGCGACCTCGGAGAGGTACACGCCACCGAGGCCCGCGAGGGCGCCGGAGACGATCACGGCGATGTACTTGTACTTGTAGACGTTGACGCCGAGGGACTCGGCGGCGATCGGGTTCTCACCGCAGGAGCGCAGGCGCAGACCGAAGGAGGTCCGCCACAGCACCCACCAGGTGGCGGGGATCAGCAGCAGGGCCACGATGGTCAGCAGCGAGATCTCGGTGATCAGGCCGCCGATGACGCCGGCGAGGTCCGAGACGAAGAACCAGTGCTTGCCCTGGAGGTCGGCCATCCAGTCCGAGAGCCCCGGAATGGTGATCTTGGTGATCGGCTCGACCTGCGGGGACTGCTTGGAGGAGCCGCCCGGCGCCTCGGCGAACGTGAAGTTCGACAGGTACTGCGTGAAGCCCAGCGCCAGGATGTTGATGGCCACACCGGAGACGATGTGGTTGACGTTGAACGTGACCGTGATGATCGCGTGCAGCAGGCCGCCGACGGCGCCGCCTGCGATGCCGACGAGGACACCGGTCCAGGGGCCCCACTGGTAGCCCGCCCAGGCACCGAACCAGGTGCCGAGGATCATCATGCCTTCGAGGCCGATGTTGACGACGCCCGCGCGCTCGGCCCACAGACCGCCGAGACCGGCGAGGCCGATCGGCACGGCGAGGGAGAGGGCGCCGGAGACCTGGCCGATGGAGGTCAGGTCGTCGGCCCCGGAGATCACGCGGACCAGCGAGACCAGTGCGAGGCCACCCGCGATGATCAGCAGGATCCAGGGCAGGGTGAGCTTCTTGCGGCCGCCCGGGGCGGGCGCCGCCTTCTTCGTGGAAACGGTGCTGGCGCTCACGCCGCGACCTCCTTCTCGGTCTTCATGGCGTGGCCCGCGGCCAGCTCCTCGCCGACCTTCTGCTGCTGGCGCCGGATGCCGTAGCGGCGGATGAGCTCGTAGGAGACGACCACCGCGATCACGATCAGGCCCTTCATGATCGTGCCGATCTCCTTGGCGTAGCCGGCCGTGTCGAGGCCGGCCGACGCCTTGTCGATGAAGGCCATCAGGAGGGCGGCGAAGAAGATGCCGATGGGGCTGTTGCGGCCGAGCAGGGCGATGGTGATGCCGGTGAAGCCCACACCCACGGGGAAGACGAGGGTGTAGGTGTGGCTCTCGCCGAGCAGCACGGGCATGCCGGACAGGCCGGCGACGGCGCCGGAGATGAGCATGGCGGTGATGATCATCTTCTTGGAGTCGACACCGGAGGCCGCGGCGGCGGACTCGCTGGCGCCGCTGGCGCGCAGGTCGAAGCCGAAGCGGGTGCGGTTGAGCACGAACCAGTACACGACGCCGAGGGCGAAGGCGATGAAGGTGAAGCCGTAGATCTCGCCCGAGTCGCCCATGGACAGGGCCGGGAACCAGCCGGACTGGGCGATCTCACCGGTGGTGAGGTCGTTGGAGCCCTCCACCTGCACACCGAGGTTCTTCGGCAGGATCAGCCAGGCGATGAGGCTGGTCGCAATGGCGTTCAGCATGATCGTCGAGACGACCTCGCTCACGCCGCGCTTGGCCTTGAGGACACCCGCGATACCGGCCCAGAAGGCACCGGTCAGCATGGCGACGACCACGATCAGCAGGATGTGCAGCGGGCCGGGCAGCGCGATGGCGCCACCGACCACGGCGGAGATCATCGCGGCGAGGCGGTACTGGCCGTCGACGCCGATGTTGAAGAGGTTCATCCGGAAGCCGATGGCGACGGCCAGGGCTGCCAGGTAGTACGTGCCGGCCTGGTTGACGATGAGGATCTGGACGTCCTCGTAGCCGCCGTTCTCGACCATGATGCGCAGCGGCTCGATCGGGTTGATGCCCGTCGCCGCCAGCACGATCATGGTCAGCACGAACGCGCTGAGCAGCGCGAGCAGGGGCCCGGCGATGGCGAGCAGCAGCCGGTCCTTGTCGAATTTCTTCATCGGGCCTCGTCCTCCGTCGTGTCACCGTCGGCAGCGGCGGAGTGGTTGTCGGTTGCTTCCAGGTGCCCCGTGGCGGCGCCCGTCATGGCGGTGCCGAGCTCCTCGGGGGTGACGGTCGCCGGGTCGGCGTCCGCGACCAGGCGGCCGCGGTAGATCACGCGCAGGGTGTCGGACAGGCCGATGAGCTCGTCCAGGTCGGCGGAGATCAGCAGCACGGCCAGGCCCTCGCGACGGGCCTCGCGGATCGCGTCCCAGATCTGCGCCTGCGCACCGACGTCCACACCGCGGGTGGGGTGGGCGGCGATGAGGAACTTCGGGTTGTGGCTCATCTCGCGGCCGACGATCAGCTTCTGCTGGTTGCCGCCGGAGAGCGAGGCCGCGGTGACGTCGATACCGGGCGTGCGGACGTCGTACTCGCGCACGATCCGCTCGGTGTCCTTGCGGGCCGCCTTCGGGTCGAGGATGCCCTTCTTGGAGTTGGGCGCCTCGGTGACGTGGCCGAGGATGCGGTTCTCCCAGAGCGGGGACTCCAGCAGCAGGCCGTGGCGGTGACGGTCCTCGGGGATGTAGCCGATGCCGCCCTCACGGCGCTTGCGCACCGACATCTTGGTGATGTCCGCGCCGTCGAGGGTGATGACGCCCGCGTCGGGGGCCATCATGCCCATGAGGGCCTCGATCAGTTCCGTCTGGCCGTTGCCCTCGACACCGGCGATGCCGAGGATCTCGCCCTTGTGGATGGTGAGGTTGACGTCGTCCAGGAGGAGACGGCCGGCCTCGGCCTTCTCCAGGGTCGCGGAGTCCGGGGCGCCGGCGGGCACCAGGACCTCCGGCTCGGCGACGACGGCGTCGGAGGCGGCGATGGTCAGGCCCGTCACCTGCAGCATCGGGGTGGTGGTCACCGTGGACTCGCGGGTCTCGGGCGACGGCAGCTCCGCACCGACCATCAGCTCGGCGAGCTGCTTGGGGGTGGCGGTCCTGGGGTCGGCGGTGCCGACCGTGGTGCCGCGCCGGATGACGGTGATGTCGTCGGCGACCTTCAGCACCTCGCCCAGCTTGTGCGAGATGAAGATGACGGTCAGACCCTCGGACTTGAGCTCGCGCAGGTTGTCGAAGAGTGCGTCCACCTCCTGCGGCACGAGCACTGCGGTCGGCTCGTCGAGGATGAGGATCTTCGCGCCGCGGTAGAGGACCTTGAGGATCTCCACGCGCTGGCGGTCGGCAACGCCGAGGTCCTCGACGAGGGCGTCGGGGCGCACGCCCAGGCCGTACGCGTCCGAGATCTCCATGATCTTCTTACGGGCCTTGGCGCCGATGCCGTACAGCTTCTCGCCGCCGAGAACCACGTTCTCCAGGACGGTGAGGTTGTCGGCGAGCATGAAGTGCTGGTGCACCATGCCGATGCCGCGGGCGATGGCATCGCCGGGCGTGTGGAAGGCGACCTGCTCCCCGTCGATGGCGATGGTGCCCTCGTCCGGCTTCTGCATGCCGTAGAGGATCTTCATCAGAGTCGACTTGCCGGCGCCGTTCTCACCGATCAGGGCATGGACCGTGCCCTTGCGGACGGTGATCGCGATGTCCTTGTTGGCGACGACGCCGGGGAAGCGCTTTGTGATGCCGTGCAGTTCTACGGCGGGGGGCGGGCTGGACGCGTTGATGACGCACTCTCCTTGGCGCAAAAGGAGCGGAAGGCAGGGAGGACAGGGCGGGGAGTGAAAGTATCGCGTCCACGATGCTTCTACGCGCGTAGCACTGTCGGAAGTGAAAACTCGCGGCCACGAAGGCTGCTTGGTCACAGACTAGTGATCACAGAATGAGGCTCGGGGCCCGGGAGCGATGTCGATCGCTTCCCGGACCCCGGAGACCCAGGACTACATGTCGCAGACTGCCTTACGGGGCGGTCTTGACGGTGATCTTCTTGGCGATGATGTCGGCCTTGGCCTTCTCCACCGCGGCGATGACGTCGGTCATCTCCTTGTACTTCGGGTTGGAGTCGGCCAGGCCGACGCCGTCCTTGTCCAGGCCGTAGCGGATCTCACCGGTGGTGGGCTTGCCGTCCTCGACCGACTTGATCAGGTTGAAGACGGAGTCCGAGACGTCCTTGGTGACCGAGGTCAGGATGGAGTCCTTGTACTTCGCCAGACCGGCCTGGTTGTACTGGTCGGAGTCGACGCCGATGGCCCACTTGCCCTTGGCGGACGCGGCCTCGATGGCACCGGAACCGGCGAGACCGGCGGCGGCGTAGATCACGTCGGCGCCCGCGTCGAGCTGGCCCTGCGCGGCGGCCTTGCCGAGGTCGGGCTTGGCGAAGCCGTCGAAGTTCGGCGGCTGGGTCAGGTACGCGGAGAGCACCTTGGCGTTCGGGTTGGTGTCCTTGACGCCCTGGGTGAAGCCCGCCTCGAACTTCTTGATCAGCGGAACCTCGACACCGCCGATGAAGCCGACCGTGCCGGTCTTGGACGCCTTGGCGGCGGCGACGCCGGCCAGGTAGGAGCCCTGCTCCTCGTTGAAGACCATGTTGGCGACGTTCGGGCCGGTCACCGAGGTGTCGTCGATGATGCCGAACGTGGTGTTCGGGAACTTCGGCGCGACCTTCTTGATGGCCGGGGCGTAGGCGAAGCCGACGCCGATGACCGGGTTGTTGCCCTTGCGGGCCAGCTCGGTGAGGCGCTGGACCTTGTCGGCCTCGCCCTCGCCGTCGGTGGGCTCCGCCTCGGCGCCCTTGATCTTGAGGTCCGTCTCGGCCTTCTTCAGACCGGCGTAGGCGGCGTCGTTGAACGACTGGTCGCCGCGGCCACCGATGTCGTACGCGATGGCTGCGGACTTCTGACCGCCCGACTCCGAGGGGGAGGCGGCAGCGTCAGAGGACTTCTTACCGCCACAGGCGGTGGCCGAGAGGGCCAGCGCCGCGGACGCGATGCCCACGGTGGCGATCCTGGTGATCCGGCGCAAGGGGAGGCTCCTTCAAAACCTGACCGAAGCGCCACGACCGGCGCTGGTTTCGCGGCGATCGTAACGCGCGTAGATGTCAGTTAAAGGCCCGTTCATGAGTCGTTATCGGATCGTCGTGAACCGGACAGTGACCGATCGGTAACTGCCAACGCGTCCAGCCCTTGTGTACCAAGGGCTGGACGCGTCCGCCGAGAGGCTCGCCGATGTTGTAGAGGGCGGGGCCCGATCGCTACCTGGAAGGCGGCGTACGGCGGCCGTCGATCAAGGCAGCGGCGGTGAAGAACTCGACGCCGACGGCGATCGCGTCCTCGTCCACATCGAAGTCCCCGCGGTGCAGATCCCGCTTGGCGGTGTCGCCCGGCGCGCGCACTCCCAGGCGTGCCATGGCACCCGGAACGTGCTCCAGGAACCAGGAGAAGTCCTCCCCGCCCAGGCTCTGCTCGGTGTCCTCGACCGACTCGGCCCCGCAGCGGGCCCCCATCGCCTCGCGCAGCAGCTCGGTGATCACCGGATCGTTGACCACCGGCGGCACGCCGCGCACGTGGTTGATCTCGAACTTGGCCCCGTGCATCGTCGCGATCTCGTCGATCGCCGCGTGGATCATGTCCGGGGCCTCGTGCCAGGCCGCCAGGTCCAGGCACCGAACGGTTCCGGACAGCTCGGCATGCATCGGGATGACGTTGCAGGCGTGCCCGGCCTCGATCCGGCCCCAGGTGACGGACATGCCCGAGCGGGCGTCCATCCGGCGGGCGAGCAGGGCGGGGGCGTCGACGGCCACCCGGGCGGCGGCGGTCACCAGGTCGGTGGTCAGGTGCGGCCGCGCCGTGTGCCCGCCGGAGCCGGTGAGGGTGACCTCCAGCCGGTCGCAGGCGGAGGTGATGGGGCCGGGCCGCAGTCCGATCCGGCCGGCGTCGACCCGGGGGTCGCAGTGCACGGCGACGATCCGGCCCACGCCGTCCAGCACCCCGGACTCGATCGCGTCGGTGGCCCCGCCGGGGAGCACCTCCTCGGCGGGCTGGAAGAGCAGCCGCACGGGCCGCGGCAGGAGACCCTGCCGGTCGAGCTCGGCGAGGACGAGGCCGGCGCCGAGGACGACGGCGGTGTGCACGTCGTGGCCGCAGGCGTGGGCGCGGTCCGGGAAGGTCGAGCGGTACGAGACGTGCGTCTTGGTGTCGGGAATGGGCAGGGCGTCGATGTCCGCGCGCAGGGCCAGCATCGGCCGGCCCCCGTCCCAGGTACCCACGTCACAGATCAGGCCCGTGCCGGACTTCAGGACCCGTGGTCGAAGGCCGGCTTTCTCGAGCCTGGCCTTGATCGCCGCGGTGGTGCGGAATTCCTGGTGTCCGAGCTCCGGGTGCATGTGCAAGTCCCGGCGGAAGGCGATCAGTTCGGTGCGCAGGTGGTCCGGAAGTTTGCCGGGCAGCTCGGGCCGGTCGGACGCGACGGGCTGGAGGGTCTGGGACTCGCGGGACATCAACTGGTTCACCCGTTGAAGGGTAGGCGCACGGATGGGTCAACTGGCCGGGGATCACGAAAAGTTCATGCCGTTAGGGGAAAGAAACCCAGCCTCTGGACGCATGACCGGGTGAGCGCGGGGGTAAACTCGCGCGCTCATCCGGCCCTGGGCGCCGCCTGGGCAGGCAGTCTGTGCACATCACGGGCGGTGTCGGTGACCCCCGCGAGGAAGCTGCGGGCGCGCGGGGAGGCGGAGCCGGTGAGCCAGTCCGGGTCCACATCGCATACGGCGACGGTGACACCTGTACCGGTCAGGGCGTACGGCAGGGTGTGGACGACCGTGGACGGAAAGCTGAGGATCGTCCGGCCGACCGGACCCCGACGGGCGATCAGTTCCAGTGGCAGGTCCGGGCGTACGATCTCCAGCCCGGTCGCCCGGCTCAGCGCGCGCAGCTTCTCCGGGGACTCGCGGCGGTGGGCGAAGTAGCGGGTGGCACCGTGCTCCAGGGTGAGGGAGCGCACCGCGTCCAGGTAGCGGTCCGGGTCCACCACTCCGGTCTCCACGAGCGAGGTGCCGACGAGGTCGGTGCCCCTGGTCAGCCGGGGCGGGCCGAAGCGGGCGCGGGTCCAGGCGAACTCGTTGGCCCGCAGCGTCATCCCGCCGTGCGGGGCGACCGGCATCGAGGTGAACAGCTCGACGCGGCGCGCCGCCCCGGGGCCGGCGGTGCGGTCCGGGACGAAGCGGCGCCGGGCGGCCGCCGAGACGGGCGCGTACGCCAGCTCGCGGACGCGGCCGGGCAGCCCTCCGCCGCCGACCCGGTGCCAGCGGACGAGGCGTTCGCCGCGGGCGGTCTGCGCGACGAACTCCATCGTGGCGGTGCCGTCGTCGACCACGACGAGCTCCTCGGCGCGCACCAGCGTGAGCAGGAGCTGGACGTAGCGCGAGAAGGGGTCACCGATGACGACGGTGCGCGCCGCGCGGACGTCGCCCGCCAGGGCGGCGAGCGCCCGCAGCGGCGCGAGTCGGCTGCCGCGCGCCTCCTGCCACTGCACGTCGCACCCCTCGTCCCGGGCCAGTGCCGCCATCCGGCGCAGCTGGCCGCGGGACATGGGGTCGGTGGGCGGCAGGACGACGATCCGCACGGGTGCCGGCGTGTCCGCCGGGCGGGGGCCGGGGTCCGCCGCCCGCCCGGCGGCCCGGCGCCCGCGCTGGCTCGGGACGCCGTCCAGCGGTCTGTCGGCGGCGGTGCCGCGCGCGTAGGCCCATTCGAGCACGTTGAGGAGTTGGACCGGGCTCTCGACGAACGCCAGGGTGGAGGCGGAGGTGCTCACACGTACTCCTTCTCGTGGGGCGGGACCGGTGCGCGCCGGACGCTCCCTAGACGGCTGCCAGCTCGCCGCGGACGCGGCGGAGCTTCTTCATGGGGCCGAGCTCGGACTCGTAGACCCGCTTGACCCCGTCGCCGAGGGCGGTCTCGATGGTGCGGATGTCGCGGACCAGGCGGGCCAGGCCGCCGGGCTCCACGGAGGCGGCCTGGTCGGAGCCCCACATGGCGCGGTCGAGGGTGATGTGGCGCTCGACGAAGGTGGCGCCGAGGGCGACGGCGGCGAGGGTGGTCTGCAGGCCCGTCTCGTGGCCGGAGTAGCCGATCGGGACGTTGGGGTACTCGTCGCGCAGGGTGTCGATGACCCGCAGGTTGAGCTCCTCGGCCTTGGCCGGGTACGTCGAAGTGGCGTGGCAGAGGAGGATGCTCGCACTGCCGAGGACCTCGACCGCGTGGCGGATCTGCTGCGGGGTGGACATGCCGGTGGACAGGACGACGGTGCGGCCGGTGGCGCGCACGGCGCGCAGCAGTTCGTCGTCCGTGAGGGAGGCGGAGGCCACCTTGTGGGCGGGGACGTCGAACTTCTCCAGGAAGGCGACGGCCTGGGTGTCCCACGGGGAGGCGAACCAGTCGATGCCGCGCTTGGCGCAGTGCTCGTCGATGGCGCGGTACTCGTCCTCGCCGAACTCGACCCGGTGGCGGTAGTCGATGTAGGTCATCCGGCCCCAGGGGGTGTCGCGTTCGATGTCCCACTGGTCGCGCGGGGTGCAGATCTCCGGGGTGCGCTTCTGGAACTTCACGGCGTCGCATCCGGCCTCGGCGGCGACGTCGATGAGGGCGAAGGCGTTGCCGAGGTCGCCGTTGTGGTTGATGCCGATCTCGCCGACGACGTAGACGGGGCGGCCGGGGCCGGCGGTGCGCGCTCCGAAGGGACGCAGGCGCGGGTCGGGGAGGGAGGTCGTCATGGCAGGGGGCGTCCTTCGGTGCGGGGGTGTACGGGGGGCGAGGGGTGTGGGCTGCGGGTCGGCGGGGGCGCCGGGGCGCGGGTCGAGCAGCGGGGCGAGGAGCCGGGCGCGGGCCAGGTCGTGCGGGTCGTCGATCTCCAGGACCCGGGCGGGGTCGGTGGGGACGGGCACGGTGCGGCCGAAGAAGCGGTGGCGGGCGGTGCGGAAGCCGGCGGCGTCCATGGCGTAGGCGGCGCCGGTCTCCAGCAGGTCCTGCGGCCGGTCCTGGCGGCGGGGCCGGTACGCCGGGTCGTGGTTGACGCCGGTCCCGGAGCCGTCGGGGTCGTCCCGCCAGAGGAAGCCGTGGAAGGGGGCCACGGTCAGGGCCGAGTCGGCCGCCCCGGAGGCGACGGCCGCGGCGACCGACTCGACGTCGGAGGCCGCGAGGAAGGGGCTGGTGCACTGGACGAGGAGGACCACGTCCACGGTGAGCGAGTGCAGTTCCTCGAAGGCCGAGAGCGCGTGCAGGACGGCGGCCTCGCTGCTCGCGGTGTCGCCGGAGAGTGCGGTGGGGCGGGCGATCACGTCGGCGCCCGCGGCGCGGGCGGCCCCGGCGATGGCCTCGGAGTCGGTGGAGACCACCACGTCGGTGACGGTCGGCGCGGCCCGGCAGGCCAGGACGGCGCGGGCGACGAGCGGGGTGCCGGCGACCTCGGCGAGGTTCTTGCCGGGGACCCCCTTGGAGCCGCCGCGGGCGGGGACGACGGCGAGGACCCTCACAGCTCCCCCAGTCGGCGGATCACCGGGGCGACGCGCTGCACCCCGTGCCGGTACACCCCGCGGGCGGCCTCGCGCAGATGGGTGCGGAGCCGACGGCGCAGCCGGGACTCCCCCGCCTCCGGCCGTGCGGCGCCGGGCTGCGGGGTGCCGTCCGGGGCGAGGCGGTGCCGGGCGAGGATGCCGGGCAGGTACCCGGGGGCGGTGGTGAGCGTGTAGTACGGCGCGGGCGCGGGCAGCCGGGCCGCGGCGAGCAGCCCGGCGATCTTGGCACGGGCGAGGGCGTAGGGGTCGTGGGGGGTGTGGGTGTGGGGGTCGTGGG
>NZ_JOBX01000052.1:0-49798 GCF_000720645.1 Streptomyces sp. NRRL S-378
GGGCGTCCACCCGGATCTTCTGCGTCAGGTCGCCCTGGGCCACGGCCGTGGTGACCTCGGCGATCGAACGCACCTGCGCGGTCAGGTTGTCGGCCATGAAGTTCACCGAGTCGGTCAGATCCCGCCATGTGCCGGAGACGCCCTTGACGTCCGCCTGCCCGCCGAGCCGGCCGTCCGTTCCCACCTCGCGGGCCACCCGGGTGACTTCGTCGGCGAACGCGGACAGCTGGTCGACCATGGTGTTGATCGTGGTCTTCAGCTCCAGGATCTCGCCCCGCGCATCCACGCGGACCTTCTGGGAGAGGTCGCCCTGGGCCACGGCCGTGGCGACCTGGGCGATGGAGCGGACCTGGGAGGTCAGGTTCCCGGCCATGAAGTTCACCGAGTCGGTGAGATCACGCCAGGTGCCGGAGACGCCCTTCACGTCGGCCTGGCCGCCGAGAATGCCCTCAGTTCCCACCTCGCGGGCCATGCGGGTGACTTCCCCGGCGAAGGCGGACAGCTGGTCGACCATCGTGTTGATGGTGTTCTTCAGCTCCAGGATCTCGCCCCGGGCGTCAACGGCGATCTTCTGAGAGAGGTCGCCCTTGGCGACCGCGGTGGTCACCTGGGCGATGTTGCGGACCTGATCGGTGAGGTTGCCGGCCATGAAGTTCACCGAATCGGTGAGGTCACGCCATACGCCCCCCACTCCGGGCACCTCGGCCTGACCCCCCAGGCGCCCCTCGCTACCCACCTCACGCGCTACGCGGGTGACCTCGGCGGCGAACGACGACAGTTGGTCCACCATCGTGTTGACGGTGTCCTTCAGCTCCAGGATCTCACCCCGGGCAGCGACGTCGATCTTCTGCGAAAGGTCTCCCCGCGCCACTGCGGTGGCAACCTGCGCAATATCCCGGACCTGGGTCGTGAGATTGCCCGCCATCGCGTTCACGGAGTCCGTCAGGTCCGCCCAGGTACCGGAGACTCCCGGGACCTCCGCCTGGCCGCCCAGCGTTCCTTCGGTGCCGACCTCACGGGCGACCCGGGTCACCTCGGACGTGAACAGTGACAGCTGGTCGACCATGCCGTTGAAGACTGTGGCGATCTCCCCCATGAGGCCGTCGGCCTCGTCGGGCAGCCGGGTCCCGAAGTCGCCGTCACGTACGGCCGTCAGCCCTGCGAGAAGCTGCCGCAGTTCCGGCTCACCGACCGCCCCAGCCCCCGTTGTCTCCGCGCTTGACGAATCAGCCGTCTTGGCCATTGCAGTCCCCGTCTCTCGTGCCGCTCACGGCACGCCCGCAACCCTCAAGCGTCCCACGACCTAGTCCACCACACCTGCACACCCCCGCGAAGCCACTACCGAACATGCGTTCGCTCATCGCCGATGAACGCCTTCCCCAGATTGCGCCGAGCGGTGCCACAACACTGGACGACGTCGCGTGCGGCCGCGCGCGCACCACGCAGCGCGGCATGGACAACGCGCTCGGGGATCCGCTCGTGGTCGAAGCGCCGTGCCTCTCGCGCTGCAGGCACCGCATCCCGCGGGCCCGCCTTCAGAGAGTGACCGATGTCATACCCGCGTTCGCCGGGCCGTCGGCCGGTACGCGCCGCTCGAGGCCATCCAGGACGGACCTCGCCGGTCGGCCGACCTGTAACGGCCGTTTCAGAGCGTGCCGGAGTCGGGGACGGGTCGGGGCGGCAGGCCGAGCATGTCGAGCAGCATGTCAAGGTCCTCGGCGTCGGTGGCCCGCGCCGCTACAGCGCGGTACGCCGCGCCCTCGTCGATTACTCCCGCCGGGACCAAGATGGCCGGCTCACTACAGCCGAAGGGATCCTTCACCCACCGATCCCAGCACGCCTTCGACTGCCTCGCAGCCGGGATACTCCACCTGCCCGGAGACAACAGCCTCGAGGAAGGCCCACAGCGGGCCGGCTGCGCATGCGGAGCCTGGACGGTGACCGTGCCGGACCGGGCTCTCCCCTGTCCGCCCGAAGCGACCCGGCTCGTTGCCTGCTGGTGCCGGGTTTCGGCACCCGGGCGGGTCCGAGGGAGGAGACGGGTTCGGGCCTCACTGGCAGCCGGGCGGGCGCGCTCCCTGCCTGCGCCCGGCTGCCTGACCCGCCCCCGGGTTTCGGTCTGAACCCGGTCTTGGTGGGTCAGCGGGCGAGCGAGACGGCGAAGGGCTTGAAGCCGTGCCGACGCAGGATGTGGGGCACGATCAGGATCATGGCCTCCGTGGCGCGGGCGGTGCTGATGTCACCGAGATCCTCGATCTGTTCCTGTTGCCAGCCCAGGTCGCCGAGCACGCCGGTTACGGTCTTCTTCGCGTCCTCGTCGTTGCCCGAGAGGTAGGCCGTCGGTGGGGTGGCGAGGGTTTCGGGGGCGGTCATGACCGTGAACAGCATGGTGTTGAGGGTCTTGACCACATGGGTGTCGGGGAGCGCTGCCTGGAGCTTCTCGGCAAGGCTGCTGCCGGGATAGCACAGGTCTCCGGGCAGGCCGTCAGCGGCGTCGCGGGTGGCGTTGGAGACGTCGATGAGGATCTTGCCGGCGAGTTCGGTGCGCAGGTCGGTGAGGCGGCCCAGGGAGCTGGCGCCGGGCGTCGCGTTGATCACGATGTTCGTGGTGCGGGCTGTGGTGCGGTGGTCGGCGAAGGCGATCCGCGGCGACGGCGCGAGTCCGGTCGTGCAGGCGGCAGTGTCCTGCGGGCTGCGGCTGCCGAGGGTGATGTGGTGTCCGGCTGCGGAGAGCTCACCCGCGAGGTTGGTGGCGACGCGGCCGGTGCCCAGGATTCCTATGTGGGACATGCGGTGATGCTCCTTGGGGTTTCGGAGTGGGGATGAGGGCAGGCACTCCAGGTCAGGCGATGGGCAAGAGGATCTTCAGGGCGGCCGTGTGGATGCCTGGGGCGGCGGCCATGAAGTCCCGGCTGGCGGTGTTCCAGGGGGCGCCCGCCAGGTCGGTGACGGTGCCTCCGGCCTCCGAGACCAGCAGGGCGCCGGCGACCAGGCCGGAGCGGACGTCGGAGAACTGCCAGAAGGCGTCCATGCGTCCGGCGGCGACGTGGATGAGCTGCATCGTGGCGGGAACGGACACGCGTACGACCAGGCCGTTGATGAGCATGGCGGTGACGGAGTCGCCGATCCGCCGGAAGGTGCGCTCGTCCTCGCCCGGCCGAGCCTGACCGGTGCCGGTGAGTGAGGCGCCCAGGTCGATCTTGGCGGACACCTTCAGGGGGCGGGCGTTGAGGTGGGCACCGCCGCCGGCGACCGCAGTGTAGGTGTCGCCGGTCAGCGGGAGATGGACGACGGTGAGTACCGGCTGGTTGTCGCGGACCAGGGTGGCGGTCACGGCCCAGTCCTCCATGCCGTGGACGTGGTTGATGTTGCCCTCGGCGGAGTCGACCACCCACCACTCCCCCGGCGGAAGCGCGCCGCCGGCCAGCTCGTCCTCGGCCCACTGCGACCCCGGCCGGACCCTCAGCAGCGGTTCGCGCAGCATCTCCAGCACCGCGTCGTCGTTGGCGTGGATCTCGGCGACCACCTCGTCCAGGCTCACCCCCCGGGCGTGCGGGGTGTAGCGGTCGCGCAGCGTCGTGCCGGCGGTCTTCACCGCGGTCGTCACGTCGTGCAGGAGCGCCGTACCGGCGTCGAAGGGCATGACTGTGCTCATGGCGGACTCCCTGGGGATCGGGTTGACGAGGGGAAGCGGGGCGGTTGTCTCGCTCCCGCACTTCGAAGGTAGGCCGCCCGATCATTAACAACAAGTGCATGCTTATCACTTGTAGAGTTACTGTCATGCAACTGGATCTGAACCTGCTCACGGCTCTGGACGCCCTGCTGGAAGAGGGCAGCGTCGCCGGCGCCGCCGCCCGCCTCCACGTCACCTCACCGGCGATGAGCCGCTCCCTGGGAAGAATCCGCAAGGCCACCGGCGACCAGATCCTCGTCCGCACCGGCCGCACCATGGTCCCCACCACCCGCGCGCTCGCCATGCGCGCCCAGGTCCACGCCCTGGTCGAGCAGGCCCACCAACTCCTGTCCGCGCAGCAGGAACTCGATCTGGCGACTCTGGAGCGGGTCTTCACCGTGCGCTGGCACGACGCCCTGACCGCGGCCTGCGGCACCGCCCTGATCACCGCCGTCCACCGCCGAGCTCCAGGCGTCCAGCTGCGCCTGTCCGCCGAACCCGGGACAGACGACGCCGACCTGCGTCGAGGCGAGGTCGACCTCGAATCAAGTGCCGGTACTGCGACGCTCCCCGACATCCGCCACCGACTCGTCGGCAGGGATCGGCTTGTCATCGCCGTCCGGCCGGGACACCCGCTCGCCGAAGGCCCACTGAGCCCGGAGCGCTACGCAGCCGCCGAACACCTCACCGTCTCCCGGCGCGGGCGCCTACGCGATCAGATCGACGACGCCCTCAGCGCACGAGGCCTCGAACGACGCGTCGTCGCCGCCGGACCCACCGCCGCCTTCGCGCTGCAACTCGCCCTCGACACCGACCTGGTCGTCACCCTCCCTGACGCCGTCACCCGCACCGCCCGCAACCGAATCGGCCTGGTCACACGGCAGCCGCCGGTACCGCTGCCCGACGTCCCCCTGTACCTGCTGTGGCATCAGCGCTACGACGACGACCGCGCCCACACCTGGCTGCGCGAAACGGCCGCCGAAACCGTCCAGGCGCTCTTCGCGCCCCCGACCACCCCTCAACAGCACCTCACCCACAGACCGAAGTGACCGGTGCACAAGGGGGAAGGCCCGCCGCAGCCGACTCGGCGACCCGATGGGACCCAGCTCGCTGGCGTCCACCTGCTGCGCCCCCACCGAGCTTTCGTGCGCGATCGCGCCGCCTCGCGCGGAGGCCGGGGCGAGGCCGGCGCCAGGACTGGAGTCGCCCGGCCACGCAGCCTGTGCCCCGGCCTCGTGCCGGTCGCGATCAGCCCTGGGTGGGCGGACGCTGTGTGCGGGGGTCGTTGCGTACTTCGGCAGCCGTGTCCTGTCCGGCCTGGCGCACTCCCTCCGCAGCTTCCTGGCCGGCGTGCTGTGCGTGTTCGGTGGTCGCTGAGACGGCGTCTTGAGCCGTGCCCTTGACCGAGTCGACGGCGTGGGCAACCGGTTCCTTCAGCTCGTCGCGGACTTCATGGGCGGCGTCGACGGCGGTCTGCTTGACGGGCTCCAGCAGCTCGTCGGAGTGCTCACGCAGGCGCTGGCCGGCGCGCTCCTCGGCCTCGGTGGTCGGCAGCAGGGCGGCGGCGAGCATGCCGGCGCCGAACGCCATCAGGCCAGCTGCGAGCGGGCTGCCCTGCGTCTGCCGCTTGATTTGTGCGGGAGCCTGCTGGAGGGCCTCCTGGGCGCTGCTGCCGGCATTCCGGGCTGTTTCGCTGATGCTGTCGGCGGCCTGATGCAGGCTGCCGGAGGTTTCCTGCGCAGCGTCCTGTGCGGTGCCCATGACACGCTCCTTCACTCCGCTCACCCGGTGGCGCATCGAGTCGACTTTGCGCTGGGCCATCCTGCTTGGGGTCATCCTGTCGGCCAGGAGGTCGACGTTGCGCGCGAGGTGCGCGCGCCGGTACTCCACGTCGGTCCTCAGCTCGTCGGGTGTCGCGCCCATCGGGCATCCTCCTTCAAAGTTTCAACGGTCTGTTCGGGCTTGAGGTTGACGGTGCGCAGGCGCTTGCGGCCCATGACGTAGAGGACGCCTCCCACCACGGCCCACAGGGCGGTGACGATCAGGGCAGCCCACGCCGGGTCCATCACGTTGGCGAGGGCAAACACGACGGTCAGGCTGGCGAAGAGCAGCACCACGTGCCCGGCGTAGCCTGCGCCGCCGAGCATTCCGACGGCCTTGCCTGCTTTGGTCGACTCCTGCTTGATCTCGGCCTTCGCCAACTCGATTTCGTCGCGCACGAGTTGTGAGAGGTCTTGGCCTATCTCGCCGATCAGGTCGCCGAGGGAGGGCTCGGATGTCGCCGGCGGGGGCGTCGCGGGTCGTTCCTGGGAGGTAAGGGCCATGTTCAGACTCCTCCCCCGGGTCGCGTGGAGCCGGTGGCCGGCGGGCTCGACGGCGGGTAGGCCGGGGGCGCCGGGGTGAGATGCGGCGGCTGCGACTGGCCGTAGGTGTCGAGGGGGTCCTCGTACCCGGCCGGTATGCCACTGCGGTCGGGAGCCGGACGCTGGACCGGTGCAGGGGTGCCAGTCCTGGCGGCAGATCGGCCGGACGGTGAAGCGCTGCCGCTGTCGGCCGCGCGGGTGCCGGCCGTCTCCGAGGACGCTGCGGCGCTGACGCCCTTTCCGGCGCGGGCGACGACGAAGCCGGCCAGTGCCGCTCCGGCGAGGAAGACGCCGGGGCGGCGGCGGGCGAAGTTCTGCAGGTCGCTGACCAGTCCGTCGGGGCCGCGCTTTTCCACGTGGGAGGCGACCTGGTGCCCGCCGTCGGCCAACTGACGGGCCATGTCCGCCATGGTGGAGTCGGGCTTGCCGTGCTCGCCCAGTTCTCGCAGCTCCTGGGAGAAGCGGCGTAGGTTCTCCGCGAGGCGCTGCGTCTGGGTCTCGGCCTGGCTGGTCAGCTGGGTTCGCAGCTCGCCAACGAGGTCACGGGCCTGCGCGGTCGCCTCGCCAACGACGTTGGCGGCTTGTTCTTTGGCCGTCACGCCTACTTCGGCGGCCTTGTCTCCAACCAGCGAAACGCTCTCGCCGGCCTTTTCCTGCACCGTGTGTGCTGCGGCCGTCGTCCTGCTCTCGTCCTGACGGCGCGCATCCTGGAAGTCACTCAAGGCTCCTCCTGATGATGGCAGTGATACGTCTCACATCGGCGCCTGCCCTCCTTTTACCGCCTCACCCGCATAGGCCGGACTCATCACGTGCTCCTGTGCGCTCGCCGTCGCGCGCACCAGGGGAACGGAACCGCCGGACGGGAGCCGCTCGGCAGCCCGCTACGTCGTCGGACGGCGTCGCCGCTGGGGTCCGGTGGCCCGGTACCAGAAGGCGGCCACGACGGTGGCGAGCGCTGCTTACGAGATCGCCGCCCAGAACGGTGCTCGGCGTCGATGCATTCGGGTTCCGGAGTCATGGGGTCGCGCGCGGTGGTCATCAGAGCCACCTCGCATCTGAGAAGAGAATCCTCTACGGAGCGCCTGCCTCACCTCTTGCCACCCACGCGCGCCTCGGCCGGGCGGGCGCCGTCGAGGACGACCCAGCCCGGCGGCTCCCTCGTTGCAGAGGCGTCGACCTGCTGGTTGGGCCGCTCCCGTCCGGGCAGCCGCCCAGGGAGGAAGGCGATCGTCATGGGTTGTACGGCTCTCATCGTGATCGACATGATCAACACCTATGAGCACGAGGACGCGGACGTGCTCGCCGGTTCGGTACGCGCTTCTTTGCCGGGCGTGAACGCAGTCCTGCGCCAGGCCCGGGCCGATGACTCTCCCGTGATCTACGTGAACGACAACTTCGGCCGCTGGCGGTCCCACCACGGGGAGATCCTGGAGGCTGCGCTCGCCGGCAAGCACTCCGAGCTGGTGGAGCCGATCGCGCCCGACGAGGAATCGCTCTTCGTGGTCAAGGCCCGCCACTCAGCCTTCTTCGAGACCCCGCTGGCCTACCTGCTGGGACAGCTCGGCGCCGAGCGGGTCGTCCTGTGCGGCCAGGTGACCGAGCAGTGCGTGCTGTACTCGGCCCTGGACGCCTACATCCGCCATCTCGACGTCGTGGTGGCGGCGGACGCGGTCGCCCACATCGACCCCTCCTTGGCCGAGGCAGCCCTGCGCATGATGGAACGGAACATGGGGGCAAACATCTGCCTGAGCCACAAGATCACCTTCGACAACCCTCCCGTCCGTTGACCCGCCGACTTGGGACCGACCCGGTGGGGCGGACGTGATCGGCCCGGCTGCCGCGTCGGCAGGACAACCTGCCCTGCCCCTGCCGCCCACGGTAGGCGCGCTGTCGTCCCTGACGGGCTGATGCATGGCGTGGTCCTGATTCCGCCGCTTCGACGGGAAAGAGAACTCTGTGGAGGCTGATGTGGCACGTGAGCGGATTCGACTTGCTGAGGTGCTGGCAGCGGCGGAGGCGGCCGCGCCGGTGGACTCCCTCGACATCGTGGCGCGAAATCTCCGTGACCGGTTCGGTGCCCAGTACGTGTCGTTCCTGTTCGTGGACGTCGTCGGCCGACGCCTGCTCCGAGTCCACGACACGGCGGCGACGCACCACGAGGAGCGCGCCGAACAGGTTCCCCTCGTCGGCAGCAGCGGCTATGACGAGGTGCTGCGCAGCCAGAGGCTGGTGGTGGACTCGGACGGTGAGCAGGGCCAGCGGGTGCTGGCCCCCGTCACGAACCGCGGCGACACCATCGGTGTCCTGGAGCTGTTCCTCGCCCAGGCCGCCCGGGATGTGCTGGAGCAGGTCGAAGAGGCTGCGCACGCGCTGGCGTACATCATCGTCACCGACCGCCGCTTCACCGACCTCTACCACTGGGGCAACCGCACCACTACGGTCGGCCTCTCCGCCGAAATCCAGCGCCAGCTCCTGCCGTCGGCGCCCTCCTGCGAGGCGCCCCAGTTCACCCTCGCCGGTGCCTTGGTCCCAGCCTCCGACATCGCCGGCGACCACCTACGACTACAGCGTCGACAACGACACCCTCCACCTGTCGGCTCACCGACACCATGGGCCACAACGTCGACGCCTCACTCATGGCCACCCTGCTGGTCAACGCCTCCCGTGGCGCCCGCCGCGCAGGGACGGACCTGGCCGAACAGGCCCGCCAGATCCACCAGGCCCTCCTCGACCACGGCCGACGGACCTTCGCCACCGGCCAGCTGCTGCGCATCGCCCTGGACGGGACCGGCGCCCAGCTCGTCAACGCAGGCCACCCCTGGCCGCTGCTGCTGCGCGACGGCGCCGTCGACGTTCTGCGCCTGGCCGTGGACCTGCCCTTCGGCATCGCCACCCACGACTCGTACCAGGTGCAGCACCTCGACCTACGCCCCGGTGACCGCCTCCTTCTCCACACCGACGGCATGCAGGAACGCGACGCTGAAACAGTCGACCTGCCCGCCCTCCTCCGCAAGACCGCAGCCGAGCATCCGCGCGAGGTCGTACGCACCCTGGTGGGCGCGGTCACCGGCGCCTACGACGGCCAGCCTCCCAAAGACGACGCCACCGTCCTGTGCCTGGGCTGGCACGGGCCCCCACGTCACGCGCCGCCGCGCGACTCGGTCCGCCGCCCTGGGCACCGCGGCGAACGGTGACGGCCGGCGCTGACGTCGTCTCCATCAATGGGGCACCTGCCCTTCGCGACTCTTTGATGACTGTCGGCCGTTGATGTGGGCGACTTCAACTCCATAAACACCCAGGAGTGAGGTGAATCGGATATATGCCCGCAAGGAGGGCAGGTGCCATGCAGGAAGCCCCATCGAGTGGAGGGAGACTCCGTGGCCCCAGGACCCGTCCTCGACCAGCCCGTACCACGCACCGGTCAACCCACCACGTCCGCACGGGACGCCACCCGCGTCTTCCTCCACGACGCTGCACGGATGAGGCCCCCCACCCACCCCGAAAGCGCCGACGTCGTGCTCTTGATCGTCGCTGAACTCATCACCAACGCGATCCGCCACACCGACGGCCCCTGCACCCTCCACCTGGAACTCCATGACGACCACATCGAGATCCAGGTCACCGACACCAGCCCCCAGCCGCCTCAGCCCCGCCCGCCGCACACTGACGGAACCGGCGGCTGGGGTTGGCAACTGATCAGCCATCTCACCACCCACACCCACACCGAACCCCACCCCGACGGCGGCAAAACCATCTGCGCCCACACCGCCTGGTAGTGCTCACCGCCCTCGGGCAGGGTGTTCCACGCGCCCCGCGCCAGGTGGAGCGGACGGCGGTAGTAGGGCCGCCCTCCGAGTTACCCCGTACTCGCGTCGGCGCCCCGGGCTGCGCCGGTGACGACGGCGACGCGCCTTGAAGGGCGCTTCGGTGCCGACGAGCGCGGAACCTCAGCCATACCCCAGGGGCCGTCCGCCAGGGCTGGCCAGGGGCCTGAGGCGTTCGCCGGCTGAAGCCGGGTAGGCGTCTCATCGACAGCCCATGCCGCCGACCACGACGACGATGACGCGGGGTCGGCTCAAGCGGGCGGAACGAGGAACTTCGATGGGAACACTCCGAGGTCTGCGCTCCCACGGCGGGCACCTGTGCGCGATGGCGGGATTCGCCGGATACGCAGCCGGATGGACCGTGTTGCAGCGCCGGAGCGGACGGCCCCGGCCCCCCTCTCCCGGTCCCTGGGACCTCGCTCTCACCGCCACCGCCACGTTCAGGCTCAGCCGACTGATCGCCAAGGCCACGGTGACGCGCCCCATGCGCGCGCCGTTCACACGCGTGGACGGTGCCGGCGCACCGGCAGAACTCAATGAAACCCCCCGAGAAGAACCCGGTCGCAAAACGGCGGGTGAGCTGATCAGCTGCCCGTTCTGCCTGAGCGTGTGGATCGTGACGACCTTCGCCGGCGCACGCGCCGTCTGGCCGGATGCCACCCGCACGGTGACCGGCGCCCTGACCGCTCTGGCCCTCTCGGACGCTTTGCAGTTCGGGCATTCAGCCCTCTCGAAACGAGCAGCTCTGACCTGAGCCCGGCGGGACGCCCCGGGTTCTCCAGACCCGCGGCGAGCCCGGCAGGACGCCCCGGGTTCTCCAGACCCGCGGCGTCCCGCGTAAACCGTCAGGCACGGCCCTGCGCTGCGGCAGCCTGATGCGGCAGCGAGCGGCGTGACCTGTCCGGGCCCTGAGCCGCCTCCTCTGGCGAGAGCATCGGCGACTGCGGCAATGGCGATCGCGATGGCGATGGCGATGGCGATGGCGATGGCGATGGCGATGGCGCAACGAGACATGCGTCCGGTAGACCGCCGCCTGCGCACAGGCCGCCGGTGAGGGACCGCGTTCCAGCGTCACGCCTCGCGGCCGGACAGGCTAGTCCAGGTTTCGGGACATATCCCTCGGGTCACACGTGTAGGGCCCGAGGGCCCGCCCCCCTGTGTCTGGAGATGAGATGCCCGAGAAGAACCCGGTGAAGGCAGTCGCTGAGAAGATCGCCGACGTCATGCACACCGGCCCGGCAGAGGGCCCTGAAGACGGGGTGCCCGGCAAGCCTGCCCTCGTCTCTCCGCAGCTCGTCGAACCGACGACGCCAGTCGAGCCCCTGCCGCCGAAGGCGGACCAGAGCGGCCCGGAGACGGTCAGTCCGACCGGGCAGCCCACGGGAGCGGACCCGGCCCGGATGGCGCAGAGCGGCGCGTACCTGACGACCGCGCAGGGCGTCCGGCTCTACGACACGGACCACTCGCTGAAGGCCGGCCCCCGGGGGCCGGTGCTGCTGCAGGACCACCACCTGCGTGAGAAGCTCATGCACTTCGACCACGAGCGGATCCCCGAGCGTGTGGTCCACGCCCGCGGCTCGGCCGCGCACGGCGTCTTCCAGTCCTACGGCACCGCGCAGACGGTCAGCAAGGCCGCCTTCCTGGCCTCGGACGTGGAGACGCCGGTGTTCGTACGGTTCTCGACCGTACTCGGATCGCGCGGCTCCGCCGACACGGTGCGCGACACCCGTGGCTTCGCCACGAAGTTCTACACCGAGGAGGGCGTCTTCGACCTGGTCGGCAACAACATCCCGGTGTTCTTCATCCAGGACGCGATCAAGTTCCCCGACGTCATCCACGCCGGCAAGCCGCACCCTGACCGCGAGATCCCGCAGGCCCAGAGCGCCCATGACACGTTCTGGGACTTCGTCTCCCTGCACACCGAAGCCACCCACCACACCCTGTGGAACATGTCCGACCGGGGCATCCCCCGCTCCTACCGGATGATGGAGGGCTTCGGCGTCCACACCTTCCGCCTCGTCAACGCCCAGGGCACCACGACGCTGGTGAAGTTCCACTGGAAGCCCAGGCTGGGCGTGCACTCCCTGGTCTGGGAGGAGGCGCAGATCCTCGCGGGGGTGGATCCCGACTTCCACCGTCGCGACCTCTTCGACGCCATCGAGTCCGGCGCTTACCCGCAGTGGGAGCTGGGCATCCAGACCTTCCCCGACACCGCCGATCAGATGTTCGAAGGAATCGACCTCCTCGACGCCACGAAGATCGTCCCGGAGGAGCTCGCGCCGGTGAAGCCGGTGGGGCTGCTGACGCTGAACGCGAACCCTTCGAACTTCTTCGCCGAGGTCGAACAGGTCGCCTTCCACACCGGACACCTCGTCCCCGGCATCGACGCCACCGACGACCCTCTGCTGGCAGGGCGGAACTTCTCCTACCTGGACACCCAGCTCACCCGGCTCGGCGGCCCCAACTTCCCTCAGATCCCGATCAACCGGACCCACGCGCCCGTCAACGACATGCTCCGCGACGGCTTCCACCAGACCGCCGTCCACCGAGGCGTGGCCCCCTACAAGCCCAACAGCCTCGACGGCGGCTGCCCCTTCTTCGCCGGCGCCGACACCGGAGCCTTCATCGAGGTACCCGTCGAGGTCCCTGCCGGACGCAAGGTCCGCCAAGCACCCGCCTCGTTCGACGATCACTTCTCCCAGCCCCGCATGTTCTGGCTCAGCATGACCCCGGTCGAGCGCGAGCACATCATTGCCGCGTACACCTTCGAGCTGTCCAAGTGCTACGAGCAGGCAATCAAGGAGCGCACGTTGGCCGTGCTGGCCAACATCGACCCCGAGCTGTGCACGCAGGTCGCGGCGGGGCTCGGGCTACCGGTGCCGGCCGCAACCGAACCCCTCGCCGACGTCCGGCCCAGCCCCCGCCTGTCACAGATCGGCGCGACCTGGCCGCTGGACGGACGCGTCATCGGCATCGTCACTGGCCCCGCGACCGACGTGTCAGGCGTGCAGCAGGTCCGTGAGGCGGTTCTGGACGCCGGCCTGGTGCCCCTGATCATCGCCCCGGCCGGCGGGGTACTGGGCACGGGCGGTGACCCGATCCCCGTCCAGCGCACCTTCGCCACCGCCCGCTCCGTCGAGTTCGACGCCCTCGTCTTCGCCGGTGTCCCGGGAGCAGGAGCTGACGCGTACGGGGCCCGTGACGCCAAGGCCGGGGCACCCGGCCCCGCCGTCAGCGATCCGCGGGTCCTGACGCTGCTCACCGAGGCATATCGGCACGGCAAGGCCCTCGCCGGCTGGGACGGCGCCGAAGCCCTCTTCGAGGCCGCCGGCATCTCCGTCGGCGAACCCGGCGTCATCATCTCCGACGGCGCACAGGCACTCCCTCAGCTCCTGGAACTGCTCGCGGCCCACCGCGTCTGGGAACGTTTCCCCGCCGCAACCTGACTCGCCCGAACACCCGGCCACCCGGGCGGCTCTGCGAGACGAGCGGGCCCCGGACCATCAGCGGTCCGGGGCTCGGCCTTGGGCGCCAGGGCGCACCAGCCCACGCCGCCCGCGGTCTCAAACCGGGCGCGGGTCCCGTCCAGGGAGCCCGGCTGTCACGGGGACCCGCTTCCAGGAGCACCGTTGGAGCGAGAGCGGGCATCTCCGGTGTCAGTGCGCTCCGGGCATGGGGCGGCGCGAAGGGGGGCCCTGCCGGTCGGTGTCGTGGTCACGGGCTCCGGAGGCTGCGGCGAGGGCGAGGAGAGTGGCGAGGATGCCGGTGATGAGGTTGCTGGTGATCGAGCGGGTGTGGGCGACGTCCCCGGCGACGACCCAGGGAGCGATGCAGGTCCAGACGCCGATCGCAGCTGCGGCCCAGGCCATGGAATGGGTGCGCTCGTAGGAGTTGCCGAGGCCGCCGAGTAGGAGCGTGTAGGCGATGCCGACGACGAGGTTGTTGACGGCGAGGGTGGTGAAGCCGTTGAAGCCGACTATCCACGGCGAGGCGGCGAGATAGATGCCGGTGAGAAGCGCCAGGGCCTCGATCATCTGAGCGCGAGGCGTGGCGGCCGCGCGGTCGTGACGAGCGCGCAGCTCCATCAGGTCGGGGTGTTCTTCGATGGGTGGGCGGTGGGTGGACGCCATGAGGACCTCCAGGTCGGGAGTGGTGGTGGCCCACACCTACCCATAAATCATCCGTAAACTGCACAAAAAACACATTCCCGCCGATACCGTGCGGGCGACGTGCCACACCGGAGGCCGGGGGCGGCCGTGTCCGCCCCGCGAAGGATTCGGCACATGTGGCGGGATACCGGGATTCCTCATAGCCGGAAATGGGTAGTTTCGTGCCATTGGAGCGGAACGCGCCCGCGGACCCCTGGTCGCTTTCCGTGAGGGAAGAGGGCCGACGTGGAACCGTGGTTGATGTGGCTGATCGCCGCGGCGGTGCTGGCCATCGCCGAGGTGTTCACTCTCACTGCCGCACTGGGGTTGCTTGCGGCAGCTGCGTCGATCACCGCCGTGTCCGCGGCGCTCGGCCTCCCCGTGTCGTGGCAGTTTTTGGTGTTCGCCCTCGTCGCAACACTGAGCGTGCTCTTCGTACGTCCCCTCGCGCTGCGACGCCTTTCACCGCGCCAGGAGGCCCGGTTCGGCGTGGAAGCCCTCGTAGGGAAGCCTGCCTACGTGGTCAGTGAGGTGTCCGCGCGGGGCGGCAGGGTGCGCATCGGAGGCGAGGAGTGGACCGCTCGGGCCTACGACGAGACGCTGGTGATCCCTCCGGGAACGACCGCCGATGTCGTGGAGATCAGCGGCAGCACCGCATTCGTCTACCCCCGGGAGTGACCATGGAAGCCTGGGTCGTCGCCGGCGTCATTGTCGCGGTCTTCGCCGTCTTTACCGTGGTGCGGGCCGTCCGCATCGTGCCGCAGGCACGCGCCCGCAACGTGGAACGGCTGGGCCGGTACCACCGCACGCTCAGACCCGGCCTCAACGTGGTCATCCCTTACATCGACCGCGTGTATCCCGTGATCGACCTTCGGGAGCAGGTCGTCTCCTTCAAGCCGCAGCCGGTCATCACCGAGGACAACCTCGTAGTCGAGATCGACACCGTCCTGTACTTCCAGGTCACCGACCCGCGGGCGGCCGCCTACGAGATCGCGAACTACCTCCAGGCGGTCGAACAGCTCACCGTCACCACCCTGCGCAACGTCGTGGGGTCCATGGACCTGGAGAAGACACTCACCTCTCGCGACACCATCAACAGCCAACTCCGCGGCGTGCTGGATGACGCCACGGGCAAATGGGGCCTGAGAGTCAACCGCGTGGAGATCAAAGCCGTCGATCCGCCACAGTCCATCAAGGACGCGACGGAAAAGCAGATGCGAGCCGAGCGGGACAAACGCGCCGCGATCTTGGGAGCCGAAGGACAGCGGCAGTCGCAGATCCTCACCGCTGAAGGGGACAAACAGTCTGCCGTACTGCGTGCCGAAGGGGCGCGAACGGCAGAGATCCTCCGGGCCGAGGGCCAGTCCCGAGCCATCGACGAGGTGTTCCAGGCCGTGCACCGGAACGACCCCGACCCCAAGCTGCTGGCCTACCAGTACCTGCAGGCACTGCCCCAGCTCGCCCAAGGACCAGGCAGCACCTTCTGGATCGTCCCCGGCGAGGTCACCTCCGCCCTCCAAGCCGTCAGCCGCGCCTTCAACGAAAAGCTCCCTCCGTCACCGGCCACCCATGCCGGGCCCACGCGGGCGAGGGCGAACCAAGCCGCCGACGACGCCGCACAAGCTGCAGAAGCCGCCGCCCAGGCCCTCGCCGACGCGGCTGAAGCCGACCCCACTTCCGGACCTCTGCCGTAGGCGTGGCGCACGCCCGGCCACCACGGATCACGGCCCATGCGCAACCAGCGCAGGCGCGACCGCCGAGCAACCCGTCCTCCCTGACGCAGGGTTGGCGAGCGCGGTGGATCAGCATGCGGGGTGTTGCACGGAGAACAGCGGCTGTGACCATGCCGATGGCTGCGCCCGCGATGACATCGGTCGGATAGTGCGCTCCGCTGTGTATCCGTTCGATCGCCACCATCACAGTCGGTACGAGGCAGGCGGCGCCGACCCACGGCCATGTGGGCGCGACGGCCGCGGTGAACGCCACGGCGGCGGCGGTGTGGCCAGAAGGGAAAGAGGAGCTGTCAGGACGGTCTTGGACATCGTGGTGCGGGATCCACTCCTTGGGTGGGCGCCGCCGCTCGACGAGCTGTTTCACCACTCCGTTGGACAGCAGCTCCGCCACTGTCATGGCCGTGATCCCGGCGCTCGCCGCCTTGCGCCCGCGCCAGCCCCCACCAGCCGCCATGACCGCTGCGACCGCCCACCACAGCTTCGTGTGCTCGACCGCCTCCTCGACCGGAGGCAAGAGCTGCCGTGCCCAGGCGGAGTCCCAAGCGGCCATCCGCTTGACCAGCCGGTGATCGCCGCTGCGCAGCGGCGCCAGGGTGTCCATGATGCTCAGCTTCCCCGCCTGCGGCATCCCACGCTCTGCCCTACGCAACTCGCCACGTGCCGGTGGTTGCAAGTTGCAGGTTCAGGCCGTCCAGCACCAGGGTTGCGGCGCTGGGCGATCGCGCGGGGGCAGCGCTCTGGCGCTTGCGGATCGCGGGCGGGGGCTGTGGACGACAGCTGCTTGTCGCCCAGATGGATGCGGCGCACGCCTCGCGCACCGACTGCACACACGGTTTTTGCTGGGACTGCACAGCATCAGGAGTGGTCGCGTGGGCAGACGACATCCATGTCCGGAGATTCCGCACGTTTCACGAGCGCCCTCTTCCGCTTCGCCCCTGCCGGCCAAGCGCCACCGCGCGGGGCGAGGCACGGCCGCCGCGAACGGCTCAGCAGGAGGTGGCGCCTCAGGATCCTCGCCTACCGTGACATCGAGTTCCTCTCCACCCACCTCCCCGGCGACCCGGGGCCCGAGCAGGAATGCCTGCTCCTGGTCCACGTCCGCAAGGTCGTCGGCCAAGTCCACTACCGGATCTGCACCCACTGCGGTGAGGGTGTGATCACCGGCATCGACATCGATGACCACCTCCTCGCCAGCGGCCTCGGCAACCGCGCCCTGTCGCACCTGCAGGCCCGCCACCCGGGCATGTCCTGGCGCAGCACCCTGACCCTGCGCACCACACGCAATCTGCTGCGGCGCATGCGCATCCCGGCGTCCGCGGCCGTTGCCCCTTGCGTCCACGGTCTCGCTCCAGCGGCCCCGGCCGCGGCTGCGGGCTCCCACGGGAGCCGTCGGTAAATTGCGGGGCACGAGCGGGAACATGCGGCCCGGCCCGGCTCAGGGTGCCCGCGATGACGCCGATATCGCTTTGGCGCAGCCGCCCCCGCGGTAGGAGTTGTGCTGCTGCCGAGGGGCAGTGCCCTCCGGTGGCCCGGGCGTGTCCCCAGCCTCAGGCCTCGCGGTGGGCTTCGCGGTCGGCCCCTGAGTTCACGGTTCCGGGGGGAGGCGGCACCCCGCACTCGCGGATCGGACGGCCAGGCGCAGTCGGGTCAGTCCGTGTCGAGGCCGTCGATCAGACGGTTGAGGAACCGGGTGAAGGTGGCGTCGGGAGTGAGAGGGCGTCCGGGAGCGGCGAGGGCTTCGGCGAGTTCCGGGTGGCAGCCGTCGGCGGCCACAGCGGCGAGGTAGCGGCCCTCGGCTGCGGCCCGGTCTGGTGTTCGCGAGACCGCGGCCTGCGCAATTTCATGGGCAGCGTGCCCGGCCACGAATGCGGTGATCTGGGCGAAGACCTCCAGCTTTGCCGCACCGTCCAGCCCGGTGGGCCGCAGGACGGCGAGCGCGTGTTCCAAGAAGCCCAGTGTGTTGGGGCCTGGAACGCGACGGGTGGACAGGGCGGCGGGCAGCCAAGGGTGGCGCAGCATGTGGGCGCGTTGCAGTCGGGCCAGGGTTTTCAGGTCGGCACGCCAGTCACCGGTGGGTGGGGTCGTGACCGTGAGTTCGCCGCTGACGTGGTCGACCATCAGTTCCAGCAGTGTCTCCTTGTCAGGAGCGTAGCTGTAGAGCGACATGACGCCTGCTCCGACCTCGGCGGCCACGCGACGCATGGTGACCGCGTCGAGTCCTTCCGTGTCCGCCAGAGTGACGGCCGCCGCGGTGATCGCCTCGCGGGTGAAGGAGGGTCTGCGGCCTCTGCGGGGTTCGGTGGGGCGCAGCCAGAGCTGTTCGGGATCGACGCTCTGGGCGCGGGACTCTCGGTCATCGGACACGGCCTCGCTCTCTTTCCCTTGTTGAGGCGGCTCTTGCGAAGGCCATCCAAGCATCCTCTATTCTCGTACGGCGTACGAAAATGGAGGAGGGGAACGATGCCACCACGCACGCCCGGTGCCGTAGCCGACCCGACTTGGGTTCCGCCCGCCGGAAAGCCGCCGCTGTCATCCCGGGTGATGAGGGCTGCCTGGCGAGGTCTCCCGGCGAAACGGCACTCGGTCGGATGGGAGCCGGGGCTGATGGTGCCGGCTGCCGACGGCAGCCCCTTGATCACTGACCACTACTTTCCACGGAGCCAGGGCGACTTCCCCACCCTCCTGGTTCGCTCCCCCTACGGCCGGGGCCTGCCGTGGTCACCCCAGTACGGTTTGCTCTTCGCCGAACAGGGCTTCCACGTCGTCCTGCAGAGCTGCCGCGGCACCGGCGGTTCGGGCGGCGCGTTCGACCTGTGGCGCAACGAGGCCGCCGACGGCCGGGCCACGGTCTCCTGGCTGCGCGAACAACGATGGTTCAACGGAAAGGTGGGGACAGTCGGCCCCAGCTATCTTGGCTACGTTCAATGGGCCCTCGCTTCGGACCCACCGCCGGAACTGAAGGCAATGGTGGTGCAAGTGGGGCTGCATGATCCCTACTCCCTGTTTCACGCAGAGGGTGCGCTGCGCCTGGAGAACGCCCTCGCCGTAGGCGTGGGCATGACCTACCAGCACCAGGGCACGGCAACGTTCCTCAAGGCGACGCTGCGCCTGCAACGCCGACTGCGTGACGTCACCGCCGCGTGGCCCCTGCGCGGGGCGTACGTGCCGGCCCTGGGGAGCGAGCTGCCGTGGTTGGACGCCGTGATGGCACACCCAGATGCCGAGGACGCCTACTGGCGCGGCGCGTCGTTGGCGGAGTCAGCAGAGCGGCTCCGCGTTCCCACAGCTCTGATGACCGGATGGCACGACGCACTGGTCGACCAGACCCTCGAGCAGTACGCGCGGCTACGCCGGGGCGGATGTGAGACCGCCCTGCTCGTCGGCCCGTGGACCCACACTTCGGCCCTGCAGCAAGGATGGCCCGAGGTTTTCGCCGAAAGCCTCACGTGGCTGCGTACCCACCTGGATGCCGAGCCCTCCGGCCTGCGTCCCACCGCGGTGCGTGTGCACATCAGCGGCGAGGACACCTGGCGGGACCTCGAGGACTGGCCGCCGACCGCGGTCGGCACGTCGTGGTACGCCGTCGCGGGCGAATCTCTCACCGCGCAGGCCCCCGCCGACTCCGCACCCGTGGCGACGTTCCGCTACGACCCGGGCGACCCCACCCCCTCCCTGGGCGGCCCACTGCTCTCCCGCACCGCCGGCCCCCGGGACAACGCCGCCCTGGAGGCCCGGGACGACGTCTTGACCTTCACCGGTCCACCACTGACCGAGCCCATGGACGTCCTGGGCCCCGTCTACGCACGTCTGACCATCTCCACGGACACCGGACACGCCGACGTCTTCAGCCGCCTGTGCGACGTGGACCCACAAGGCCGCTCCGTCAACATTTGCGACGGGTTCGTCCCACTCCGCACAGTGGAACAGGCGCCCTCGCAGATGACCGTGCCGATGAGCTCCACCGCCCACCGCTTCCCGGTCGGCCACCGCATTCGCTGGCAGATCAGCGGAGGCGCCCACCCGCGCTATGCCCGCAATCCCGGCACCGGGGAGTCGCCGGTGGACGCGACCGTCTTCACACCCGTGCGCATCACGCTCCACGCACCCTCGGCACTGATACTTCCCAGCAGCTCCGAGGAGGCGTGATGCGTTTCCCCCAGAACAGTCGAGGAGCGGGGCCACACGGCCCGGCCCGCTCGTCCCCGTAACCAAGCCAGGGCGGTCACCGGCTTCCCAGGAGGTGGGGCGCCGTGCTCCAGATGGAGCACGGCCGCAGGCCTGGGACCGCGCATGCCCCAGATGCCTGGAGGAAACCGAGAAATCCAGACACAACGAGCCAGGTACCTCAAGGTCTCGGGTGACGCCTGACTCGCCCGGCCAATCCGCCCATCGCACTGGCAGGTGCCCGGGACCGTCTCGCCTCCATCCGGCGGTCAAGGCCGGGTGAGGAGGACCAGGGCAACAGAACAGAATCCGAAGGCGGCCAGCGCCAGCCCGATGATGCGTCGGCGCAGGTGGGCGTAGCGGTGGGCGTACTCGTCTCGGAGTTCCGTTGCCCTCGCTACGGTCGCCGCCAGCATCTCCCGGCGCAGACGCAGATGATGCTGAGCGAAGCGGTCGCTGATTTCGTCCTGCTCGCCGGGGCCGAGCCAGGTGAGAGAGCCGGCGAAGGCGCGGCCCTCTTCGCGTGCCTCCCGAAGGGCGGCCTGGCTCATCAGGTACCCCTCGATCCTGGCGAGCCCGGCCGCCACTTCTTCCGGGCGCTCCTTCATGGCCGCCTCCTACTGGGGCTGACCCGGGCCCTTGCCGCGCAGGGACCTTCGAGGGGCGGAGGCCCTGTCCTGGTCGATGACGTCGCGTTTGTGATCGCCGGCGTAGTCGAAGGCGGCGATCTCCGGGTAGTGGAGGTCGAAGGCCGGCGACTCGGACCGTACGCGGGGCAGGGTGACGAAGTTGTGCCGGGGCGGGGGGCAGGAGGTGGCCCATTCCAGGGAGCGGCCGTAGCCCCACGGGTCGTCCACCTGCACGCGGGGCGCGAACTTGGCCGTCTTCCACACGTTGTAGAAGAACGGCAGCGTGGAGAGGCCGAGCACGAAAGCGCCGATCGAGGAGAGGGTGTTGAGCGCGGTGAATCCGTCGGCGGCGAGGTAGTCGGCGTAACGGCGGGGCATGCCTTCGGCGCCGAGCCAGTGCTGGACGAGGAAGGTCATGTGGAAGCCGATGAAGAGGGTCCAGAAATGGATCTTCCCGAGGCGCTCGTCGAGCATGGTGCCCGTCATCTTCGGCCACCAGAAGTAGAAGCCGGCGAACATGGCGAAGACGACCGTTCCGAATACCACGTAGTGGAAGTGGGCCACGACGAAATAGGAGTCGGTGACGTGGAAGTCCATGGGTGGGGAGGCCAGGATGATGCCGGTCAGGCCGCCGAAGAGGAAGGTGACGAGGAACCCGATCGACCAGAGCATCGGTGTCTCGAAGGAGATGGAGCCCTTCCACATCGTGCCGATCCAGTTGAAGAACTTCACCCCGGTCGGCACGGCGATGAGGAACGTCAAGAAGGAGAAGAACGGCAGCAGTACGGCGCCGGTGGCGAACATGTGGTGGGCCCACACGGTCAGGGAGAGCCCGGAGATCGCGATGGTCGCGCCGATCAGCCCGAGGTAGCCGAAGAGCGGCTTGCGGGAGAATACGGGGAAGATCTCGGTGACGATGCCGAAGAACGGCAGGGCGATGATGTAGACCTCCGGGTGCCCGAAGAACCAGAAGAGGTGCTGCCACAGCAGCGCGCCTCCGTTGTCCGGGTCGAACACCTGCGCGCCGAAACGCCGGTCTGCCTCCAGGACCAGCAGTGCCGCCGCGAGGACGGGGAACGCGAACAGCACCAGCACCGAGGTCAAGAGGATGTTCCACGTAAAGATCGGCATCCGGAACATCGTCATGCCGGGCATGCGCATGCAGATGATGGTCGTGGCGAAGTTGACCGAGCCGAGGATCGTACCGAAGCCGGACAGCGCCAAGCCCATGATCCACATGTCGCCGCCCACGTACGGGGTGCGTTCACCCCCGCTGAGCGGCGTGTAGGCGGTCCAGCCGAAGTCCGCCGCGCCCTGCGGGGTGAACAGGCTGGACACCACGATGATCCCGCCGAAGAGGAACAGCCAGAACGACAGCATGTTCAGACGCGGGAACGCCACGTCCGGTGCGCCGATCTGCAACGGCATGATGGCGTTGGCGAACCCCGCGAAGGTCGGTGTCGCGAAGAACAGCAGCATGATCGTGCCGTGCAGCGTGAACACCTGGTTGTACTGCTCGCTCGAGATGATCTGCATGCCCGGCCGGGCCAGCTCCGCGCGTAGCAACAGCGCGAGCACGCCGCCCACAACGAAGAACCCGAACGAGGCGATCAGGTACAGGTGGCCGATCTTCTTGTGGTCCGTGGTCGTCAGCCATGTGACGACCACGCTTCCCCATGAGCGGCCGCGCACCGGGATCGGCGTGACGGGCTCGGTCGAGGTCGCCATGGGCGGTTCCCTTCGCGTGGGACACATCGGATCACGCGCCGCTACCGGTGCAGCCTTACGCGCGGCTACACATGTACTACGGATAGTAACGGAAGGCTAGAAGGCGGCTGGTCAGTGACCCGGTTGGCTCACGCTGTGCAACCGCTCACGCTCACAAGTCCGGGGTCACCCTCGGCGGCGGTGCCGGATCACGTGACCCGGGGGGTTCCGGCCGGCGATCGGGGTAGGCGACGGTCAGGAGGATGCCATGGCTACCTACCACTCCCACCACGCTGCCGTTCCGGCAGCCCAGGCTCACGCCTACCGTCAGGGCCTGCACGACCAGGTGATCGGGCTCGTCATGTTCGCCGCCTCTGCCGCCCTGTGGATCTACCCGATGGCGACGCACGGCGGAGCGAAGGACGCTCAGGTCAACGAGGCGGTGATCGGAGCGGTCCTGATGTTCGTCGTCGGCCTACGGATGTACCGAGGCAGCACCTGGCGCTCCGACGTGGTCATCGGCCTGGCGGGCCTGTGGATGATCGCCTCACCGTTCGTACTGGGGCTGCAAGACGCCGCCGTCGACAACGGCAGCCGGGTCCTCGACATCGCCGTCGGATCCGTACTCGCGACGGCCTCGCTGATCTCCTTGCTGATCCTGCGAGCCGACCGGCACGCAGCCGACGCCCAGCACACCCTCTGAAACGTCGCTTCTTCGCGTGATCGTTCGTTGGTCCGGGCATGACGGACCGGTCTGGGCCCGGCTCTATCGCGTGATCCCCGAGGAAGTCGGGGCCGCGGGGTGAGCTGGACTGGTCGCGGTGTGCGATCAGCTCGGTCCATCTGCGGGTTGGCAAAAAAAAGGGGGGTATCGCCTGCACCCTGATCTGCTGTCGCAGACTCAACTCGCCACATGAGGTGACTTCTGCCGTAAGGGATGTCCGTAACTCCGACGGCCTTGGCCTCGCCTGTGATCGGAAGGCTTGGTCAGGCATCACTGAGACCGGGAGCCCAGCCGGTGTGCTGGGCCCAGGCGTCAGCGCGTCGGATGATGTCCCATACGAAGGCGTCTTTTGCTTGGACGTAGCCGGGACGGTCGTTGCGGAATCTGGCCGCGCAGTGCTTCTTGGCTGCCGCGTACTCGTTCGCAGCGGCCGTGTGGCACCGGAGGTAGTCGCGAAACAGTAGTGGGAACTGCTGTGAGAAACTGCCCAGTCGCCGCACGTGCACGTGGGTCCGACGCTGTCCTGGAGGTTCCCGGAAGTATCGTTTGGTCCGGTCGGGATTGTCCGCCCGGTGCACGAGTCCCAACTCTGTCAGCGGGCGCAGAAATGCATCCGTCGCTTCCAGCGATGCCACTGAGATCTGGATGTCAATCACCGGCTTGGCCGCCAATCCTGGCACCGAGGTGGACCCGATGTGGTCGATACGAGCCGCAGCATCACCGAGGGCGACACGTAGGCACGTGCCCCAGCTGGCGAACATGGCTGGCCAAGCAGGGTCGTAGGGCATGATCTCGACTGGCTCTCCCATACTGAGAAGTATTCCAAGGCTTGCCGCAACCGTGGTGTGAGGCTGCGGCCGCCTCCACCGCCCCTACGAGCCAAGGCCGACCACCGCCAGACCTTCGCAGGGATCACCGCCGCTCTCATCGGTCATCGCAGGCGGACGGTCTGACGTGCAACGCCCGGAGATGGAACGATCCAAGCGTGATCGGATGGCTGCGCCACACCCCGCGATGGGCGGTCAAATCGGTCTGTGTGATCGCGGCCATGCTGCTCTTCGTCGGCGCTTCCGCGCATGTAACCGACCTTCTCAGCCGCGGTCTGCACCCCTACGCCTGGGCACCGAGCCGGCTCCACCTCTACTGGTCGTCGCCGGCGCTCTTCGACACCCTCGCCGCCGTGTTCCTGATCAGGGGCAAACGCCGAGGAACCGACCTCGCCTGCGCCATCATGGCGACCGATCTCGCCGCCAACTGGTACGCGATTCGTGACCCTCACGTCCGGATCCGCCACCTCTTCGCCCACTCCCCCGCCGCCTGAACCCCGCCCCGCAGCACCGGCCGATACCCGCGGCCACTGCTGGTGACGGTCCCCGTCATGCGCGGCCGCCGGCAGCGCGGCGGCCGACACGATCGCGCCGGCGGCCGGGGTGGTGGCGGCGGTACGGGTCCTCCTCGCGGCGCAGTGGGCCGTTTCCGGGCGGCGCGACGCACCACGTGGGAGACCGCCGGCACCATGCGGCAGGCCATCGACGAAGACGGTGCGATGCGCCTGCTCGACGTCGTGCCGCACCGGCTGCCGCACCCCCGCCAGCCGTCGAGTCCGCTGGAGGGCAAGGATTTCGGGACAGGCCACGCCGGCCTCCTGCCGTTGACCGTTCCCGCCGGACAAGCCACGCCCTAAACTGCGACCGCTCCAGAACCTGGCGATCATCAGGAGGACGCGCAAGATGAACCGAGCACTGTTCAGTGCCTTAGCGGCCGTGACGTTGGTCGTGTCCGGGGGAAGTGCCGCCGCCGCTTCCGACGCTGTTCCGCCGCGCACCACGCACGGCCCGTGCCAGTACGCACAGACCCCGGACGAGCCGGCCGCGCGCCCCGTTCCACTGCCGCCCGACCCGCGGCGCACCCCCAGCCGTGGCACGGTCGAGATGGCTGTTGCGACCAGCCAGGGCCCGCTCCCGCTGCGTTTGGACCGGGCCAAGGCGCCGTGCACGGTGCAGAGTTTCCTGCACCTGGCACGGCATGGGTTCTACGACCGGACGGTGTGCCACCGTCTGACGGCGTATCCGACGCTGAAGGTCCTGCAGTGCGGCGACCCGACCGGTACCGGTGAGGGAGGACCCGGATACAAGTACAAGGACGAGCTGCCGGTGGACTTGCCACCCGCACCGACCGATCCGGCCGGCGCGCGCCGCCTGTACGGGCGCGGGCTGCTGGCGATGGCCAACGCCGGTCCGGGCACGAACGGCTCACAGTTCTTCGTCGTCTACGGCGACTCCGCACTACGACCGAACTACACGGTGTTCGGCACGGTCGGCCCCGAGGGCCTGGCGACACTCGACAAGACCGCCGCTGGAGGAATCGAGCCGACCGCGGAGGACCCGGCACCGGTCGACGGCACGCCCGTGCTGCGGACCGAGCTGCTCCGCGTCCGGCAATCCTGCCGGTCTTGACCCACCCGCGGCCGGAGCAGCTGCTGCGGACCGCGCAGCCTGCAGGCTCCGGACCGCACAGCGCCGCTCGGCCCGGATCAGGCCACGGCCCGGGGCCCGACTCAGGTCTCTTCGCGGATCCACCGTCCGCGGACGGGTCGAGCGCTCCTGTCCGAGCTGCGCGAGGCCGGTTACAGCCGTCCGGGGGGCGCCGGGGAGGGACGGTCGATCCGAATGGCCCGTGAGGGCCGTCGGGGCCGGGGAGGACCGTGAAAGGGTTACCTGCCGCGGCCCTGCGTCATCGCACGTACTGCGCCGGCTGGGGGGGCGGCGTTGAGCAACGCCTCCAGCGGTCCGCGGCGTAGGAAGTACTCAGCCGCATCGCCCCGCCCGGGCCCTGCTCGGCGCCGACGACTTCCGGCTCGGGAACCCAGTTCTCTCTCGCGTCGTCGGCCTGCGGTGTCCACCGGGGTCCGCATCGGCCTCCGTCCCGGGCCGTGCCGTCGTTGTGGGTGAGCAGTCCGGCTCGGCCGGCGAGGAGTGCGGCCTGGACGCGGCTGGTGTCCTGCGGCTTGGTCAGGATGGAGCTGAGGTGGTCCTCGACGGTGCCAGGGCTCAGGTGGGCCGGTGGTCGCCGTCGCCGGACACGGTCTCGTCGCGGGGGAACGGCAGGGACGCCTCCCCGGGTCGCTCGGCCGTGGCGGGGCCGCAGGTCGTCGGGCCTGCGGCCCCGCCGGAGCGCATGGGTCAGGACGGGTCGCCGTACTGGAGGCCGCGGCCGTTGGTGCCGACGTACACGCGGCCGAAGACGTCGGGGTCACCGGTGATGACGCCGGTGCCGCCGATGCCGCCCCACTGGTGGGCGTCGTCGTTGACGCGGAGCCAGGTGGCGCCCTTGTCGGTGGAGCGGAAGACTCCGGTGGTGTCCTTGACGGTGCCGATCAGGTACAGGGCCTGGTAGGAGCCGCCGGGTGCGGCCTTGCCGAAGCCGATGGCGGAGGCCGCCTTCACCGGGGCGAGCCGGGTGAAGGTGCGGCCGCCGTCGGTGGAGTGGAGCAGGCCCTGGGAGCCGCCGGCGATCCACAGGTGGCCTGCGGCTCCGGGGACGGCCTTGAGCCGGCCGCCGGCCGGCAGGTCGGCGGCGCGGGCGGTGAAGGTCGCGCCGCCGTCGGTGCTGGCGTACAGCGTGCCGCCGGCCAGGGAGTAGAACGTCCCGGCCGAGGAGCGGTCGGCGACGACGACGGCATCGGTGCCCAGGCCGCCCACCTTCGACCAGCTCGCTCCCCGGTCGGTCGAGCGGTACGGGGCCTGGCCGGCCTGTGTCCAGACGATGGCCGAGCCGTCGGCGGAGAGCGCCACCCGGCCGCTGTCGGAGCCGGCCGCCGGTTCGGAGGCGAAGCCGTTCCAGCTGATGCCGCCGTCGGTGGAGTAGGCGCCGTCCTGCGCGCCGCCCCGGCCGACGCGCACCATCATCGAGGGGTGGGACTGGGCGAAGTCGATGGATGTGCTGTTGGCCATCGTGGGGTTGTTCAGCCGTCCGGTGGGCACCTCGGTCAGGGAGTCGTGGCGGAATCCGCCCAGGTCTCCCATGGCGGTGATGACGTGGGCGCCGCCGGGCGGGGCGATCGCGTCCAGCAGGGCGGTCTCCTCCAGCCCGCGGGCGCCCACGATCCAGTGGCTGGTGCCGCCGTTGTCGGAGGCGTGGGCGTCCTTGCTGCGCAGGATGCCGCTGCCGGTGCCGTACAGCACGTGCCCGGAGTCGAAGGGATCGATGGCCAGAGCGGTCATCCAGTGCCCGGTGCCGGTGCCCACGTACGGGGCGGCGGAGGCGTCACGTACCGACTTGCCGGCCAGTGCCTTCCAGGTCGCGGCGCCGTCCGTGGTCCGGTAGACCTCGTCCTCCGGCCACCAGCGGCCGAGGGTGGTGACCATGACCGTGGAGGGCTTGCGCGGGTCGACGGCCAGACCGGAGAACCCGTAGTTGCCCTGGGACGGGGAAACGTTCCGCCACGTGCCGCCGGCCGGGGTGTGCTTCCACACCGAGCCGCCCGTCACGCCGTTGGGGCCGAGGGCGTTGGTGTAGGTCAGGTACAGCGAGCCGTCGCCGGAGAGCACGCCGTGCTGCGGCATCTGGCCGGTGGGCTGCCCGGGGACGGCCTGCCAGGTGCTGCCGCCGTCGGTGGAGCGGTAGAGGGAGGTGGTCCTGTCGGCGACACCGACGTACACCGTCTTGCTGCCGGCCGGGCCGTACGTCACGAAGGAGATGCCCGCACCACTGCCCGCCCCGTCCTTGACGGGGAACGAGGGGACCTGGCTCCAGGTCGCGCCGTGGTCGGTGCTGCGCCACAGGCCGTTCTTGCGCGTGCCCAGCAGGAGGGTGCCGTTGGCCGCGGGGTCGACCGCCAGCCGTTCGCCCGCCCCGCGGCCGTCCTCGTTGCCGCCCAGCTTGAAGGGCAGGTCGGTGCGCTGGAAGGTGCGGCCGCGGTCCTTTGAGCGCAGGATCGCGCCGTTGCCCGCCCAGTCGTTGGTGTAGGTGCCGGTGGCGAGGTAGAGCCGGTCGGGGTCGACGGGGTCGGTCGCGAGCGCGTCGATGCCCAGCAGGTTCCAGTCCTTCTCGCCGATCCAGTCGGTCAGCGGGATCCACTGTTCGGCTCCGGCGTCCCAGCGGTAGGCGCCGCCCATGTCGGTGCGCGCGTACAACAGACCCTTCTCACGCGGGTTGAAGACGAGCCCGGTGACGTAGCCGCCGCCCACCACCTGGGTGTTTCGCCAGGTGTACGGTCCGGATCCGGGCGCCTGGCTCTTGGTCGTCTTCACCAGCCTCCACTGCTGGTTGGTGCCTCCGTGGCCGCGGTACTGGATGACTGCCGCGCCGTCGGCCGTGGAGCCTCCGGAGACGTCCAGGACCTGGCCGCTCCTGCGGGAGGTGAGGACGACGGCGTCGGAACCGCTCACGTCGTCGATCCGCCATTGCTGGGAGGTGGAGGTGCTGTCGGTCTGCTGTTCGGCGGGGACGGCCTGGGCGGTCGAGTCGCCGGCTATGCCCAGTACTTTGCCGCTGTTGCGGTTCACCAGCTCGTAGTGGCCGTCCCCGGTGGGGCGTAGATTCCACTGCTGGTTGGCGGTGTTCTGGTCGGTCCACTGCTGGATGCGGGTTCCGTCGGCGGTGGAGAAGGCGTTGACGTCCAGTGCCTTGCCGCTGCGTACGGAGACCAGCCGGTAGTAGGCGTTGCCGTCGACCGTCGCGGCCTGCGAGTCGTCCTGCACGTAGAGGAGGTACGGCACGAGGACGGCGGGCACGCCGAGCAGCAGTCCGGTCCCGGTCCAGCGGCGGCGGTGGCGTCCGCGGCGCCCGCCGTGCGGAGGGTTCTTCATGGGGGTTGTTCTCCTTGTGTTGTGCCGTGGGTCGGGGCGGGTCAGCGCTGCAGGGTGAGGAGACCGGGCCGGTAGGGCAGCCGATCGTAGGGGCCGCCGGCTGCGGGCGCCTTGCCCTGGTAGAGGAACCGCAGGTTGCAGGGGTCGACGGTCATGGTCTGGTCCGGGTTGTCGCGGACCAGGTCGCCGTGGCTGATGTCGTTGGTCCAGGTGGCACCGCTGTTCGCCTTGCCGGCGAAGGGGTTCTTCTCGTCGGCGGCCTGGGGGGTCCACGGGCCGTTCAGGCCGGGCGCCGTGAACGAGCGGAAGTAGCGGGCCTGGTGCGCGCCCCTCGCCTCGACGATCATGAGGTACTGGTTCTGGCCCTGGACCTTGTAGACCTGCGGCGCCTCGAAGAGGTTCTCGGCCGTGTCGCTCATGACGGTCGTGTACGAGGAGCCGAAGTTGCCGGGGAAGTTCCCGATCGGCATGCTCGCCCGGTAGATCTTGCCGTTGTCACCGGCGAAGAAGAGGTACATGTTCCGGTCGTCGGCGATCAGGGTCTGGTCGATCGGGCCGGTGGGGGATTCGCTGCGGGGGATGCTGCCGGTGAACAGCGGCTGCGGCGCGGACCAGCCGTCGGGGTTGGCCGGGTCGCTCGACGTGCGGTAGATGAAGGGCCACGGGCCCCACTGGTACGCCAGCACCCAGATCTTCTTGGGCGCGAAGTAGAACAGCGTAGGGGCCACCGCGGCCTGGCTCATGCCGGTCTGGCGGGCCGAGGCCATGTCCGGCCAGTTCGTGAAGGGCCCGGACATCATGGAGCCGTAGGAGGATCCCGAGAAGTTCGACCCGTAGACCAGGTGCTTGCCGTTGTACGTCACGTGGGTGAAGTCCTTCAGCGAGGCCCACCCGTTCGCCGGCTGTGCCAGCGCACCCGTGGAGGTCCACCGGTACGTCGACGGGAGGGCACAGGTGCCCGTCGGGGCGGGCATTGCCGTGGCCGGCGTCCCGGACGGGCCGGTCCACTTCTGGTTGCCGCCGGACCAGCAGGAGTGCAGCTGGATCCCGGTGCGGTTGGCGCTGGCCGCGCCGATGGCGTCGAGGCACAGCCCGGAGTGGACCCCCGAGATCGTGCCGTCGGCGTTGGCGTTCCACTGCTGGCCGGCGCCGCCGTTGCAGTCCTCGATGACCACCGCGGTGCCGTTGGCCGTGCCGTTGCCCTTGGCGGCCAGGCACTTGTCGCCGTAGACCGTCAGCTGCTTGCCGGAGGTGTGGGTCCAGCGCTGGTTGGGCCGTCCGTGGCAGTCCCACAGCTGCGCCTGGGTTCCGTTGGCCCTGGTGGAGCCCTTGATGTCGATGCAGCGGCCGGAGGCGACGCCCTTGATCGTGCCGGTGCCGGTTCCTGGGGTGGTACCGGTGGCTGCCTTGAAGGCGTTCACGACGGCGGTGTGGGCGGCCTTGGGGTTGCCGTTTCCGTCGAACAGCAGGGCGTTCTCGCCCTTGCGCCAGGAGTCGCTGTCGCGGATCCCCCAGACCGTGATGCCGGTGCACCGGGCCACGGCCAGGCAGGCCTTCACCGTGTCGGCGTAGTGGGTCGGCGACGCCTGGGCGATGTCCAGCTCGGTGATCTGGACGTCCACGCCCAGAGCAGCGAAATTGGCCAGGGTGGTCCGGAAGCTCGCCGGGGGGCCTCCGGTGCCGAAGTGGCTCTGGAACCCGACGCAGTCGATCGGCACGCCGCGGGCCCTGAAGTCCTTGACCATGCTGTGGACGCCCTGGGTCTTGGCGTCCGACCAGTTCTCGATGTTGTAGTCGTTGTAGCAGAGCTTCGCGGAGGGGTCGGCCGCCCGGGCGATGCGGAACGCCTCCTCGATGAAGCCGTTGCCCAGCACGTCCTGGAAGACCGAGCTGCGGTGCTGGGTGGAGCCGTCGGCGAACGCCTCGTTGACCACGTCCCAGGAGTGGATCCTGCCCTTGTAGCGGGTCATCAGGGTGGTGATGTGGTTGTCCATCACGCCGCGCAGGGTGTTCGCGTCGCGGATGGAGCCGACCCAGGGCGGGAGCTGCGAGTGCCAGACCGCGGTGTGGCCGCGCAGGCGCTGGCCGTGCGCCGCCGCGCGGTTGACGATCTGGTCGGCCGGGCCGAAGGTGAAGGTGCCGCGGGCCGGTTCGACGGCGTCCCACTTCATCTCGTTCTCCGGGGTGATCATGTTGAACTCCCGGTCGAGGATGGCGGTGTACTTCGCGTCGCCGAGCCTGCCGGCGGCCACCGCGGTACCGAAGTACCTGCCCGAGGGGGCCGCCTGCGTGCCGAGGGGTGTCACGGCTCCGGCGGAACTGGGCAGGAGCGTCACGACACCCCCCACCAGCGCCGCGGCCGCCAGTCCGATCGCCAGTGTCCGGCGGCGCCGGCCGCGCCGGTGCAGGCCCTTCATGCCGCTCCTCGCTGGTCTCGGGTCGCCTGGGGGTGCGTGATGGCGGGTGCACCGGCCGGTGCCGCCTGCTCCGCCGCGGGGTGGGTCCGGTGCAGGACGAGGCGCCGCTCCTGCGTACGGGGCGTGCGGCGTTCACGGGTGTCTCGCGTCATGGTGCGCTTTCTTCCGGGGATGTGCCGATGGGTGGGGGCCTCCCGTGCCGGCTTGCATGGTGAGTGGCGGGAAGAACCCCACGAAGTGGAGGCTTCGGCACGCGAGGCCGCGTAACAGAAAAGTCGCGCCACCCCGACGATCACCCCGTGATGCATCTCGCAGGCGAAAAGTGTTACGCCCGGCCCGTCGGTCCGGCCGCCGAGGGGGAAGGGAGGCCGTACCGCTCCACGGTGCTGTGCTCAGAAGGCCACCGGCCGGCGGTCGCCGTGCTCGGACTTCAGGGTGACCTGTACGGCGAGGCGTCCGTCGCCGCAGGCCGGTAGGCCCCGGACCGGTGCGGGATACGGGCGGCCACTGCCGGGATGTGAACCGCGCGGTGCCGGAGCGGGCCGCGGGCTCGGCGGCTGTCCGGGGCTCGGTCCGCGATGCTCAACGAGCGGTTGTCAGGACCGGGCCTTGCGGACGACGAAGGAGGCCTGGCCGGTGAAGGCCTGGGTACCGTCGGAGCCGTCGAGCCATATGCCGCCGTCGCGAGGGCGGATGACCGATCCGGGGTAGTTGTGGGAGTGCAGGGTCACCGCCCCTGGGACCGCCCCGGGACGCGGACAGAAGGTGGCGTCCTTCCGGAACAGTTCGCTGCCGTCGTCGGTGCTCAACCGCAGCCGCAGGTAGTGGTGGCGCAGGTAACGGCCGTCGGCCGCACGGAAGGTGACGCACCGTGTGTCGGCCAGCCCCCGGACCACCGTGAACGTGACCCGCTGCCGTACCTGCGTGCTGCTGGACGCGGAGACCCGGCCCAGCGTCGCGAAGTCACCGGAATACGTCAGATAGAGGTCGGGCTGGTCCACGGACTCCAGTGATTGTGGGCCCAGCGGAACGGTGCCTCCTGCGACGGCGGACGGACTCGCCGACGGCGGTCCGGCTGACGTGGGCGTGGCCGACGGGATCTGCGTGGGTTCACCGCCCGTGGGACCGACCGCGGGGGCGGCGGTGACCTCGGGCACCCGGGGCGGCGGTTCCGGCCACGTCGCGTAGGTGGCGGCCCCCGTGACGAGCACCGCGCCGGCGGCGAGGCTCGCCAGCGGATGAGCGGTCACCGCATGGAGTTTGCCGGTCATCGCACCGTGCAGACTGCCTCCCTTCGTCGCGGTGCCGGCGGCAACAAGGGCCGGCCCGGCGGCGCTCGCGGCGGCCGCACCCGACAGCAGGCCCTTGGCGGTCAGAGTGGCGATGAGTCCGGCAGGGACGGCCAGGGGCGCGAGGCTGAGGAGCAGCAGCTCAACAGGTACCCGGTTCGTCGTCGTCGCCGTGCAGACCGTGCAGTCGCGGGTGTGCCGCGCGATCCGTTTCCGCCACACCGATGCACGCAGACCGTCCCATCCGGCGAGGGTCTCCCCCAGCTGCGGGCATCGCGGGTGGGCCGCCAGCGCGGCGACGATCGTCCGGCTCAGTTCCAGCTGCTCGCGCATGCGTTGCAGGCGCACCCCAGCGTGGGCGACCGTGAGGCCCGTCGCGGCGGCGATGTCCTCACGGCTCAGCAGTCCGGCGTGCTCCTGCCACCACAGTGAGAGAAGCACCCGGTGGTCGGGGTCGAGCCACCGGCCGGCTTCGGCGATCTGACGGCGCTCATCCGACACCCGCACACGCAGGATCGTCGCGTCCTCGGGTTCGGGCCCGGCGTCCGGTAGATGGAGTGCCTCGTCGATGACCGCGGTCCGGCCGGCGAGGACGCGCTGCCGCTGCCAGTGGGTCTGTATCTGGCGGAGAGTGATCGACACCAGCCAGGAGCGGAAGCTGTCGGCAGCGCGCAAGGCAGGCAGATCGCGGACGACGCGCAAGAGCGTCTCCTGGACGACGTCGTCGGCGTCGGCATGTCCGCTCACCGCTCGTCGGACGATGTTGTAGACCAGCGGCAGGTAGGCGGCGAGCAGCTCTTCGCGTGCCCGGTCGTCCCCGGCCTGTGCCGCGACGACCAGCGCCGCGTGGTCGGCGTCCATGAGCCCCATTCCCACCCTCCTCGTACGGCGTCAGACCCTAACGTCCGCAAGGGTGTGCGACCAAAGCCGTTCCTCCAGCCGGAGATCGGGCCGCTGGGGGTCCCTGTCCTGGTCCGGGACCGGATCCGCCCGTGGATCAGGCTCGTACGACAGCCCGTGGTCCGAACTCCCCGGTCCGTGTTCGTCCCGCCCCTGCCTCACCCTCGCCTCTCCCTCATCTGCGTCGCATCGGGCCTGTGACTGCTCCGCCGCCTCCTCGTCAGCCCGCGGCCCCGCTCGGCTTCCGGCCGAACCCGGGCACGCCTGCGCCTTCGCCTTCAGGGCCCGCGTCCAGGCGCGGCCGCTGGAAGCGGAGCGGTTGACGGTAGATGCCGTCGTGGTCGATGGCGCGGTCGGCGCTGATCTCGGCGGCCGGGGCGGGGTGGACGGTCCTCATCGGCCGCGTCGCCGGCCAGGGCAGCCGCCGCAATCCGGACCGCCTTCCGGACGGTCCGGCCTTCCGGTGCGGTCGGAGCGGGTCGGATCGTCCTCGCGACCACTCGTCGATCGAAGCGCCCGGCCGGGGCGACGTCGTCGCCCCGGGCCTCGTTCCAGCTCGCGGATCAGGTGCAGGTGCGGTCCTTCTCGGGCAGTCTGCCCGTCGTCAGGTAACGGGTGACGTCGGTCTCGGCGCAGGAGGGGCGGCCTGTTCCCAGCACTCCGTGGCCCTCACCGCCCGCGACCGTGACCATGCGGGCGCCGTGCAGGGCGCGCCGCATGCCTTTGGCCATCGCCAGGGGCGTCTGCGGGTCCCATTCGTTCTGCACGATCAGCGCGTCGGCGTCGTTGTCCACCACCGTCGCCGCCTCTCGCGGAGCGGACTTCCAGTACGCGCAGGGCTGGATGTTGGCGCCGAAGTCGCCTGCCAGGGGGCGGGCGGCGCGGTCCCGGAGGGCGTCGCGCCGGTACTGCTCGGGATCGCGCGGCCAGCTCCGGCCCTCACCGCACAGAACGGCCCAGGCGACGGAGACCACGTTGTCCACGTCCGGCGCTTCGCCGGCCGCCTCGGCCGCCGTCGGCACGGCCGTACTCGGCCCGGCCGGGGCCGCGGCGCCCGCCTCCGCGGCCCTGAGCGCGACGATGAACGGTGTGACCGCCTCGACCTGGACGAAGGCGCGGTACTGCGCCCGGATCGCGTCACCGTCGAACGGCTGCCCTTCCAGCACGATCGGCGTGCGGTCAGCACGCGCGACCAGATCCCAGAACGCCGCGCGCACTGCCTGCGGGGTCGCACCCAGCCCGTAGGTCGCATCGCGGGCCGCGGCCCACTCCGTCCACCGGGTGAAGGCGAGTTCGGCCGCCTCCGTCGCGCCCCGCAGCACTCCCCGCCAGACCAGTGCCGGGTCGAGCGCGCTGTCGAGCACGAACCGGTCCGCCCGTCGGGGAAACATCTGGGTGTACACCGCGCCCAGGTACGTGCCGTACGAGTGTCCCAGGTAGGAGATCTTCCGCTCTCCCAGAGCGGCACGGATCACGTCCATGTCCCGTGCGGTGTTCCGGGTCGTGATGTGCGGCAGCAGGTCGCCGGATTTCGCCCGGCACTTGTCCGCCACGCTCCTGGCCCGCGCCATGTCCCGCCCGAACGTATCGGCGGAGTAAGGGTGGTTGAGGACCTGCTCGTCCGCCGCCAGACCGCAGCGGACCGGTGTGCTGCGTCCGACGCCGCGCGGGTCGAAGCCGATCAGGTCGTAGCGCTCACGCACCTCGGGCGCCAGCAGCGGCGCCATCCCGGCCGGCGTCGTCAGCCCCGGGCCGCCCGGACCGCCGGGGTTCATCAGCAGCACACCGCGCCGCTTCGCCGCACTGGCCGCCTTCACCCGCGACACCGCTATCTGGATGCTCCGCCCGTGCGGATCGGCGTAGTCCAGCGGCACCTGCACCGTCGTGCACTCCAACGACGTCGGCTGGTCCGGCGCGCAGCGCTCCCACCGCAGGTGCTGCCGCCCGAACTCCTCGAGCGGCTCCTGGACCGCGAACGCGGCCGCCGGCGTGAACGCCACCAACACGGCCGTCGCCGCTCCGGCCGTCAGGATCGAGGTCGTTCGTCCAGCTCGCAGCACCGTGCCGCCCCCTTTTCGTCTACGAAAGCCGCTCTCACGGATCGCCTCAAGTCTCCGATCCGGAAAGACCGCGCACGGTCCTGCTGCGGGATGGCTTCGTGCTCCCACTCGAGTACCGGCGGCCGCCCCGCACCCCTAGGGGACCAGCACCACCGACCCTGAGCTTGGGGAGAAACCAGCCGTGTCGGTCACCACCGAGCACCCAGCGGCTCTTCGCCGGTGCCGGGTCGGCGGGGGCGTCCTACGGGGCGGGGGTGACGCGAAAGCGGCCCCGGGCTTCGGTGTCGACGGTGCGGCCGCGGTCGTCGCGCAGGGTGGCGCTGTCGGAGGGGTTGTCCCAGAAACGGCCTCTCCCCTGCCGTCCGGAAACCGCCCGGTCTCCGTCGTACGCGGGCCGGGGCAGGTTCGGGCTACCGCGGCGGCGCCTGGTGCCGCGGTCGGCGTCCGCCGTAGGGGAGCGGGCCGCGTGAGGGCCCGCTCAGGCAGTCCGATCCCGCTGTGTGCGGCGGGCTCGACGTACCGGACCCTTTCGTCCCTCACCGTGTTGATTCATCCCTCTCCCCCTGTACCCGGATGCCCAGGCTGCGCGGGGTGCGCGGTGCCGGCCCGCAATCAGGTGTGCAGGCGGCTGTTGGTGCCGTCGTGTCCGTCGGCCTGGTCCTCGTCGAACCAGTAGTCCCCCGCGGCCAGGTACCGGAAGGAGTGCACCCTCTTGCACGGCAGGGCAGCGCCCCCGCTGCGCTTCTCACCGCGTACGGAGAACACATCCTGCCCGCCCTGAGCCGACGCGTGGGCAGCGGCCAGCCGAGCTGCTCGGCGAGCGCCGCGAGCACACCGTCAACCAGCGTGCTGCCGGCGGGGCGTCCGGATGGTGGGCACGGCTACCTCTTCGAACCGGGGGGTAGCCGACGGCGACGGGGACCGGGCCGGTTGGCTGATGCCCGTCATCACCGGCCGGCGACCGGTGCTTGCTCCAGGTGGCCTCCCACAACAGCCCTCCCCCTGGTCGGCGAACGTCGGGAACCTCGGAAGTCGGGTGCGGAACCCGCCCCGGGATCACCTTCGAGAGCCGTACCTTCGTACCTGCGCGAGCCTGTTTCCGCCAGGGAAGGCGTGTTGCGGTTCCGTTCAACCAACGGACGGGCGTCCGCCGTCCAGGTCGAGAGTGGCGATCGCGCCCCCCTCCGGAGCGTTCGCGAAGGCCAGCCTGGCGCCGAGGACCTTCGCCTGCCCAAGCGCGATGGTCAGCCCGAGTCCGTGCCCCCGCCCTCGCTCGGGGGTTCCCGTCCGAAAGCGTTGCGGGCCTTCCGTGAGCAGTGCAGCGGGATAGCCGAGTCCGTGGTCCCGTACGAGGATCCGCCCGCCCGTGGCGGTGGCCTCCACTGCGACTTGGACGGGGTCGGCTCCGTGCCGGTGTGCGTTGGTGACGAGGTTGACCACGATCCGTTCCACCCGGCGCGGGTCGGTCTCCAGGATCGGGGTGGCACGGACCGCCACGGCGGTCGGCGTCCCCGTGCGGCGGACGATGTCGGTGACCAGTTCGCCCAGCGGCACCGCGTCGGTCCGGGCTTGTTCGGCTCCGGCGTCGAGCCGGGAGATCTCCAGGAGGTCCTCGACCAGCCCGTTCAGGGCCCGGGCACGGTCCCGGACGAGCTCGGCCACCTCGTCGCCCTCCGGGAGGAGCCCGGCTGCGGTGGACAACCCCATCAGCGGGGTGCGCAGCTCGTGCGCGACGTCCGCGGTGAAGCGGCGCTCGCCCTCCAGCTTGTGCTGCAGGGCCGCAGCCATCTCGTCCACGGCCGCCGACATTTCGGTGATCTCGTCACGGGCCCGGCCGCCCGCTCCGATCCGGGCGTCGAGGTCGCCGTCGGCGATGGCCCGGGCCGTGCGGGATCCCCGGCGCAGTCTGCGGTTCATCGGTTCGGTGGCCAGGGCGGCGAGCGGTACGACGACCAGGAGGGCGGCGAGCACGGCTTTGACGATGCTGCGGTCCAGGAGCTGGAGGCCGCGTACCTCGGAGCTCATGTCCGTCCGGGCGACGAGTACCCGGCCGCCCTCGACGGGCATGGCCGCCCACATCCAGTACCAGTTGGGGGGTTTGCGGTCGTTCCAGGTCGCGTAGAGGGCGGCCGGGTCCTTCGCGGCCAGCGCCCGGGCGAGCGGTGGGTCGAGCCGCTCGGGAGTGAGGACTTCGACTTCGAGTGGCGCGCTGCCCGTGCGGGTGTACTCGCGCTCTGCGGCTGCCAGGCGCGCGGAGAGGCGTTCGTTCCCGATGTGGTCACTTCGTTCGGCCATCGCCTGGTGGACGAGGACACCGATCACGGCGGCCACCGCGCAGCAGGCGGCCGCGGTCAGGGCGGCGATCTTCCAGCGCAGGGCGCGCGGGTTGAGGAGTGCCATGGGTGGGGTCGGCCCCTCAGCCGCGGACGAGTTTGTAGCCGAAGCCCCGGACGGTCTCGATCCGCTCGGCTCCGATCTTCTTGCGCAGCCGCAGCACGCACAGGTCCACGACGCGGGTGTCGCCCTCCCAGCCGTAGTCCCACACGTCCCGCAGGAGACGGCGGCGGTCGAGCACGGCGCCAGGTGCCGCCGCGAACTCCAGTAGCAGTCGCAGCTCGGTGGGGGTCAGCGGAACGGGCCGTCCGCCCCGGTGTACCTCCAGGCCGAGGGTGTTCACGGACAGGTCCCCGAAGACCAGCTCCGCGGGGGTCGTCCTGGTATCCGCTGAGACGACTGCGGGGTTCGCCGGTCCGGGGCCGGGCGCCGGAGTCGTCTCCGGTTCGGCGGGCCGGAAGGTGGCACGGCGCAGCAGCGTCCGGATGCGGGCGACGAGGACTGGGGTGTCGACGGGTTTGACGACATAGTCGTCGGCGCCCGCCTCCAGTCCGGAGACCACGTCGAGGGCGTCTCCGCGCGCGGACATCATCAGGACCGGGACCAGGCTTTGCTCGCGGATCCGGCGGCACAGACCGATGCCGTCGAGTTCGGGCAGCATCACGTCCAGGATCAGCAGGTCGTGCCTGCCGGCCCGGAACGCCTCCAGGCCGTCGAGTCCGTTCACGGCCACCGCGACCTGATAGCCGTACCGCTCCAGGGACAGCTGTACGGCGCGGCGGATGGTGGCGTCGTCCTCGACGACGAGGACGCTGACGGGGTCTGGGACCCGGGGTGCCGACACGCCACCTACCTGCTCAGACGCGGACATTTGTGGAGTCCATCCTAGTCAGTGGGGCCTGCGGTGCGGTCACAGGTGGAGGGAGGCCGCGACGGGGAGGTGGTCGCTGCCGGTAGCGGGAAGGGTCCACGAGGAGGTCGCGCTCATCCCCTTCACCAGGATCTGGTCGATGCGGACCATGGGGAACGGAGCGGGCCAGGTGAAGCCGAAGCCGGCGCCCGCCTCGCGCTGCGCGTTGGTCAGCTGGGAGGTCACCGGTCGCAGAGCCGAGTCGTCCGCCGTCCCGTTGAAGTCACCCATCACGACGACCCGGGCCAGCGGCTCCGCCCGCACGGCCGCGGCCAGCTTCCGGGCCGCATCATTGCGGCGGTCGGTGGTGAACCCGGCGTCCGGGGTCAGGCGTACCGAAGCGAGGTGGGCGGCGTAGACCGCGACGGGGCCGTGCGGGGTCTCGACGGTGGCCCGTACGGCACGCGTCCACGGCATGATCGGCACCGTTTCCACGCCGTTCAGGGGGTGCTTGCTCCACAGTCTGACGCCGAGAGTGTCGGAGCGGTACGGGTATCCGACGGCGAGCTCGCGCTCGTAGAAGGGCGTGGCCTTCGAGGACATCTCCTTCAGGGCCAGCACGTCCGCGCCCGATGCGGCGAGCGCTCGCGCGGTCCGCGCCGGATCGGGATTGTCCTCGTCCACGTTGTGACTTACCACGGTGAAGTTCCCGCTGCCGGATCGCTTGTCGGCGAGGGTCCCGCCGAAAAGGCAGCCCCAGACGGCCAGGGGGGCCAAAACGGCGACGGCCGCGAGCCGGGAGCGGCGTACCGCCGCCGCCACGAGGAGGACGGGGACGCTCAGCCCGGCCCAGGGCAGGAAGGTCTGGAACAGGCTGCCGAGGTTGACGGCCCCGTTCGGGATTCTGGTGTGCAGGGCCATCATCAGGGCCGCACACAGTGCGCCCGCGGCGATCAGCAAGCCGCGGCCACGGCCGGTAGGCACGAGTACGCGGCAGCGGTTGGCGGACAGAGGCGGAGGCGGGACGGGCGGCTCCGCTTCCCCGGTGGCCTCAGAACGGTACGGAGTGCTCAGCACGGCATTTGCCTTCCGATATCTCGTAAGCCGGTGATCCGGTACCGGCACAGCCTGGGAGAGGCGCGCTTCCAGGGCGTCAGGAGAGCCTTTCCAGGGCCCCGCAGTTGCGTTTCAGCTGGGTATCGGTCATGCGGAGCAGACTGACGATGCGCTCGTGCCAGTCGAGCCGTCGATCGCGCTGAAGGTCATGGCCCACACCCCCGGTCGGCCGAGGTCCGCCAGGCACATCTGGCGGTGCGGTATCCGTGTTGCGGTGAAGGCGTGTACGAGGCACAGGCCGCACAAGGAATGAGTCAGGACTCCGGTCACCAACCGCGGAGCCGGTCCGGGAGAGGGAGAGCCGGGCGCATCGTCTGCCGGCAGTGACCAAGCGCTGCCGGCCGGCGATTCGGGATGCAGTGGCCTCTGTGAGGCCGGGCGCGTCCTGCGTCCCGGGCGCAGCCGGCACGTCCGGAGCCAGGCTCTGGGAGGCCTGGACGACGAGCCGCTGACCCGGGCGGTCGCAGCACTCGGCCTGCTCGCCGACCGGGTCGCCGCCGTGGAGGGCGGCATCACCCGGGCGACGGACCCGCGCCACCTGCTCGCCCTCCCGGGCGGCCGGCACGCTGCCCGGGCGGGCGAGCACGGCCCACGGGGGTGAAGGCGGGACGGTCAGATCAGGTTCCGCCACGGGTGTGGCGGCCATGGTCGTGGGCGAAGGCTGCGAAGACTTCCCTTGCTGATCCCCGGGTGTGCAGGAAGCGTTCGTCGAGGATGGCGGCCAGGTCGTCCAGAGCTGCCCGGAGCACGGCGGCGGACAGCCGGACGTCGGGGTGACGGGCCGCCGCGGCCTGGTCCGCCAAGTTCATGGCGCAGGCGATCTGGCGGGCGAGGGAGGTCCGGTCGTCGCCGTCGTGGAAGTAGTAGGACTCTGCGTACTGCTGGAAGTCGACGGAGACCACAGCCACTGCCCCGGCCAGGCCGTCGAGGATGGCCGCGCCCGCGTCGGCGTCGATCTGCTCCGTCGTGGGATGGGTGCGGGCGAGGTGGGAAAGGCGCAGGGCGAGGGAGCGGCGGCGGGCCAGCGCGGGGTAGATGCCGAGTGTCCATGCCACGGTGGCGCTGAGCAGGACGAAGCCGACGAGGGCCTCCATGGGGGCGAGGATCCGGAGCCATCCCTCGGCGGGTGCGATGTCGCCGAGGCCGAGGGTGGAGATGTGGACCAGGGACACGTACAGGGCGTCCGCGAATCCCGCGTGGTCGGCGGGCTTCAGCCCGGTTGCATAGGTGAACGCCTGCGGCATGTGCGGCCAGTAGATGAAGGTCCACCCCAGGACCGCGGTGAGTGCCCAGGCCGCGACCACGATCACCATGGCGAGGGGGCCCGCCAGCCCTGAGGCCCGGCGGCGCGGCGGCAGGGAGGCCGCCAGCCGCCACAGGGCCGTCACGACCAGTCGGCTGAGACCGCCATGCCGCGTGGGGTGCCACAGAGTGTGGAACACGTCCCGCAGGACCAACAGCACCAGGGCCGCGCCCGCAAAGGTGATCAGCCAGTTCATGCGGACCTCCCTACCCCCTCCCTCGTCGCCTCAGCCCCGTTGCCGGCCTCCGGTGGGCCACTCGGCCGTCCCGTACGACGGCGATGAGGTCGGCCGTGGAGAGCGCTCCCTGCTGCTGCTCCACATCGACGTCAAGAAACACGAGGACCTGTCCGGCCGATCACTCGGCTGATCCGTGCACCGGTCCGTCCCGGAGGTCGGGAACCGGGGGCGCTGACCGGGGAAATTCCGCGCATCCGGCGAAAGTGGTTCGTTTTCGGCGGCGAGGGTGATGTGGGCGGTCTGGAGGAGGACCAGGAGCGGCTGCGCAACAAGTCGGGGGCGAACCGGCTGGGGTTGGCTTTGCTGCTGTAGTTCTTCGAGGTGGAGGCCCGGTTCCCGGAGGATTGGCGGGGAGATTCCGGCGCCTGCGGTGTTGGACGTGGCGCAGCAGGTGAGGGTGCTGGCCAAGGAGTGGGCCGGGTACGACTGGCCGGCCGGGCGATCAAGCGGCACCGGGTGGAGAATCGGGGCGCGTTCGGGTTCCGGGAGTGCACCGAGGAGGACGAGGCCCAGCTCGCCGAGTGGCTGGCGGCAGAGCTGTGCGGGGTGGAGCTGAACCGGGACCGGCTCGCGGAGGCCGTGGTCCTGCGCGCCGCGGCGACCGGACGGAGCCGCCGACGCCGGGGCGCATCGCCCGGCTGTTCGGGTCGGCGGCCAACACCTTCGAGGAACGGTTCTGTAACGGCCACCACGGACCAACTGTCGGCAGCGACCCGCTCCCGCTGGACGACCTGGTGGCCGAGGACGCCGGCACCGACGCGGAATGCCCCTTCCCCGTGCATCGTGCCGACCGGGCCTTCACAGAATGTGGCCGCGATTGTCGGAGCTCCGTGGAGGCCCGGTCGGCGTGTGGTGGAGGCTGCCCTCGACCTCAGGGCCGTCCTCGCGGTCTCAGACGACCGCGCCAGTCCCCCTCTCCTTCTTCCTCCGCGCCTCCACCGGGCTGTGCCCGTCGGGGACTTCCTTCGCGGCGCGGCGGTCCCGTGCCGGCGGGGGTGTCGGGTGGCGGTGTTCCAGGGCGATCGCGATCGGGACCGCGGTGAAGATGGTCGAGGCGATGCCGACCAGGACGCCCGCGATCAGTGCCACGGAGAAGTCCGCCAGCGAGTCGCCGCCCAGTACCGCCAGTGCGGTCAGGATGAACAGGGCTCCCATGCCCGTGTTCACCGTGCGCGGGAGTGTCTGGACCACCGCGTGGTTGGCCGTTTTCTCCAGGTTGCCTCGCGGGTCTCGGCGGCGCGCTTCACGGACGCGGTCGAAGACGACCACCGTGTCGTTCACGGAGTAGCCGATCACCGTGAGCAGCGCCGCCAGGAAGACGCTGTCCACCGGCCTGCCCAGCCAGGCGAACAGGCCCACCACGAGGAGGACGTCGTGGACCATCGCAGAGACTGCCGCTGCCGCCAGGGTCCAGCGGAACCGCACGCTGAGGTAGATCAGCTGGGCGGCCACCGCGATGCCCAGGGCCAGGAGCGCCTGATGGCGCAGTTCGCTGCCGAGGCTCGGGCCGATCTGTTCGTCACGCTCCACCATGACGATTCCGCCGGGCTCCTCCAGGACCGCCTTGACGCGCTGCTGTTCGTCGTCGGTGAGCTTCTCCGTGCGTACGGTGATGCCGCCGTCGCCGGACTCCTGCACCACCGCGCGCGGGAACCCCGCGTCGGACACGGCGTTCCGGGCCGTGTCCGCGTCGACGGACCTGCTGGTGCTGTACTCGACGAGGCGGCCGCCGGTGAACTCCACGCCGAAGTCCAGGCCGCGGATGAAGATTCCTGCGACGGCCACCGCCACCAGGAGTGCGCTCGCGCCGAGCCAGCGGCGACGGTGGCGAACCAGGTTCGGGTTGCGGCGGGACAGCCATGTGCGGACCCGGCCCGTCGAGGCGATGCCTGTCAGACCGGGGCGCTTGCGTACGAAGCTGCGGGCGACGGCGAAGTCCGCAAGCGCGCGGGTGATCACGAGCGCCGTGAGCATCGATGCCAGGACGCCGATGCACAGGGTGACCCCGAAGCCCTTGACCGGGCCCGTGGCGAAGAAGAACAGCAATCCCGCGGCGAGCAGCGTCGTCACGTTCGAGTCGATCACCGCACTCCACGCCTTCGCGAAGCCGGTCTTCACCGGCTTCGCCAAGTCTTTGGAACGGACGCCCAGGTACTCCTCCCTGGCCCGTTCGAAGACCAGGACGTTGGCGTCCACCGCCATGCCGATCGCCAGGGCGAACCCGGCGAGCCCCGGCAGCGTGAGCGTCGCGCCGAGCGCCACCAGAGCGGCGTACGAGATGAGGCCGTACAGCGCGAGCGCCAAGGCGGCGAGCGCGCCAAGGAGCCGGTAGACGACGGTGATGAACAGTGTGGTCAGGGCGATGCCGATGAGCGCGGCCTTGGTGCTCGCCTCGATTGCGTCGGCGCCGAGCGTCGGGCCGACCGTGCGCTGCTCCACGACGTCGAGGGGCACCGGCAGCGCGCCGCCCTTCACGAGCGCCGCCAATTCGCGCGCCTCGGCCCGGCCGAAGTCGCCGCTGATCTGCGTGGAACCGCCCGTGATACCGGTCCCGCACACCACGCCCGCGGTGACGCCGGGCGCCGAGATGATCTTGTTGTCGAGGGTGATGACGACGCGGCGTTCCGGAGCGCCCGGAGGCGCGCAGGCCGCGTCCGAGGTGATCTTCGCCCAGGTGTCGCTCGCGCCCTTGCGGAAGTCGAGGGAGACCATCCAGCCGTTGAGCGACTGCTGGTCCAGGACCGCCTCGGCGTCCTTGACCCCCTCACCGGTGAGGGCGGTGGGGCCCAGCTTCAGGTGGTTGCCCGGCTGGTCCGGGTCGGGCAGGGTGCGCGATCCGTCGGCCTCGGGCTTCGCGGAGCCCTTGTCGGCCGTCGCCCCCGTCACCGGGTGGACCGTGAGCTGCGCGGTGCGGCCGATGACCTCGGCGGCCTTGCGTGGGTCCTGCACTCCGGGCAGTTCGACGATGATCCGTTTCTCGCCGGAGCGGGCGATGCCGGGTTCGGAGACGCCGAGGACGTCGACGCGCTGCCTGATGACCTCCAGAGCTCGGTCGGTGGATGCCGCATCGGCCTTGATGGCAGGTGAGTCCCGGGTCTCCAGGACGATCTGGGTGCCGCCGCGCAGATCGAGGCCGAGGCGGGCGGATTGGATGAGGGCGATGTAGACGGACAACGCGACGGCTGCCAGCGCGATGATCGCCCTCCATAAGCGTGCGCGGGACAAGGGTGCGCGAGACATGCGTACTCCACGATGAGGGCAGGACGGAGGGACGCGTGACCGGCCCCGCGCGTGTGCGCCGGGGCAGAAGGGTCAGGCGTCGATGACGGTCTGCGTGCTCATCGGTGGGGCGGGCCGCGCGGGGCGGCGGACTCGGCCGGCCTGCGCGGCGGTGCGAGTGCGGTGGCGGGGCCCGTGTCGGGCCCGCCCAGGGCGCGGTGCGGGGCCGTGTCGACGGCCGTACGCGCGGGGCCCGCAGGCTGCGGGCCCGGGATGTGGGCGTCAGGTCGGTGCGTGACCGCGACATGCCGCGCCGGGACGTCGTCGTCCGGTCCTGCCTCTTGTCCGGCGTGCCCCGCCACCGTGTGGTCGGCGAGCGGCCTGTCGGCGGGCATGAGCATGCCCTGCGCCCCGGCCACCGGAACGAACAGCGCGAGGACGGTGACGACGACGGTCAGCGCGGACGCAGCCAGGCGCGCGGAGCGGCTCCGTTGCGGCACGCGCGTCCCCCCCGTCGCTTCGGTGCTCGTCAGGTGCGCACGGTGTGGCCCCGCCCTGCTCAACGTATGGGGCGACCCGGTCCGTTCCGTGTTTCTCGGCATTTCTTCGGAAGCCGAAGGTTGGCCGGACCATCCCCACGGGTGCGGGGTCGACGCTTTCTTCGACAACCACGGCAACGCCAGCACCTGAGAGACCCCAAGACCGCCAGCCCCGTGGATGGCAATCGCCTCGAAGGCCCCGCTTCTACTCGCGGTGCCTCCGCGCCGGGAAGAGCAACCGCCTCAGGGCAGGGAAGCGCACCATCAGAGGCGCCGCCTTTACCAGCGGGTGCGTGGGACCGAGGACAGCGGTCAGTACGTCGTGCCAGAACCCCTGAACGGTCTGCTGGGCGTGCGTACGCGCGTCCACAGCGTCGGGCGGATCCGAATCGGGCAGGTACCGCCCTTCCACCGGCAGGTAGGGAACACCGGCTGCTCGGAGGGCGCAGGTTCGGTGTTGTCCGTTCGTGAGGCTGTCGTGGTTGTCGTCCCAGCAGATGGGATCCTGCACCAACGCACGAGCCCACTCGCGGTCGCGTTCCTCGAGGTGCTCCATGGCGTTCGCCGCTCGCTGCCGCTCATCGTCGTCGTCCAGCTCGGCAGCCGCGAGTTCGGTCGCGGCCTCGGCGATCGCGGGCCAGTCCCCTTGGTGGTAGGGGCAGGCGGCGAAGTCCTCCGGCGTCAGACGGGCGAAGAGCTCGGCATGTGCCACTTGTCCGGCGTACCAGTCTTCCGGGTAGGTCTTCTCGATCGCTTCCAGGCGCCGGAAGTGGTGGCACTTGGACAGGCGGTGTGGCCACGGCAGACGCGAGACCGGCACGGGACGGATCCCCGTCACACCCTCCAAGAAGAGAGTTCGGTCGTCGGGGCTGGAGAAGCTGCTGGGGTACAGGTCAGCTTCATCTGCCGGCGCCGGCGGGCGCAGGACGGCATCCCTACGCCGTTGATCATTCTCATCGGGAACAGTGGCTCCGTCGAAGTGGAAATAGGGCTTCTCGTGCCAGGGCCCGTCCAGATCGTTGCGCAGCCGTTCGGGGTTCGGAACAACCAGCACCCTTACGGTGGTCTCCGGAATGACCAGTACGCCCGAGATGCCGTAGACGTGGGCCAGCGTCACCTTGCCACCTGCCCAGGCGGGGTCGGCGAGGAGGGCCTGCAGTGCTTTCCCCTCGAGGTGGGCGATCCACTCCACCCGCCAGAAGCCTTCATCGAAACCCATGTCCTCGGCGGGGAACCTGCAGGCCTGTGTCTGCAGGTAGTCACCCACACACAGCGCACTGGCGGGCTTCTCGAAGGACATCGGCCTGCGTTCAATCTCGCGGCCGGGGCTCGATCGGATCTCTTCCGGCCCTGCCGTTCCTTCGCGAGCTGACGGGGGTACCGCCGGCAGCTTGCCTCCGACGAATATGGGGGTGAACGCCTCAGGCCATGTCGGGTGAAGCCTGTCCCACCGCTGCCGCTCCTCGTCGATGGCGTCGGCAGCATGGTGGTCTCCGGCACGCAGGAGAACCGGGCCGGGCATGCCCTGGATGCGAAGGCCCACCAGGCGCTTCACGGTGGGGTCCAGACCGAAGCCGGCACCAGAGATGACGAAGCCGGGACGAACAATGTGCTCGACGTGCTCGATGCGTGCGTAATACTCGCCCGCCCGTGGGCCGTCGGCGCTGAATCGCGCGTATCCGGTCCGCACGTAGTCGCCCGGCAAGAGATGCTCCGCCCGGTGAACCTGCCTCATCGTGAACCCCCTCGCATGGGACCGGGTTGGCCCGGTCGTCCTGTCCTGCCGCCCGGCTGCCGCCACGAGCCCCTCCTCGGCCCGCCCCCTACCGGGCCACCGCCGTACAAGGAAGCAGCCTGCGCAGCAGCTGGGCAGTCTCTGCCTCCCTGTCCACTCCCCCACCGAGACCCTCATTCATGCGCGCCAGCCGCTCAGCCGGCCTGGATGTCCTCGCCCGTGTCCCTGCTGTCCGGCTGCGCTCGACGTCGCGCCCGCCTCGCCCGTCTCGACCGGGTCCTGGCTGGCGCACCGGTGGTTACGGGAGCCGGAGACCTTCACGGACGGGTCCGCGTGCTCGTTCCCCTGATCGACGACCACGGCAACGCCATCACCTGACGAACCACGTTCGCCGTCTTCAGCCGCGTTGCTCCAGCGCAGGCCCCAAAGGAGCGCCTCGACGTAGGCTGCGGGGGCCCTCACCCGAGTGCGGGTGCAAGGGGCGAGACGCCACCAAGTCTCGACCGCTGTGCCAGCCCAGGTTCGCACACACGACTATGCCAACGCCGGCCACCCGCCGCCCTTGCTGATCACCCCCGACGGCGACGCCCGCTACCTGATCGCTGGCCACAGCGTCCTGCTGGGCGTCGACCCGCACGCAGCGCGCCCCAGCGGCCAGCAGGCCCTCACCGGGGGCTCCACCATCCTGCTGTACACCGACTGGCTCATCGAGCGCCCCGGCGAGCACCTCGACACGGGCCTTGAATGCTGCGCCAGCATGGCGCCGCCCTGGCCCGCGCGGACATTCCCCCCTTCCTCGCACAGCTCCTGGCGGGCCTCGCCCGGAACAGCAGTGACGACATAGCCGTCCTGGCCGTGCGCCTGCCGCCCGCCTCGTGATGTCACCCGTGGCCATCCGAGCTGGTAGCGGCCACCTCGCTACCCTTGAGTCGCATCTTGTCAACTTTATTGCTGCGCGCTATATAGGTGGTGTCGCCATGTGCATCTGTGACGAGAGGGAGAGGAGTGAACGATGATGCTCATGCGGACCGATCCTTTTCGTGAAGTGGACCGGCTGACACAGCGCGCCCTGGAAACCACGGCCCGGCCGGCGGCGATGCCCATGGACGCCTTCCGCGAGGGTGATGCCGTCGTCGTCGAGCTGGACCTGCCCGGTGTCGACCCCGGGTCCATCGAACTGGACGTCGAACAGAACGTCCTCAACGTCCGGGCGGAGCGACGGTCCCTCGCCTCCGGAGGAGACGACAGCAACGTGCTGATCGCGGAGCGCCCCTCCGGCAGCTTCAGCCGCCAGCTGTTCCTCAGCGAGACGCTGGACACCGACCGTATCGAGGCCTCCTACGAGGCCGGTGTGCTGCGGCTGAGCATTCCGGTCGCGGAGGAGGCGAAGCCTCGGAAGATCGAGATCAGGGCTGCCGCCGGCTCACGCAAGGAGATCAACGCCTGACGGACGCACGGCAGGAACACGGAGGGCGGGCCGGCCTTCCCCCGGCCGCCCTCCATCCTCCGTCTCGAAGTCAGCCGGGACGAAGGCGAGGTTGCGGTCATGCCCGGCGCACCGCCTCTCGCGGCCGCGATCAGACGCGCCGACGGCCACCTCAAGGTCGCCGTCTCGGGAGAGATCGACATCCTGAGCGCGCCGCAGCTCCAAGTCACCTTGGACGAGGCGTTGTCCGACGGAGCGCGTGTGGTGGAGGTCGATTTCAGCGGAGTCGAGTTCTGCGACTGCTACGGACTCGGCGTCCTGCTGAAAGCCCGCCGCCGGGCAGCCGAACAAGGCACCCTCCTGCGCTTGGTGAGCGTCACCTCACCCCTGGTAAGACGCCTCCTGCGGCGGACCGGTACAGCGGCGACCCTGCTCGGGCCGCCCGGCGAAGCGGGTAGTCGAACATGGATCTGAGAGGAGCGGATGATGACACGCGCAGTCGGGATCGACCTGGGCACGACCAACTCCGTCGTCGCAGTCCTGGAGGGCGGCGAGCCCACGGTCATCACCAACACCGAAGGAAACAGGACCACGCCGTCCGTGGTGGCCTTCGGCAAGGGCGGAGAGGTCCTGGTCGGAGAGATCGCCAAGAGGCAGGCGGTGACGAACGTCGACCGCACCGCGCGGTCCGTCAAGCGCCACATCGGCGAGGCGGACTGGCGTTTCCCGGATGCCGGCGACATCGACGGCAAGCGGTACACGGCACAGGAGATCTCCGCCCGCGTCCTGCAGAAGCTGAAGCGCGATGCCGAGGCGTATCTCGGTGAGGAGGTCACGGACGCCGTGATCACTGTTCCGGCGTACTTCAACGACTCCCAGCGCACCGCGACGAAGGAGGCCGGTGAGATCGCGGGACTGAAGGTGCTGCGGATCATCAACGAGCCGACGTCCGCGGCGCTGGCGTACGGGCTGGACAAGGAGAGCGACCAGACGATCCTCGTCTTCGACCTGGGCGGCGGCACCTTCGACGTGTCGCTCCTGGAGATCGGCGAGGGGCTGGTGGAGGTCAAATCCACCAACGGCGACACCCACCTCGGCGGCGACGACTGGGACCAGAAGATCGTCGACCACCTGGTCAAGCAGTTCCAGAACGCCTACGGCATCGACCTGTCCAAGGACAAAATGGCGCTCCAGCGTCTGCGCGAGACCGCGGAGAAGGCGAAGATCGAACTGTCCGCCGCCACCGAGACCAACATCAACCTGCCCTACATCTCCGCATCCGCCGAGGGCCCGCTGCACCTGGACGAGAAGCTCACACGCTCGCAGTTCGAGCAGCTGACCGCCGACCTCCTGGAACGCTGCAAGGCGCCGTTCCACAACGCCGTCAAGGACGCGAAGATCAAGGTCTCGGACATCGACCACGTCATCCTGGTCGGCGGCTCAACCCGCATGCCCGCAGTGACGGAACTGGTGCGGGAGCTGACCGGCAAGGACCCGCACAAGGGCGTCAACCCGGACGAGGTCGTCGCCATCGGCGCCACCCTCCAGGCCGGTGTCCTCAAGGGTGAGGTCAAGGACGTCCTGCTCCTCGACGTGA
>NZ_JOBX01000053.1:0-47691 GCF_000720645.1 Streptomyces sp. NRRL S-378
GCCTGACCACCGCCTGGCCTGACCACCGCCTGGCCTGACCACCGCCTGGCCTGACCACCGCCTGGCCTGACCACCGCCTCACCGCCCCACCACCGCCTCACCGCCCCACCACCGCCCCGCCGTCCTACCACCGCACCACCCACCGCCGCCCCTGCACCCGCCCGTGCTTTCCGGCCCGCACCGGCGTGCCGCCGCTCGCCCTGCCCCGGTGCAAGGGCGCAGTGGATCTGTAAGGGTGGGTTAAGGGTTGCTCGTGATCTGTTTAGCGATGCTGAGTGGATCCTGACTTGCGGGGTCGTGGCCGGAACCGGCTGCAGGCATGGCAGGCTTGGGGCATGGCCGCTCAGATTTATCCCAGCATCCTGTCCGCCGACTTCGCCCGTCTCGCCGAGGAGGCGAAGGCCGTCGAGGGGGCCGACTGGCTGCACGTCGACGTCATGGACAACCACTTCGTCCCGAACCTCACCCTCGGTATCCCGGTCGTGGAGTCCTTGAGCCGTGCCACGGACATCCCGCTGGACCTGCACCTGATGATCGAGAACCCGGACCGCTGGGCTCCGCAGTACGTGGAGGCGGGTGCGGGCTCGGTCACCTTCCACGCCGAGGCCGCGGCGGCGCCCGTGCGCCTCGCGCGGGAGATCCGGGCGAAGGGGGCGCGGGCCTCCATGGCGCTCAAGCCCGCCACGCCGATCGAGCAGTACGAGGACATCCTCCCCGAGCTCGACATGCTGCTGATCATGACGGTCGAGCCGGGCTTCGGCGGCCAGCCCTTTCTCGACATCATGCTCCCCAAGATCCGCCGCACTCGGGAGCTGATCGCCAAGCACGGTCTGGAGCTGTGGCTCCAGGTCGACGGCGGGGTGTCGGCCTCGACCATCGAGCGCTGCGCCGAGGCCGGCGCGGACGTCTTCGTGGCGGGCAGCGCGGTCTACGGGGCGGTCGATCCGGCGGCCGCCGTCCGCACGCTGCGTGACCAGGCGGGTGCGGCGATCGCGGCGGCGCCGTGGGCTTGTGACCACTGAGCCGAGCATTGATGAACAGCTCGGTGAACGGGAGCTGTCCAGGCTGATCAACGGCCGTCGGATCTGACAGGATGAACGACGAGTCGAGAGTGTGAACACGAGAGTGTGAACAGCAGTGAGGAGAACGCGGTGTCTGCAATGTCGGCGGGACGGTCAGCCCTGCGGATGGGACCCGCGGAGCTGGTGCAGGCGGCGGCCATGGCGCGCCGCTTCTACCTGGAGGGCAAGTCCAAGATCCAGATCGCCGAGGAGTTCGGCGTGAGCCGCTTCAAGGTGGCCAGGGTGCTGGAAACCGCCCTCGAACGCGACCTCGTGCGCATCGAGATCCGGGTGCCGGCCGAGCTCGACGCCGAGCGGTCGGACGCGCTCCGGGCCCGGTACGGGCTCCGGCACGCCGTCGTGGTGGAGTCGCCCGCCGACACCACCGAGGACGCCCCGGACCCGGAGAACCTGGGCGCGGTCGCCGCCGACCTGCTGGGCGAACTGGTCAGCGAGGGAGACGTACTGGGTCTCGCGTGGGGCCGGTCGACCATCCACATGGCCGCCTCCCTGCACCGCCTCCCGCAGTGCACCGTGGTCCAGCTGACCGGCGTGTACGACGCGGGGACGGCGGAGCGCGGTTCGGTCGAGGCCGTACGCAGGGCCGCACAGGTGTCGGGCGGCGACGCGCACCCGATTTACGCGCCCATGCTGCTCCCCGACCCGGCGACGGCAGCCGCGCTGCGCAGCCAGACGGGGATCGCCCGCGCCTTCGACTACTTCGACAAGGTGACGGTCGCGGCCGTCTCCATCGGTTCGTGGGAGCCGGGCATCTCGACCGTCCACGACATGCTGACGGACGAGGAGCGGGCGCACTACGCCTCGCTGGGTGTCGCGGCCGAGATGTCCGCCCACCTCTTCGACGCCGAGGGCCGGCGCGTCGGCCGGGACCTCGGCGAGCGGTGCATCACCGTCGAGGCGGACCGGCTTCGGCGGATCCCCGAGGTCGTGGCGATCGCGGGCGGGCTGCGCAAGGCCTCGGCGATCGGCGCGGTGCTGCGGTCGGGGCTGGTGACCAGCCTGGTCACGGACACGGCGGTCGCCGACTACCTGCTGACCGAGTCGGCTCCAGGGCTGCGGCCGGCGCTGGACCGGGCCGACCCCGACGACCTGTAGGACCCGGCGCGGGGCCGCTGCGCCGCGTACGGAGGAGCGCGGGCCCGGCCGGGCCCGTGGTGCGTCGGGTCGTTCCTGGGTGCCCGCGGAGGGGGACCGGAGCGGGATGGAGCGGGTTCGGCGCGGACGTACACCTGCTCCGGGGTGCCGCTGATGCGGATGTTGCCCGGATCGAGATCCGAAGGGCCGCCGCGCGGCGGCCCGCGGGGCGCATACTGAATGCAATGACAAAATCAGCAGTTCCTCGCCGCCATTTGCCGTCCAGCCCGTTCAAAGCCCCCGTGGAACAGCCCATCCGGCAGTTCAGCGTCGGCGATCGGGTCACTCACGACGAGCACGGCCTCGGCCGTGTCGTCGGAATCGAGGAGGGGATCGCCGTTCTCGTCGACTTCGGTTCGGTCCAGAAGCGCATCCTGAGTCCCTACAGCAAGATGGCCGCGCTCTGACGCGACCGAGCGATTCGCGGGCGAATCGGATATTTGGCACCATCGGCGCATGATCTTCCGGAACATGCCCCGATGGTTGTCGTGTTCACTGGGGGCCGTGTTCCTCTGTGTCGCGCTCGTCGCGACGGCGGGCTGTGGTGCGCAGAGACCCGGCCCCGCCGTCGCCAGCGGCAGCGCCGAGCTCAGTGCGGCTCCCAGCGCCGCACCCGACGCGGTTCCGGGCTGGGCGCAGGGGATGGCCGTCGTGCGCGCCGAAGCGCTGCCGCGGCAGGCGCAGGACGTCCTCGCGCTCATCGACAAGGGCGGCCCGTACCCGTACCGGCAGGACGGCACCGTCTTCGGGAACTTCGAGAAGGCCTTGCCGCGCCACAAGCGCGGCTACTACCACGAGTTCACGGTGCGCACGCCGGGGGAGCGGGACCGCGGGGCCCGGCGGATCGTGACGGGTGAGGGCGGGGAGTTCTACTACACGGACGACCACTACCAGACCTTCAAGGCGGTTCTCCGATGACCCTGCATCCGCAGCCGCTCGCCCCGGCCCTCGCAGCCGCCGAGGCCGCGGGCTGGACGACCGTACGGCTGGACCTGGACGGCGTACGGGGCAAGGCCGAGCTGATGAGGCGGTGCGGGGAGGCCATGCGGCTGCCGGAGTGGTTCGGCGGGAACTGGGACGCGCTGGCCGATGTCCTGCAGGACCTGTCCTGGTTCCCGGAGGCGGCGGGGCGGCTGGTCGCCGTCACGTCGTGGCGTGGGTACGCGGGGGCGCGGCCTGCGGAGTGGGAGACGTTGGTGGAGGTCCTGGAGGAGGCCGTGGACTTCTGGCGGGAGCAGGATTCCGGGCTCACCGTGGTGCTGGCGGAGCCGGAGCCCGAGCCCAGGCGCGGGCCCGCTGCCGGGGTTCCGCCCCGGGCCCCGCGCCTCAGGCGCCGGCGGGGCTGAAGGGTGCGGCGGGGGTGAGGAAGCGGGGCCGGGGCGGAGGGAACCGGGTGGCCCGGAGCCACCCGGTTCCGGGTTCTCAGTCCGTCTTCGGGATCCAGGGTGGCGTCTGGCCCCAGGACCAGACCGGGATCTTGGCCGCGTCGACCGGCGGCGGGTTGGGACCCGAGTAGATCAGGGCCATGCGGGTGCCCCACTCGATGTAGTAGGCGAACACCCCGCGGAACTCCGGGTCCGTCGGGAGGCCGACCTCGTCGGCCGTGTCCATCAGCAGGTCCACCCAGCGGCGGCGCTGCTTCTCGGTGATCGCCCGGCCCAGGTGCTTGGTGGCCATGTGCTGGTGGCCGCCGTGGTGGGCGGTGTAGTCCGCCGGGCCGCCGAAGACCTCCGACAGCCAGACCGCGACGTGCTGGGGGTGCTCCGAGTCCATGCCCGCGAAGACCGGGGCCAGGATCTCGTCCTGGAGGGCGTGGGCGTAGAAGGCGTCGGTGAGGCGGTTCATCGCCTCCGCCCCGCCCATCCACTCGTAGATGGTGGGTGTGGTGCTCATCGCTGTCCGGCGCCCTTTCCCGTGCCCACGACGCCCGTCACGAGGTAGTGCTGCATCTCCTCGATGGCCGTCACGTACGGGCGGATCGCGCTGAAGAAGGCCGGGAAGTGCTCCCCCTTGCGGAAGCCGCCCAGGTGCGCCTCGATCGAGGTCCAGCGGATCCGGAGGATGTAGCGCTCCTTCTCCTCCTCGCACCGGGCGAGTTCGTAGTCGATGCACTCGGGCGAGGCGGCCAGGGACTCGGCCGCCCGGGCGTACGCGTCCTCGAAGGCCTCCTGGTCGTCCAATGCGATCCGGTAGCGGATGTATTCGACGGTGGTCGTCATGGTGCGTACCTCTCCCTGGGTGTAGGTCTCGGTCAGCCTTACGCGATCACGCGACGCCATGGGGCGGATTCGTCATTCGGACCCGGACTTCATGGAGTCGGTCGTGCCGGAGACGTCGGGACCCTGGGCGCGGACCCGGCCCACCTGGTCCAGGGATTCGCGCAGCTCCGTCAGCCAGCTGTCGGTGTTGCGCCCGACGAGGCGTACGCACCAGGCCAGTGCGTCGGCGCGGCTGCGGGCGACGCCGCCGGCGACCAGGGTGTCGAGGACCTGGCGCTCGGACTGGCGCAGCCGGGTCATGACGGGGACGGCGAGGTGGGTGAAGAGGGTCGTCTCGTCACCCACCCTCACGCCCCAGGCGACCTTGCGACGGTAGAGCTCCTCGGCCTCGCGGGCCACCTCGATGCGCTGTTCGCGGGTGCGTTCGCGGAACGCCCGTACCGACTCGTTCGCCGGGGCGGTGCCGACGACCGTGATCTCCTCGCGGTCGACGGTGACCGAGTCGAGGGACTCGTACACGTCGACCGGCAGGCGCTCGGCGAACCACGCGCGGAGCTGTTCGCTCTGTTCGGCTGTAATCATGTAATCAACGTTGCATCCGCCCCGGCCTTGATCACAAGGACCGGGGCGTTCGCTCTCAGCCCATCGAGCGGTAGCGGTGGATCAGTGAGACGGCCATGGCCCCTTCGCCCACGCCCGACGCGACCCGTTTGACCGAGTGGGCGCGGACGTCGCCCGCCGCGAAGACGCCGGGCACGCTCGTCTCCAGGGGGTAGGGCGCGCGCTCCAGGCTCCACTCGGCCGGGAGCTCGCCGCCGTTCGTGATCAGGTCCGAACCGGTGAGGACGAAGCCGTACTCGTCCCGCTCGACGACGCCCGCGAGCCAGTCGGTGTGCGGGCGGGCCCCGATGAAGGTGAACATGAAGCGCGCCGGGATCTCGGTGTCGTGGCCCGTCTCCGCGTCGTGGAGGGTCAACCGTTCGAGGTGCTCCTCGCCGTCCAGCCGGACCACCGTGGTGCGGACCTTGACCTCGATGTTCGGGGTGCGTTCGATCTCGTCGATCAGGTAGCGGGACATGCTCGCGTCCAGGGAGGACGCGCGCACCAGGATCGTCACGCGGGCGGCGTACTTGGCGAAGTGCACGGCGGCCTGCCCCGCCGAGTTCGCCCCGCCGACGATGAACACGTGCTGGGAGATGCAGGCCGAGCTCTCGGTGGTCGCCGCCCCGTAGTAGAGGCCGGCCCCCTCGAAGCGGTCGGCGCCCGGCGCGTCGAGCCGGTTGTAGGAGACGCCGGTCGCGAGCAGGACCGTCTCGGCGGAGATCTCCGTGCCGTCGGCGAGGGTGAGGATCTTCGCCGGGTCGTCCCGGGTCAGCGAGACCACCTCCACCGGGTGCAGGATCTCGGCGCCGAACCGGGAGGCCTGGATGGTCGCCCGGCGGGTCAGGTCGCCGCCCGAGAGGCCCGAGGGGAAGCCGAGGTAGTTCTCGATCAGGCTGGAGGTGCCGGCCTGGCCGCCCGGGGCGCGGGAGTCCAGCATCAGCGTGGACAGGCCCTCGGAGGCCGAGTAGACGCCGGCCGCCAGGCCCGCGGGGCCCGCGCCGACGATGACGCACTCGTAGTGCGGGCGGGAGGCGGTGGTGGCCAGGCCCAGGCGCTGGGCGAGCTGGGTGTCGGTCGGTGCCGAGAGCACCGACCCGTCGGGGAAGCGGACCAGGGGCAGGGCGCCGTCGGGCTGGGCGGCGATCAGGGTCAGCGCCTCGGGGTCCCGTTCGACGTTGAGGAAGCGGAACGGCTGCCCGTTGCGGGTGAAGAAGTCCCGTACGGCGTGGGTGCCGGGGGAGACCAGGTGGCCGGCGACGATGATCCCGTCGTAGGCGGGCCGGTAGGTCGCCAGCCAGTCCGAGAGCAGGTCGTCCAGGACGGGGAAGAGCCGTTCGTGCGGCGGGTCCCACGGTTTGAGCAGGTAGTAGTCCAGCCGGACCCGGTTGATCGCGGTGATCGCCGCGTCGGTCTCGGCGTACGCGGTCAGGAGCACCCGGCGGGCGTCCGGGAAGCGGCTGACCGCCTCCAGCAGGAACTCGACGCCGGTCACGTCCGGCATGCGCTGGTCCACGAGGAACAGGGCCGGGTCGTGGCCCCGCTCGTCGAGGGAGTCGAGGATCTTCAGGGCGTCGGCGGCCGAGGAGGCGCCGAGGACCCGGTAGCGGTCGCCGTAGGCGCTGCGCAGGTCCCGGCGGACGGCGCGCAGCACCTGCGGGTCGTCGTCGACGGCCAGGATCACCGGCTTGCGGCTCTCCGCACGCTCGGCGGCGGCCGGGGACGCGGCGGGGGCCGCGGGCGCGGGGGAGCTCTCCCGGGCCGTGCTCATGCGGGGTCCAGCATCAGCTTGTCGGTGTAGCACCACGCCCAGTCCTCGCCCGGCTCGTGGGAGGCCGCGATCGGGTGCTCGGTGGTCCGGTAGTGCCGGGTGGCGTGACGGTTCTTCGACGAGTCGCAGCACCCGACGTGTCCGCAGGTCAGGCACAGCCTCAGGTGCACCCAGGTGTCGCCGGCGAGGAGGCACTCCTCACAGCCCGCCGCGGTGGGCTCCACCGGGCGTATCTGATCGATGTGTGTGCACAGCAGGTCCATCGTCATCGTCGCCGTCCCTCTCCTCGTGCTCATGCTCGTCACAGCAACACGGCTCGCGCGCCCGCGATTCACGGCGCGTCCAGACCTTAGGACGGGCCCCGCGAAATGGTTCACCGATTCGGCCGAAGTCAGGTAGTCCTGGAGGTACTTCATGACGTTCTCGAACGACTTCCTGAAGTGCCGCCGTCGCCTGTACCGCTACCTCACGAAGTCGCATGCCAGCGCTTTGACGAAGGCCCGGGGCCCGGCCAGTGTGGGGAACGCCAACGACAACAGGCGGCGCTGGAGGAATACGTGAGCAGAAAGATTCTGGTCATTGTCTCCGAACACGGTTACTGGGCCGAAGAACTGATAGGACCCGTCTCGAAGTTCGACGAGCGGGGCTACGAGGTCATATTCGCCACGCCGACCGGGAAGCGTGCACACGCTCTTCCGCCGAGCCTCGACGCGAAGTACATCGACCCGCCCCTCGGACGCTCGGTGACCACCGAGGAGAACGCCAGGCTGGGGCGGGAGTTCGAACAGTCGAGCCGGCTGGACTCACCGCTCGACATCGAGGCGTGGGTGCCCGAGCGCCCGTACACGAGCGACGCGGCCTACCTGCCCAAGCTGGAGCAGTACCACCGCGACCTCGACAAACTCGACGCCGACATCGCCGGGTACGACGCGGTCCTCATCGTCGGCGGCAGCGGCCCCATCGCCGACCTCGCCAACAACGAGCGCGTGCACGCCCTGATCCTGGCCTTCCGGAAGGCCGGCAAGGTCGTGGCCGCCGAGTGCTACGGGGTCGCCTGCCTGGCCTTCGCCCGGGACTGGGACGACCGCAGGAGCATCATCTGGGGCAAGCACGTGACCGGCCACTGCAAGGAGTACGACTACAAGGACGGCACCGGATTCCTCGGTACCGACTTCAACATGGGGCCGCCGCCGTATCCGCTGGAGTACATCCTGCGTGACGCGACGGGGCCGCGCGGCGCGTACCACGGGAACTTCGGCAAACCCGTCTCGGTGATCGTCGACTTCCCCTTCGTCACCGGACGTTCCACCCCCGACTCCTATCTGACGGGACAGAAGATCGTAGAGGTCCTGGAGGACGGGCTCACCCGATACGGCTGGTAGTCCCGGAACGCGCCGGGAAATCGAATGGTCGAGGGGGAATTCATGGATGCCACTCCCGGACGGGAAAGGCTGATCGAGCAGTTCAAGGCCGACGGCCTGAAGGTGATGTTCGGAAATCCGGGGACGGTGGAACAGGGATTCCTCGACGCGGTGGACGCCGCGGAGGACTTCCGGTACGTCCTCGCCCTCCAGGAGACCGTGGCCGCCGGCATCGCCGACGGGTACGCCCGGGCGACCGGCGGCGCGGCCCTCCTCCAGCTCCACTCCGGGGTGGGTCTCGGAAACGGCATCGGGATGCTCTACCAGTCGCTGCGCGGCCACACCCCGCTCGTCGTCGTCGCCGGCGACGCCGGGGTGCGCTACGACGCCATGGACGCCCAGATGGCGTCCGACCTGGTCGCGATGGCCAGGCCCGTCACCAAGTACGCGACGCGCGTCACCGATCCCCGGTCCGTGCTGCGCACCGTCCGGCGGGCTGTGAAGATCGCGCTCACCCCGCCCCGCGGGCCCGTGTTCGTCGCGCTGCCGATGGACGTGCTGGACGAGCTCAACTCCGAGCCCGTGCTGCCGGCCACCGTCCCGCTCACGGACGTGGCGCCCTCGCCGGCGTCGGTGGGCCGGGCGGCCGGACTGCTCGCCTCCGCCGAGCGGCCGGTCGTGCTGGTCGGGGACGGGGTGGCGCTCTCCGGGGCGCAGCGCGAGCTCGTCGCCGTCGCCGAGCTGCTGGGCGCCGACGTGTACGAGGTCGACTCCTCCGAGGTGAACATCGCGGCCTCGCACCCGCTGCGGCGCGGCCAGACGGGCCACATGTTCGGCCCGCACAGCAAGGAGCTCATCGGTGACGCCGACGGGGTGCTGATCGTGGGCACCTACGTCTTCCCGGAGGTGTTCCCCGAGCTGGCGAGCCCCTTCCGGGCGGGAGCGAAGGTCGTCCACATCGACCTCAACGCCTATGAGATCGCCAAGAACCACCCGGTGGACCTGGGCCTCGCCGCCGACCCCCGGCAGGCGCTGCACGCGCTGGCCGGGGTGCTGGAGCGGCAGCTGACCCCGCAGCGCCGGGCCGCCGCGGCCGCCCGGCTCGACATACGGACCCGGGAGCGGGCCCGGGCCGCGGGCGCGGCCGCGGAGGACGACGGCACGCCGATGGCCGTCTTCCTGCGGACCCTGGCCGAGCGCACCGGCAGGGACCTGATCGTCTTCGACGAGGCGCTGACCACCTCGCCGCTGGTCACCCGGTACCTGCCGGCGGAGCGCCCCGGCGACTACCACCTCACCCGGGGCGGATCGCTCGGCGTGGGCTTCCCCGGGGCGGTCGGCGCGAAGCTGGCCCGCCCGGACCGGCTCGTCGTGGGCTTCGCGGGCGACGGCGGGTCCATGTACACCTACCAGGCGCTGTGGACCGCTGCCCGGCACGGCATCGACGCGAAGTTCGTCGTGTGCAACAACCGCAAGTACCGGCTGCTGGACGACAACATCGCCCAGTACTGGCGGGAGCGGGACATCCCCGAGCACGGCTTCCCGGGCTCCTTCGACCTCTCGCACCCCGAGATCGACTTCGCCGGACTGGCCCGCTCGCTCGGCGCCGGCGGGATGCGGGTGGAGAAGCCGGACGAGGCGGTCGCCGCGGTGGGCCGGATGCTGTCCCACCCCGGGCCGTTCCTCGTCGACGTCCAGATCTGACCGCACGCCAACGCAACAGGCGCAACAGGCGCAACAGACGGAAGAGGAGGAGACCGCATGCCCGCCGAGCGGCAGCTGACCGAGGACGCGATCCGCACTTTCGCCGAGAACTGGTACGTGGCGCTGGACCGGCACGTGGGCCTGGCCGACGTGCTCGCCCTGATCACCGAGGACCTGGAGTTCAAGGTCCCCGAGGACACCTTCCTCGGACACGAGGGCTTCGGCCGCTGGTACGAGGCCGTCACCCACCGCTTCTTCGACGAGGTGCACACGGTCACGAAGGTGGAGCCCGTCATCGAGGGCGACCGGGCGGTCGTCCGGGTCCTCGTCAACTGGCAGGCCAAGATCTGGGACCCGCCGGCCGCCCGCAGCCAGTGGCTCGGCTTCGATGCCGACCAGACCTGGACGGTCGTCGCCGGCCCCGACGGACCCCTGATCCAGCAGTACACCGTCAACGACCTCGCCCCGATGCCCGGTTCCGGCTCCCTGTGACCGAGACCGTGACCGCGACCGCGGTGAAGGAGGAGCGACGATGACCGAAGTGACGCGGGAGCGGGTCCGGGAGGCCTACGCGGCCCTCGGCTCCGGCGACCGGGCACGGATCCTGGAGTACTACTCCGAGGACCTGCGCTGGCTGGTGCCGGGCAACCACCCCCTGGCCGGCTGGTACGAGAGCCTGGACGCCTTCCTGGAGCTGATGGGGCAGACCCACAAGCTCACGGGCGGCACCTTCCGGATGGACCTGGAGGCGGTGCTGGTCGGCGAGGACTGCTCGGCGGACGTGTGCCGCAACGTCGCCCTGCGGGCCGGCGCGGCCGACGCGAGCGGGTCCCCGTACGAGCGGATGGACTACCCGGTCTTCCACTTCATGCGGTGGCGGGACGGCCGGATCGTCGAGGGCCGCGACGGGCTCTTCGGGGACTCGGCGACCGCCTTCAGCCAGTTCTGGGCGCCGTTCGCGCCGGACGGAACCCGCAGGGACCGATAGAGGGGGATGAGCGCGATGGACGCACGACAGATCCTGCAGAAGTACTACGAGTACGCCAACGCCGGGGACTGGGACCGCTGGTGCGACCTGTTCGCCGAGGACCAGGTCATGGACGAGCAGCTCGCCGGCCACATCGAGGGCCTGGAGGTGCTCCGCTCGATGATGAAGGGCATGGGGACCATGTACCGGGTCTTCCGCAACGAGCCCGTGCACTTCCTCGTCGACGGGGAGAAGGCCGCGGCCGTCTCCCACCTGACCGCGGTCAGCGCCTCCGGCGAGCCCATCGAGGCCGAGGTCATGAACTTCTTCCGGATCGTGGACGGAAAGATCGCCTACATGGCGAACCACCACGACACGGTCCCCTTCCAGGTGCTGAGCCAGGACTGAGGGGGCTGAGGTGAGCGTGGAAGAGTACGACTACATCGTCGTGGGCTCGGGCACCGCGGGCAGCGTGCTGGCGAGCCGGCTCTCGGAGGACCCGGACGTCTCCGTCCTCGTCCTGGAGGCGGGCGGCTCGCGGATCCCGCCCGAGGTGGACGACCCGTCCTCCTGGTACAAGCTCCTCGGCGGTCCCGTGGACTGGGGCTACACCAGCACACCGCAGCCCGGCCTCGACGGCCGCCGTACCTACGAGCCGCGCGGCAAGGCCCCCGGCGGCAGCAGCAACCTCTACATCATGATGCACATCCGCGGCCACGCCTCGGACTTCGACAACTGGGCCTACCAGGGGGCGGCCGGCTGGGCGCACGAGGACGTGCTCCCGTACTTCGCCCTGCTGGAGGGCCAGGAGGACGTCACCGCAGCCACCACCGGCACCCGCGGTCCGCAGCGGGTCACCAACGCCGGGCTGCACGGCCCCAACCCGGTCTCCCGCGCCTTCATCGACGCGGCCGTCGAACTGGGCCACGAGGAGATCGCCGACTTCAACACCGACGGGCCCCGGCGCGGCCTGTTCGGCACCGGCTGGCACCACATCGACGTGGCCGACGGCCGCCGCCAGGGAGCCCTGGCCGCCTATCTGGAGCCGGCGCTCGACCGGCCGAACCTGACCCTGCGCACCAACGCGCAGAGCACCCGGCTGCTCGTCGACGGGGACACCTGCACGGGCGTCGAGTACGTCCAGCTCCAGCCCCCCGCAGAGTTCCCCGGCCGGACCGTCCGGGACGGCCACAGCCGTGCCGCCGCGCCCGGGCCGCACACCGTACGGGCCCGGCGCGAGGTGCTCGTGGCAGCCGGGGCGATCGAGTCGCCGAAGCTGCTGCTGCTCTCCGGCATCGGCCGGCCCGAGCAGCTGCGCGAGCACGGCATCGAAGTCACCGCGGCCCTGCCCGGGGTCGGGGAGAACTTCCACAACCACGTCCTGACCGGGCTGATGGCCGAGGTCACCCAGGAACTCCCGCCGCCCGCGCAGAACCTCTCCGAGAGCGCTCTGTTCCTGTCCTCGCAGCCGGGGCTGCCCGCCCCCGACCTGCAGATCGCCTTCGTCCACGTGCCCTTCGACGTGATCGTCGGCAAGGACCACCCGAACACCGTCTCCATCCTGCCCGGCGTCGTACGCCCGGTCTCGCGCGGCTGGATCAGGCTGGCGAGCGCCGATCCGCTGGCCCACCCGCTGATCAACCCGAACTACCTGGGCGACCGGTGGGACCTGGAACGCATGGTGCAGGGCGTCAAAATCGCCCGGGAGATCTTCGCGACCTCGGCGTTCTCGCCCTGGTACAAGCAGGAGCTGCAGCCCGGCCCGGGATACGTGAGCGACGACGACCTGCGGACCTTCGTGAAGCAGAAGTCGGAGAGCTACCACCACCAGGCCGGCTCCTGCCGCATGGGCGTCGACGACCTCTCCGTCGTCGACCCGGAGCTGCGGGTGCACGGCGTGCGCAACCTGCGCGTGGTCGACGCGAGCGTGATGCCCGCGGTCCCGTCGGGCAACTGCCACACCGCCATCGCGATGATCGCCGAGCGCGCGGCGGACTTCCTGAGGGGGACCTCCCGTGTCTGATGCCGTCCTGCGCGAGGGCGCCCTGTCCGGGACCCGGATCGCGGTCCTGGTCGAGAGCGACTACTACGAGCCGGAGATCTTCTACTACCGGCACCGGTTCGCCGAGGAGGGCGCCGAGGTCGACTTCCTGACCCGGCTGTGGGGCAACGGCTCCCTCACCTTCACCGGGCACGAGTACCGGGCCCCCCTCACCGTGAACCGGTCCCTGGAGGGGCTGGGCGACGAGGAGCTGCGCCGGTACGCCGCGATCATCGTGCCCTCGGGCATGGTGGCCGACCGGCTGCGCTACACCGAGGACGTGGACGTCCTCGCCCCGGCCACCGAGCTGCTGCGCCGGGCCTTCGAGGAGCCGACGGTCCTCAAGGGGATCATCTGCCACGGCATGTGGCTGGCGTCCTCGATCCCCGGGAAGATCCGCGGCCGCAAGGTGGTCTGCCACAACAACCTGATCGGCGACGTCCGCAACATGGGCGGGGAGTACGTCGACGAGGACGTGGTCGTCGACGGCGACCTGGTCACCGGCCGCACCGGCGCGCACCACCACCTGTTCGCCCGCCGGATCATCGAGCTGATCGCGGCCGGGCGGGGCCGGGGGGCCGGCTGATGGCCGCCGGGCTGCGGTGGTCGCACGTGGGCCTGAACTGCGTGGACCAGAAGACCACCGAGGAGTTCTACACCCGGTACTTCGGCTTCTCCCGGGCCCGGGTGGTCGACCTCGGGGAGACGCAGATCGTGTTCCTGCGCAAGGGGGACGCGTACCTGGAGCTCTTCGCCGCCGGTGGGACCGAACCGGCCCGCCCCGCGGACGACGACGGGCCGCAGGTCCCGGGCCGGATGCGCCACCTGGCGTTCCAGACCGACAGCGTGGACGCGTTCCTGGCCGAGCTGGGCGACGCGGCGGAAGTGACCCTGGGGCCGCTGGACTTCGACGACTTCATCTGCGGCTGGCGGACCGTGTGGATCCGCGACCCCGACGGGGTGATCGTCGAAGTGAGCCAGGGATACGAGGACGACAGCACTCACGACAAGGACGGTGCATGACATGGCGGACGCCGTGAGCTTCTCCTTCTCCGACACCATCGCGGGCTACGTCGTCCGCTTCGACTCCGGTACGCGCCTGCTGCGGCTGAGGACCTCCGACGACCGCGAGTTCGACGTCTCGCTGGCCGGTGACCCCAGCGCCGAGCTGGTCCGCAACCTGGACGAGCCCTACATCGACGCGTCCGGGCACATCGACGAGATGCTCTCGCCGGGCCGGTACCTCTTCGTCCACGGCGTCCACTACCCGGAGCACGGCGGCCGTTTCGACGCCAAGCGCCTGGTGTTCCTGGGCCGCGGCGCCGAGGACTACCGCTTCGAGGAGGGCAGCTGGTGGATCAAGCAGATCGAGTCGCTGGCCGACTTCTACAAGCGGGCGCAGTTCGGCGACGGGCCGGTGGACTTCACCGAGTACCGCACCGAGATCCGGCTCGGCGGTGACAAGACCGCCAGCCACGTCCAGGAGACCGACACGATCTCCCGCCTGGTCTACGGCATGGCCTCGGCCTACCTGCTGACCGGCAAGGACGAGTACCTGGAGGTCGCCGAGCGCGGCACGGAGTACCTGCGCAAGCACATGCGGGTCGTGGACGGCGAGGAGGACGTGGTCTTCTGGTACCACGGCATCAGCGTCGACGGGGACAGCGAGCGCAAGCTGTTCACCTCGGAGTTCTCCGACGACTACGACGCGATCCCGATGTACGAGCAGATCTACGCGCTGGCCGGCCCCGTCCAGACCTACCGGGTCACCGGCGACGTCCGGATCAAGAACGACGCGGACGCCACCATCCGGCTGTTCGACAAGTTCTTCTTCGACCCGGAGCAGGGCGGGTACTACTCCCACATCGACCCGATCCTGTTCAGCGCGGACCACGAGTCCCTCGGCGAGAACGCCGAGCGCAAGAACTGGAACTCGGTCGGCGACCACGCCCCCGCCTACCTGATCAACCTGTACCTGGCGACGGGCGAGCAGAAGTACGCCGACTTCCTCGAGTACACCTTCGACACGATCGCGGACAAGTTCCCGGACTACAAGAACAGCCCCTTCGTCCAGGAGCGCTTCATGCGCGACTGGTCGCACGACAAGGCCCACAGCTGGCAGCAGGACCGCGCGGTCGTCGGCCACAACCTGAAGATCGCCTGGAACCTGATGCGGATGAACTCGCTGAAGGCCAAGCCGGCGTACGAGGAGCTCGCCAGGAAGATCGGCGAGATCATGCCGGCCGTCGGCAGCGACGTGCAGCGCGGCGGCTGGTACGACGTCGTGGAGCGCGTGAAGCAGGGCGACCAGGAGACGTATCGTTTCGCCTGGCACGACCGCAAGGCCTGGTGGCAGCAGGAGCAGGCGATCCTCGCCTACCTCATCCTGAACGGCACGGTCGGCGGCGACGCGAACCTGCGCGAGGCCCGGCAGGCGCAGGCCTTCTACAACACCTTCTTCCTCGACCACGACGAGGGCGCCGTCTACTTCAACGTCCTCGCCGGCGGGACGCCGTACCTGCTCGGCACCGAGCGGCTCAAGGGCAGCCACTCGATGTCCATGTACCACTCGGCGGAGCTCTGCTACCTCGCCGCCGTCTACAACAACCTGCTCATCAACGGCCGGGAGATGGACTTCCACTTCCAGCCCGACCCGACCGGCCTGCCCGACCGGATCCTGCGCGTCTCGCCCGACCTGCTGCCCGCCGGCGCGGTGCGGATCGCGTCCGTGGAAATCGACGAGAAGCCGTACACCGACTTCGACGCGGAGGCGCTCACCGTGCGCCTGCCCGACGTCCAGAGCCGCGTCAGGGTCAAGGTCCGGCTGCGGCCGACGGCCAAGAAGTAGCGCTCAACGGGGGGCGCCCCAACCAGAGGGGAAGGCAATGACTCTCAACGTCAAGGAACGCCGGAACAAGACGGGCACCGTGCTCGTCGCCACCGGCGAGATCAACAGCGAGACGTCCGGCACGCTGCTCCAGGCCCTGCTGCCGCTGGTCCGCGAGGGCAAGCCGCTGCGGATCGACCTCACGGCGGTGACCTACGTCTCCAGCGCCGGCCTGCGCACCCTGCTCGTCGTCTACCGCGAGGCCCAGCACGCCGGCGTGGCCGTCACCCTGTACGGGGTGAGCGAGGAAGTCCGGTTCGTCATGTCGGCCACCGGCTTCCTCGACTTCTTCGAGACCGGCGAGGCCGCGGCGGCCGCCGCCAGGGCCAAGGTCGCGCGATGAGCGAGACCCGGTCCGAGCAGGTCCTGCGCGTCGACGCGTACCCGACCCACGAGGTGGGCGGGTACCGGGTCCGCGCGGGCAAACCGTTCCCCTTCGGGGCCAACGTGGTCCCCGGCGGAGTCAGCTTCTCCGTCTTCTCCGACCAGGCGACCTCCATGACCCTGGTCATCTACAAGCGCGGAGAGCCCGAGCCGATGGCCGAACTGGAGTTCCCCGAGGAATTCCGCACCGGCAGCGTGTTCGCCATGACGGTCTTCGGCCTCGACCACGAGAACATCGAGTACGGGTACCGGGCCGACGGCCCCTACGACCCGGTCACCGGCCACCGCTTCGACGCCCGCCAGGTCCTCTCCGACCCCTACGCGCGGCTGATCTCCGGCCGTGACGTGTGGGGCGTGGAGCCGGACTACAGCCGCGGCTACCAGTACCGCTCCCGCGTCTGCCTCCAGGACTTCGACTGGGGCGACGACACCCCGCTGGGCATCCCCGCCGAGGACCTCGTCGTCTACGAGGCCCACGTGCGCGGCTTCACCCGGCACCCCAACTCGGGCGTCACCGCGCCCGGCACGTTCGCCGGGCTGCGCGAGAAGATCCCGTACCTGAAGGAACTCGGGGTCAACTGCATCGAACTGCTGCCCGTGTTCGAGTTCGACGAGAGCGACAACCCGCGCTCCAACCCGGAGACGGGCGAGAAGCTCTTCGACTACTGGGGCTACAACACCGTCTCCTTCTTCGCGCCCAAGGCCGGCTACGCGGCCACCGGACGCTACGGCATGCAGGGCGACGAGTTCCGCACCCTGATCAAGGACCTGCACGCGGCCGGCATAGAGGTCATCCTCGACGTCGTCTTCAACCACACCGCCGAGGGCAACGAGCAGGGGCCGACGATCTCCTTCAAGGGGCTCGACAACGCCACCTACTACATGCTCACGCCCGAGGGGTACTACTTCAACTTCAGCGGCACCGGCAACACGGTCAACTGCAACCACCCCGTCGTGCGCAACTTCGTCCTCGACTGCCTGCGCCACTGGGTCGCCGACTACCACATCGACGGGTTCCGCTTCGACCTCGCCGCCATCCTCGGCCGCTCCCTGGACGGCACCCCGCTGCCCAACCCGCCGCTCCTGGAACTGCTCGCCTACGACCCGGTCCTGCGGCACACCAAGCTCATCGCCGAGGCCTGGGACGCCGGCGGCCTCTACGAGGTCGGCAACTTCCCGGCGTACGGCCGCTGGGCGGAGTGGAACGGCAAGTACCGCGACACCGTGCGCCGCTTCCTCAAGGGCGACCCCGGAGTCACCGGCGAACTGGCCACGCGCATCGCCGGCTCGCCCGACCTCTACTCCAGCCGCGGCACCGCCGCCTCGGTCAACTTCCTGACCGCGCACGACGGCTTCTCCCTCGCCGACCTGGTCTCCTACAACGACAAGCACAACGAGGCCAACGGCGAGGGCAACAACGACGGCGCCAACGACAACAACAGCTGGAACTGCGGCGCCGAGGGTCCCACCGACGACCCGGAGATCAACGCCCTGCGCACCCGGCAGATGAAGAACGCCCTCGCCATCCTCCTCACCAGCCAGGGCATCCCGATGCTGCTCTCCGGCGACGAGGTCGGCAGGACCCAGCAGGGCAACAACAACACCTACTGCCAGGACAACGAACTGTCCTGGTTCGACTGGGACCAGGTCGACGACAACGCCGAACTGCTCCGCTTCACCCGCGAGATGATCGCCTTCCGGAGGCGCCACCGCGAGCTGCGCTCCACCTCCCACCCCACCGGACGGGTCCGCGAGCACCTCGGCCTGCCCGACATCAGCTGGCACGGGGAACGGGCCTGGCAGCCCGACTGGTCGGCCGACAGCCGGCTGGTGGCGGTCGCCCGCTGCGGCGCCGGTGACGACGACGTGGTGTACGTGGCCATGAACGCGCACTGGGAGTCGCACGACCTGGAACTGCCGGCCCTGCCCGGCGGACGCAGCTGGCACCTGTTCGCCGACACCGGGGCCGAGGCACCGTACGACATCCACACCCCGGGGGCCGAGCCGGAACTGGACAACGCCGGCAAGTACCTGATCGGCCCGCGGTCGGTGGTGATCCTGGTGGGCCGCACGAACGACCCCGACGCATCCGACACGCCCTGACTGAAGGAGACCTGACATGCCGCTTTCCGTGTCCCTGAGCATCGAGGGCGACACCACCGTGATCGAACTGTCGGGCGAGCTGGACGCCAAGACCGCGCCGGACTTCCACCGGACCATCGAGAAGGCCGCCGGACACGGCACCACCACCGTCGAGATCAGGATGGCCGGCGTCGGCTACATGGCCAGCGCCGGACTGCGCTCCCTGGTCTTCGCCCAGCAGAAGGTCGCGGACGACGTCACCATCAAGGTGGTCGGTGCCATCGAGCCCGTCTCCCGGACCATCCGGACGGCCGGCCTCGACCGCAGCATCGTCCTCTCCGATGAGTGACGACCGTGAGTGACATGGTCGAGCTGGCGAGGACGCCCGTCGTACTGGAGGTGCCCGCGACGGTGGGGGCACTGGGCGACATCGCCGCGTTCGTCCTGCGGCTGGCCGGACGGGCGGGGCTGGACAGGCGCGCCGCCTACCGGCTCCGGCTGGCCGTCGACGAACTGGCCACGAACATCGTGATGCACGGGTACCGGGGCGGCGACGGACGGATCACCGTCCGCGGCCGCTCCGGCCCGGGCCGGGTCCAGATCACCCTCGAGGACTCCGCCCCCGCCTTCGACCCCGTCGCGGGCCGCCTGCCGCCCTGCCCCGGGGTCCCCCCGCAGGACCGGCGGATCGGAGGCCTCGGCATCCACCTGGCCCTGACCAGCGTGGACGAGTTCGCCTATGCGCACAGGGACGGCCGCAACATCAGCACGCTGACTGTGAAGGCTGAGGGGACGGACCCATGCCCTCCACGACCGTGATCATCCTCGACGCGTACCCGGCACCACCGCCCGAACTGCTCGACGCACTGCGGACGATGGACGCCTCACTCGTCACCCGCACGCTGACGGAGCTGCGCGAGGGCCCGCTGGAGCTGCTGCCCGTCGCCGACGTGCTGCTGGCCCCGGCCGATTCCGACGGGGACGCCGTGCGGACGGCCGTACGCCGGCTGCGCCGCTGGGCCGGTGCCCCCATCGTGGTCGTCTGGACCGTGACGGAGTTCGCCGCCCTGGAGGAGCACGTCCGGATCGGGCACGACTACCTCGTACCGCCCTTCCTCCCTGCCCTCGTCGGGGCCCGGCTGCACAGCTGCTCGGAGCGCGCCGGACTCGGCCGCACCCTGCGGGAGGCCGACGCCCGCGCCGAACTCATGGGCTACGAGAAGGAACTGGAGATCGGCCGGGAGATCCAGGCGGGCTTCCTGCCCGAATCCCTGCCCGTCCCCGACGGCTGGGAGATCGACGTACGCTTCCGGCCCGCCCGGCAGGTCGCCGGGGACTTCTACGACGTCTTCGAGATCTCCCGCGGCCGCCGGCTGGCCTTCGTCGTCGCCGACGTCTGCGACAAGGGGGTCGGCGCCGCCCTCTTCATGGCACTCATCCGCTCCCTGCTCCGGCACACCGCGCAGAACAGCGGACTGCAGCACCTGGTCGCCGCCGGACGGGCCGGCGGCAGCCGGCGGATCCCGGTGGTCGGGGCCACCCCCCTGCTCAACGCGGTCACCGCAACCAACGGCTACCTCACCAGCAACCACCTGCGGCAGGGGTACTTCGCCACCCTGTTCTTCGGGGTGCTCGACCCGCTCACCGGCAGCCTCGTCTACATCAACGGCGGCCACAACCCGCCCCTGCTGCTGCCCGCCGACGGCAGCCCGCCCGCCCCACTGGACATCACCGGACCGGCCGTCGGCGTCCTGCCCGACTGCGTCTACACGCTCGGCTACGCCCAGCTCGACCCCGGCGACACCCTCTTCGCGTTCACCGACGGAGTGCCCGAGGCCCGCTGTCCGAACGGCAGTTTCCTCGGCGACGAACGGATGCTGGAACTGCTCGCCGGACCACCGGTCAGCGGCAAGGAGGTGGTCGACCGGATGGACCTCGCGGTGCGCGAGCACACGGGCACCGCCGAACAGCACGACGACGTCACCATGCTCGCCCTGCACCGGCCGCGTACGGCGCGGGGGCCGTACGCGCCCGCACCCGGCCACCGGGTGGTGGCCTAGATGGCCCGCACCATCGTGGTGCACTCGCACCGCGGCGGCACCGGGAAGTCCTCCGTACTGGCCAACCTCGCGCTGCTGATCGCGGCCGGGGGACGCCGGGTGGGGGTCGTGGACACCGACATCCAGTCACCCACCCTGGACCTGCTGTTCCGGCTCGGCCCCGGGCCCTCGCTGGCCGACTACCTGCTCGGCCGCTGCGAGATCGAGGCCACCGCCCAGCGGGCCGGCGTGTCCGGGCTGTACGTCGTACCGGCCCGGACCGGGACGGCGGCACTGCGGGAGCTGATGGCCGGCGGCTACGACGTGGGCCTGCTCCCGGAGGGCTTCGACCGGCTCGTCGGCCACTACGCGCTGGACGTCCTGCTGCTCGACACCCACGCCGGGCTCAACAACGAGTCGGTGGCCGCGATGGCGAGCGCCGACGTACTGATGATCATGGCCCGCGCGGACCGGATCGACCTCTCCGGGGTCGAGGAGACCATCGCCCTCGCCGGGCGCCTGGCCTGCCGCCGGACCCTGGTGCTGAGCATGGCACCCGCGGGCATCGACCGGGAGGCGGCCCGGCGGCGCTCCGAGGAGGTCTACGGCGCACCCGTGGCCGGAATCCTGCCCTACTCGCCGGAAATGGCCTCCTTGTACGGCGAGCGCATATTTGCAGAAGCCCATCCCGACCACCCCCTGGTCGGTGAATTCCGCACCATCATCTCGGCGTTGGACGCACGTGACGAAGTATCGCGGGCCTGACGTCACCCCCTTACGCCCCCTGCAGGGGGCGTGTTGAATCGGCAGCGAATCCAGAACAAGGAGAGAATCATGAAGATTCTCGTCGTCATGACGGCCAAGGCGACCCTGCACCTGCTGGACGGTGAACAGCATCCTTCGGGATTCTGGGCAGAGGAATTCGTCGTTCCCTTCTCGCTCTTCAAGGCGGCCGGTCACGACGTGGACGTGGCGACGATCGGAGGCCGCACGCCCACGGTCGACCCGACGAGCATCGACCCCCAGTTCCTCCGGTGGGTCCGGCCCCAGGGTTCCCCCGACGAGGACGCGGCCAACGCCGCCGAATACGTCCGGGTCATCGAGAACACCCCCCAGCTGAAGGCGCCCCTGGCCCTGGAGTCCCTCACCGAGAAGGACGTCACCGACTACGACGGCGTCTACGTCAGCGGCGGCCACGGCGCGATCGGCGACCTGCCCAAGTCCGACGAGCTCGCCCAGATCCTGCGCTGGGCCATCGCCCAGGACAAGCCCCTCGCCACCGTCTGCCACGGCCACACCTCGCTGCTCGCGCTGCGCGACGGCGAAGGCCGCTGGCCGTTCGAGGGCTACCGGATGACCGCCTTCTCCCACGACGAGGAACTCGTCACCAACATGGCGGGCCGGCTCCCGCTGATCCTGGAGGTCGAGCTCACCCGGCTCGGCGCCCGCTACGAGAAGGCCGACGCGATCTGGGACTCGCACGTCGTCGTCGACCGCAAGCTGACGACCGGCCAGAACCCGTACTCCTCGAAGGCCCTCGCCGAGACGTTCCTGGCGCAGCTCGCGAAGGGCTGACCCCGCCCGATTCGCAACCGACACCGGAAGGCAGCCATGACCAAGCGTGAGCTGAGCGGCCCGCCCCTCGCCAACCCCGGGAAACTGTTCATCGGCGGCCAATGGGTCCCGGCCCGGGACGGCCGTACCGAGCCGGACGTCAGCCCCGTGGACGGACAGGAGATCGTGCCGGTGGCCCAGGCCGCCGCGGCCGACGCGGACGCGGCCGTGGCCGCCGCCCGTACGGCGTACGAAGAAGGGCCGTGGAGCAGACTGTCCGCCCAGGAGCGGGCGCTGCGGCTGAACCGGGTCGGTGAGCTCATCGAACGCGACCTGGAAGAGATCGCCCTGCTGGAGACCGTGGACATGGGCAAGCCGTTCGCGTTCTCCAGCACCGTCGACGCCCCCATGGCCGCCCAGCTCATGCACTACTACGCCGGGGCCGTGACCCGCGTCGACGGCTCCTCGCGCGCCCCGGCCGGCGGGCAGCTCGCCTACACGCTGCGCGAACCGCTGGGCGTGGTCTGCGCGATCACCCCGTTCAATTTCCCGCTGCTGCTGTCGATGACGAAGATCGCACCGGCACTGGCGGCGGGCAACACGGTCGTCCACAAGCCCTCCCCGGCCACCCCGCTCACCGCACTGAAGATCGCCGAGCTCTTCCAGGAGGCGGAGATCCCCGACGGGGTGCTCAACGTGGTCACCGGCCCCGGCGTGGAGCTGGGCGAGACCCTCACCGACCACCCCGGCATCGACAAGATCGCCTTCACCGGTTCCACCGTGGTCGGCCAGTCGATCATCCGCAGGGCGGCCGGCACCCTGAAGAAGGTGACGATGGAGCTCGGCGGCAAGTCCGCCAACATCGTCTTCGCCGACGCCGACCTCGACGCCGCCGAGGAACTCGCCTTCTTCGGCATCTACTACAACAAGGGCGAGATCTGCACCGCCGGATCCCGGCTGCTGCTCCAGCGCCCCGTCCACGACGAGCTGGTCGAACGCCTCGTGCGCCGGGCGGCCGCCCTCAAACCCGGCGACCCGCGCGACCCGGCCACCCTCTTCGGGCCCCTGGCCCACCGCGGCCAGTTCGACAAGGTCAGCTCGTACATCGAGATCGGCGAGAAGGAGGGCGCGGTCCTGCGGACCGGCGGCACCGGCTGGACCCCCGAGGGGGCCTCCGCCGAGGGCCTGTACTTCCTCCCGACCGTCTTCACCGGTGTCGACAACGGGATGCGCATCGCCCAGGAGGAGATCTTCGGCCCGGTGCTGTCGATCATCCCCTTCGACACAGAGGAGGACGCCGTGCGCATCGCCAACGACAGCGCGTACGGCCTCGCCGCCGGCGTCCACACCAAGGACCTGCGCCGCGCCCACCGCGTCGCCTCCCAGATCAAGGCCGGCACCGTCTGGGTCAACTGCTACAACCAGTACGACCCCGCGGTGCCCTACGGCGGCTACAAGGCCTCCGGCTTCGGCCGCGAGTGCGGACCCGAATCCCTGGAGAGCTACACCCAGACCAAGTCGGTCTGGATCGGCATGGACTGACAGCGGCAGATCCCCTTCCCGAGGAGCGGCAATGCGGACAGGCATCATCGGCACCGGGCGGATCGGCACGGTCCTCGCGAGGATCCTCGTGGCGGCGGGCCACCAGGTGGTCCTCGCCAACGCCCGGGGCCCGCAGACCCTCGGCCCGCTCGTGGCCGAGCTGGGACCGGCGGCCTCGGCGGCGCACCCCGCCGAGGCCGCCGCCCAGGCCGAACTCCTGGTGCTGATGGTGCCCTTCGAGCGCGTCCGGGGACTGCTCCCGCCGCACGTCGTGCAGGACAAGGTGCTGGTGGACGCGACGAACGCGTTCGGCGGCCCCGGCGCCCCCGCCGACCTCGGCGGGCGCGCCTCCAGCGACCTGGTCGCCGAGTGGTACCCGGACGCCCAGGTCGTGAAATCACTGAACACCATGCATTACGAAACACTCGCCGTCGCGGGATCCGCACCCGGAGAGCGCCTGGCGCATTTCACCGCGGGCGACGACGCGAAAGCGAAGGAAATCGTCGCGGGAATCATCACGGATCTCGGATTCGCCCCCGTCGACACCGGTCCGCTGCACTCCGGTGGAATTCTCCAACAGCCCGGCGGGCCCCTCTTCAACCGGCCCCTCACGGAAGCGCAGGCGCTGGCATGGATATCACGCTGAACGTGAACGGAAGACCCGAGCGGTTCTCGGCGCCGCCGAACGAACTGCTCGTGGAACGGCTCCGCGACGGCCTCGGCCTGACCGGTACCAAGGTCGGCTGCGACACCGGCCAGTGCGGCTCCTGCGTGGTCCGCCTCGACGGCCGCTCCGTCAAGAGCTGCCTGGTCCTCACCGCCTCCGCCGCCGGCGGCGAGGTCGCCACCATCGAAGGCGTCACCACCCGCGGCGGGGAACTGTCCGGCCTCCAAGAGGCCCTGCGCGAGGAACACGGCACCCAGTGCGGCTTCTGCACCCCCGGCATGGTCATGGCCCTCGGCGAACTCGTCGACGCCACCGCCGACGGCCCGGCCCCCACCGAGCCCGAAATCCGCGAGTGGCTCACCGGCAACCTGTGCCGCTGCACCGGCTACCACAGCGTCGTACGGGGAGTGCAGCGCGCCTGCGCGGCCGGCCGCGACGAGGTGCGCGCCGGCTCCGCCGCATCCACCGCAGCCGCACCGGAGGTGTGAGGGACATGACCACAGTGACGGGGGAGGCCCCGGCCGACCGGGGCGGCGTGCTCGGGCAGCCGCTGGACAGCCGCGAGGATCCGCAGCTGCTGCGCGGCGAGGCCACGTACGTGGCGGACATCGACCTGCCCGGTACCGCGCACATGGCCATCCTGGGCAGCCCGGTGGCCCACGCGAGGATCCTGTCCATCGAGACCAAGGCCGCCGAGCAGCTGCCCGGAGTGCTGAAGGTGGCCACCGCGGCCGACTTCACCGACGTCATGCCGCTGCCCTGCATCTGGATCCCCGGCGGCGTCGAGAGCCACTTCCCGCCGCACCCCTACGGGCTTCCCGGCGCCCGCCCGGTCCTCACCGGCGACACCGTCCGCCACGTCGGCGACCCCATCGCCGCGGTCGTCGCCGAGACCCCCCGGCAAGCCGCAGCGGCCCTGGCCGCCATCGCCGTCGAGTACGAGCCGCTGCCCGTCGTCACCCGCGCCGACGAGGCCCTCGCCGACGGCGCGCCCCAGCTCCACGAGGCCGTCCCGGGCAACCTCAACGCGTACTGGACCTGCGGAGACAAGGACCGCACCGACGCGGCCATCGCCGCCGCCGAGGTCACCGTCGAACTCGACCTGGTCAACCAGCGCACCATCAACAGCCCCATCGAACCGCGTGGCGCGGTCGGCGACTACGACCCGGCCACCGGCGAGTACACCCTCTACGCCTCCACCCAGGGCCCGCACAACCACCGCTTCCTCCTCTCCGCGCTGGTCCTCGGCATCCCCTTCAACAAGCTCCGGGTGATCGCCCCGACCGTCGGCGGCAGCTTCGGCACCAAGGGCTACCTGTACCCCGACATGCCCCTGGTCCTGCTGCTCTCCAAGGCGCTCGGCCGGCCCGTGAAATGGGTGGACACCCGTACCGGCCTGATGAACTCCACCGTCCAGGGCCGCGACCACCGCCAGCACGTCACCCTCGCCGGCACCCGCGACGGCCGCATCACCGCGGTGCGCTGCACCAGCTACGCCAACCTCGGCGCGTACCCCTCGACGATCGGCCCCGGCGTCGCCACCGCCCTGATGGGCCGCTCCATCAGCGGCATGTACGACATCGACGCCGCCTTCTGCGAGGTGTACGCCGCCTTCACCAACACCGTCCCGCTCGGCGCGCAGCGCGGCAGCGGACGCGCAGAGGCCGCCTTCCTCATGGAGCGGCTCGTCGACCGGTACGCCTCCGAGATCGGCATGGACCCGGCAGCGGTGCGGCGCAGGAACCTGGTGCCGAAGGAGAAGTTCCCCTACGACAACGGTCTCGGCTGGACCTACGACTCCGGGGACTACCGGCTGAACTTCGACAGGGCCGTCGAACTGTCCGGTTACGCCGACATGCCCGCCCGGAAGGCGGAAGCCCGCACCCGTGGCAAACGCCTCGGCGTCGGCATCGCCACCTACGTCGCGATCTGCGGCGTCGGCCCCTCCACCCGGATGTCGCAGGAGGGCATGCTCGGCGGCACCTGGGAGAGCGCCAACATCCGCGTCCACCCCACCGGCGAGGTCACCGTCACCGTCGGCTCCGCCTCCACCGGACAGAGCCACGGCACCGTCTTCGCGCAGGTCGCCGCGGACGAGCTCGGCATCAACCCCGCGACCGTCCAGGTCCACGAGGGCGACACGCAGAAGGCCCCGTACGGTCAGGGCACCTACGGCTCCCGCTCCTACAGCATGGCCGCGCCCGCCGTGGCCCTCACCGCCCGCAAGCTCAAGGCCAAACTGGTCCGGGCCGGCGCCGTCTTCCTGGGCGTGCCCGAGGACAGGGTCGTCTACGAGGGCGGCGGCATCCACGAAGAGGGCAACCCGGAGAACGCCAAGACCTTCGCCGAACTGGCCATGGCCATGTGGTACGGCTGGGGACTGCCCCCGGAGATCGAGCCGGCGCTGGACGAGACCACCCACTTCGACCCGCCGGACTTCAACTACCCCTTCGGCACGCACGTCGCCGTCGTCGAGATCGACGAACTGACCGGCGAGACCGAGGTGGTCGCCTACACCGCCGTCGACGACGCCGGCAACATCGGCAACCCGAAGATCGTCCAGGGGCAGATCGAGGGCAGCATCGTGCACGGCCTGGGCCAGGCCCTCATGGAGGCCGCCGAATACGACGAGAACGGCCGGCTGCTCAGTGCCGACCTCGGCCACTACGCCCTGCCGCGCGCGGCCGACGTGCCGTTCTTCGCGCTCGACAAGACCGTCACGCCCAGCCCGCACAACCCGCTCGGCGCGAAGGGAGCGGGCGAGATCGCCACCGTTCCGCCCGCCGCCGCCGTGGTCAACGCCGTCGTCGACGCCCTCTCCGACCTGGGCGTCCGGCACATCGACATGCCGCTCACCCCCGAGAAGGTCTGGCGCCGCCTGAGAGGGGAATCCCAGTGATCCTCACCGAGTTCGACTACGCCCGCCCCGCCGCGCTCGACGAGGCGCTCGCCCTCCTGGCGGGTACCCGCGGCGCCCGGGTGCTGGCCGGCGGCCAGAGCCTGCTGCCCGACCTGCGCGCCGGAGCCGACGACGCCCGCCTGCTCGTCGACATCCGGCAACTGGCCGAGCTGCGCGGCACCACCCGCACCCCGGACGGCCGCCTGCTGCGCATCGGGGCCCTCACCACGCTGGCCGACCTGGCCGCCGACCCGCTGGTGCTCGCCGCAGCACCGGAACTGGCCGCCGCGGCCCGCTCCAACGGCGACCCGCAGGTCCGCAACCTCGGTACGGTCGGCGGCAACCTGGCCGCCTCCGGGCGGCCGACCGACCTGCCGGTCGCCGCCATCGCCGCCGACGCCGTCGTCGAACTCGCCGGGCCCGGCGGCCGCACCACCCTCCCTGCCGAGGAGTTCGCCGCCGCCGGCGCACCCGAAGGCGAGGTCCTCACGGCCCTGCTCGTGCCCGCCGCCGGGCCGGCCGCGGCCTTCGAGAAGTCCGCCGACCGCGCCACCCGCTACCCGGTCTGCGCCACCGCCGTACGGATCACCCCCGACGGGCCGCGCATCGCCGTCACCGGGGCCACCCCCGGGCCCCTGCGCCTGCGCGGGGTCGAGGACCGGCTGCGCGGGGGCCCGTACGGCACGGAAGCCGTACTCGCCGCCTTCCGCGCCGAACCCCGGGAGCTGTTCGTCCCCGGGCGCGGCACCTCGGCCGAGTACCTCGGCCACCTCGCGGGGGTCCTCACCGCCCGAGCACTGCAGAGGGCCGAGCGGGCCCTCGCCTGACCGACCGACCACGGGCCCGCCCGGGCCCATCACGGGGGAGTTGAGTGAAGCAGTGGCCGAACCGTCCCGAACGACCACGGAGGTATCCGTGCACCCCGCCGCCCACGCGGCCGGCGCGCCCAGAGGCTCCGGCTTCTGGGTGGTGGGCGCCGTCCTCGTGCTGCTGATGCTCTCCTCCTCCGTGCCCTCCGCCCTCTACGTGCTCTACCAGCAGAAGTGGGGCCTGTCCTCCGGCACGATCACGGTGGTCTTCGCCCTGTACGCCGTGACCGTGCTGGCCGGGCTCCTGCTCTTCGGCTCCCTCTCCGACACCCTGGGCCGGCGCCCGGTCCTGGGCACCGGCCTGGTCCTGGCGATCGTCTCCATGGCCCTGTTCGCCGGAGCCCAGGGGCTCGGACTGCTCCTCGCCGCCCGCGCCGTGCAGGGCCTCGCCGTGGGCCTCGCCACCGGAGCGATGGGCGCGGCCCTGCTGGAACTGGGCCCCGCCTCGCGCCCGGCGCTGGGAGCCCAGGCCAACAGCGCCGGACCGACCATCGGGATCGGGCTCGGCGGGATCGGTGCCGGACTGCTCGTCCAGTACGCCCCCGCACCGACCGTCCTGAGCTACCTGCTGCTCATCGGGGCCTTCGCCGTCACCCTGGTGGGTGTCGTCCGCATGCCGGAGAGCGCTCCCGGCGCCGGCGGCCGGCTGCGGGTGGTCCCGCACCGGATCCACGTACCGGCGGGCGCCCGGGGCCGCTTCCTGGTCCTCGTCCTGACCATCGTGGCCGTCTGGTCCGTGGGCGGCTTCTACCTCTCGCTCGGCCCGCACCTGGCGCTGTCCCTGCTCCGGTCCACGAACTACCTCGTCGGCGGGGCCACGGTCGCCCTGCTCGCCGGCGCCGCCACCGTCGCCCAGCTGATGCTCGGCCGCACCGCGGCGCTGCGCACCGCCGTCCTCGGGCTGCTCGGCATGCTCACCGGTCTCGGGATGGTGCTGCTCGCGCTGGGCTTCGGCTCGGCCCCCGTGTTCCTGGTGGCGACGGCCGTCCTCGGCAGCGGCTGGGGAGCCGCCTTCCTCGGCGCCTTCCGGGCGCTGAGCGGACTGGCGGACCCGGCGCACCGCGGTGAACTGACCGCCGCCGTATACGTCTTCGCGTACCTCGCGATGAGCGTGCCGGCCGTGCTCGCCGGGATGCTCACCAATGTCCACGGGCTGCACCGCACCTCGGTCGGCTTCATGGCCGCCGTCGCCGCGGTGTGCGCGGTGGCCCTGCTGGCCACCGTACGGCTGGCCGCCCGTACCAGAACCGAGGGGAGTGCCGCATGAACACGCCGGAGCTGCGCTCCGCCCTGCGGGCCCTGGAGGTCTTCGCGGGGATCACCGAGGAACAGCTGGACTGGCTGGTCTCGGTGTCCCGGCCGCAGGTCCTCGCCGACGGGGAGGTGCTCTTCCGGGACGGCGAGGAGGCCACTGGCTTCCACGTACTGCTCTCGGGCGGGCTCGTCGTGACCAAGGTCGTCGACGGCCGGGAGGAGGTGCTCACCCGGCACTCCACCGAGGAGGAGGGCGTCGCGGCCGACGACCACGACGGCAAGCCCGCGGCCGCCCACCGCTTCACCGGCGAACTGCCGCTGCTGACGGACGGCGCGTACGTGGCCACCGCCGCCGCGACCGGGCCGTCGACCACGGTCGTGGCCTACCCCAAGGCGGTCTTCTTCGAGATGCTCACGCGCTGCCACGGGGTGGCCGCCGTGCTGATCCCCGTTCTGGCCTGGCGCATCAAGTCCTCCGAGGTCCAGGCCCGGAAACGGGCCACCGTGGAGGCGCTGGGCACCCTCGCGGCAGGGCTCGCGCACGAGTTGAACAATCCGGCTGCGGCGGTCGCCCGGGCCGCGCAGGAACTGGCCCCCGCCCTGGAGCGGCTCACCAGGACCGCCCAGGACTGGGGTGCGGCCGCCACCCCCGCCGAGCGTGCGGTCCTCGACCGGGTCACCGGGGAGCTGGACGCGCTGCCGCCGCCGGTCACCACCGACCCGCTGGCCCAGGCCGACGCCGAGGAGGAGATCGCCGACTGGGCGGCGGGGGCCGGCGCCGAACGCCCCGGTCTGCTCGGCTCGGGCGTCTCCGACCTCGGACTGGAGCTGGGCTGGCTGCTGGAGCGGACGGAGGGCGTGGGCAAGGAGGCCCTCGCCCGCGCCCTCGACCACCTGGCGGCGCTGCTGGAGATCCGCTCGCTCGCCGCCGAGCTGCGGGCCGCGGGTCCGAGGATCTCCCAACTCGTGTCCGCCACCCGGGATTACGCCAATCTCGACCGGGCGCCCGAGCAGCGCTTCGCGGTGACCGAGGGACTGGAGAACACGCTGGTCGTGCTGCGTGCCAAGCTCGACGGCATCACCATCGTCCGTGCGTACGAACCCGACCTGCCCGAACTGACGGGCTATCCGAGCGAGTTGAACCAGGTGTGGACCAACCTCGTCGACAACGCCGTCGAGGCCATGGAAGGCGCCGGCGTGCTGACGCTGAGCGCCCGGGCCGAGGGCGTCTGCATGGTCGTGGAGGTGGCCGACACCGGCCGGGGCATCCCCGAGGAGTCCCTGCCGCGGATCTTCGAGCCCTTCTACACCACCAAGGACGTGGGCAAGGGAACGGGCCTGGGGTTGCACCTCAGCTACCGCATCGTGACCCAGCGCCACCGCGGGTCGCTCACGGCCCGCTCGCGTCCCGGCGAGACCCGGATGGTCGTGCGGCTGCCCTTCGCGGGCAGCGCCGAGTCCTGCCTCCCACCTGCGCGCACACCCGATACCGCACAGGAAACCGCGTCCGCGCGCACCCCGGGCGCCCCTCCCAGTTGAAACGGAGTCGACATGACCAAGTACGACATCTCCACGCTGCACCCGGTGTTCGTCCGTCAGATGGAGGCGCTGGCCGCCCTGGACATCGAGGCGGTGATGAAGAACTACACCGACGACGCCGTGCTGCTGCGCTTCGAGGGCGTCTCGGTGGGTATCGAGGCGGTCCGTGAGACCTTCACCGGCTATCTCGCGGTGAAGCCCACGCTGGTGGAACTCCAGGAGTACGTCGAGACCGAGGACACCATCTTCTACCGGGCGATCATGAACCTGAACGGCGAACCGGAGCACGCGTTCGGGACACTCGTGGTCCGCGATGGCCGAATCTGGCGCCAGACGGCCGGCTTCGGCGGCTGAGACCGGAAATCTGGGTAGCGTGTGCGGGGAGGGGCGGGAGAACGCGCTCTCCCCGTATGCGCGGCCCACCGCGCGCGTAGAGAAACGGCAAAGGGGAGGTCATGGAAAATGAAACCGGGCGGGTCGAGGCATTCAGTGACGGCGTATTCGCCATCATCATTACGATCCTCGTCCTGGAATTAAAGGTTCCGGAAGAAACCGGGTCCGAGTTCTGGCACGGTGTCCGTGAACAATGGCCCCATTACGCCGCCTATGTGGTGAGCTTCCTCATCATCGGTGTGATGTGGGTGAACCACCACACCATCTTCAGTCACCTCAAGCGCGTCGACCGTCCGCTGTTGTTCCTGAACCTCATGGTGCTGATGGTGGTCTCGGTGATTCCGTACACCACCAACGTGCTCGCCGAACACCTCACCGAAGGCGGCTCCGCCAACCCGGCCGCCGTGCTCTACAGCCTCGTCACCGTCGCCTACGCCTTGGCGTTCCTGCTCTTCTGGTGGTACGTCACCCGGGTCGGGCACCTCTTCCACGAACAGGTGGACAAGGACGGCGCGCGAGCCACGCGGGTGCGCTTCGGCCTCGGCGCCATCGCCTACCCCTGCACGGTCGTCCTGGCCTTCTTCTCCGCACCGCTCACACTTGTCGCACACTTCCTGATCGCGATCTACTATGCGGCGAACCAGATCCCCATCCCCCTCGTGGTAGAGGAAGAGCGGCTCGAATCTGCCAGCGACCTCAGGAAGTAGCCGCAGGGGCCTACGGCCGTTCTCCGCGGTCAAGTAGGGTATCGGATCTAGCTGGTCGCGGGGGAGGCACCAGATGGCTCGCGCAGTCCTGCCGGAGGATTCCGCCAAGGAAGTCCCCGAATTGATCGATGTCATGATCTCTCTTCTCTTTGAGTCCTTACCCCGGCGGGACCAGCGAAACTGGGCCCGCGTTTATCTGAACGGCCTCGTGCGGACCAACGGGAAGAAAACAATCCGTAACATCGCCGGAACCGGAGCGAGTTCCGTCGAGCAGAGCCTGCAGCAGTTCATCAGCAAGTCCCCCTGGGACTGGACGCCCGTACGGCGTTCCCTCGCCCAGCACCTCGAACGCACCGCACAGCGTCCGCTGGCCTGGGTGCTCCAGCCCATGGTCATCGAGAAGGCCGGGGACCGCTCGGTCGGCGTCGGCCGGCAGTTCGTCCCCCAGCTCGGCCGCACCGCCAACTGCCAGCAGGCCAGCGGGATCTGGCTCGCCTCCAGCGACGCCAGCTTCCCGGTCGAATGGACCCTCACCCTCCCCGGCCCCTGGACCAGCGAACTCATGCGCCGCCGGCGGGCCGGCATCCCGGACACCGCCCGCTCCCTCACCCCCGCCCAGGACGCCGTACACGCCGTCCAGCGGATGGCCGCCACCTGGCAACTCCAGCGCCGGCCCGTGGTGATGGAGGTCGCCAACGGCGACCTGCCGCAGAGCATCGACTCGTTCGCCCTCCAGGACATCCCCTTCGTCTTCAAGGTCGACGGCTCGCTGCCCGTCTCCTTCGGCGGCGCCGGCCGGCACAAACCCGGCCCGCACACCGCCCCCGCACGCGAACTCATCGACTCGCTGCGCTCCCAGCGCCGCGTCGTCGAATGGACCCGGCACGGCCGGGCCGAAGGAGCGGTGACCCTGCTGACCTCGGCCCCGATCTCCGCCACCCCCTGCGAGGACCGCCCCGCGTCCGCCCCGCCCACCCCGCTGCTGCTGGTCGGGGCATGGACCGAAGCGGCCCTGCTCCCCTCCGAGTTCTGGATCACCAACATCGGGGACCGGCCGCTCGCCCAGCTCTTCCTGCTCGCCAAGCTCACCGACCGCGTCTCCCTCGACTTCACCGAGACCTGCGAACAAGTCGGCATCCGCGACTTCGAGGGCCGCTCCTTCCGCGGCTGGCACCACCACGCCACCCTGGCGAGCGTCGCCCACGCCGCGAAACTGCTCTCCGCACGCCCCCACGCCCGCGACCCGTACCCCGGCCCCGCGCGCCCCGCCGCCCTCACCCAGCAGGCCACCGCCCTGCCCCGGCCCGCCGCAGCCCGCCCGGCCACCCCGGCCGTGCTGCCGCCACACCTGTCCGGACAGGCCCCACGCCGCGAATACATCCGCTGATGCTCGACATCGCCGCAGAGCTACGCGCGTGGTGCGCCGAGCGCCGGGAATTCGCCCTGGCCACCGTGGTCGCCGTCAGCGGCAGCGCGCCGCGCGGCCCCGGCGCCTCGCTCGCCGTCGACGACCGCGGCACCGCGCTCGGCTCTGTCTCCGGAGGCTGCGTGGAATCCGCCGTCCACGAACTGTGCCTCGACGCGATAACCTCCGGCCGGGGCGGCCTGCACCGCTTCGGCTACAGCGACGACGACGCCTTCGCCGTGGGCCTGACCTGCGGTGGAATCCTCGACGTCCTGGTCACCCCGGTCCGCGGCCGCGACCCGGTACGGCCCGTCCTCGGCTCGGTCCTCGACGCCGCCGCGGACGGCGCCCGGGCCGCGCTCGCCCGCGTCGTGTCCGGACCGCCGCGCCAGCTCGGCCGGGCCCTCGCCGTCCACGCCGACGGCTCCTACGAGGGCGGACTGGCCGGCGGCGCCGCCCTCGACCGGGCCGCCGCCGTCCGGTCCCGCGCCCTGCTCCTCGCCGGACACACCGGCACCACCGCACTCGGCACCGCCGGCGGGCTGTGCGGGGAGCCCCTGACCCTGCTCGTCGAGTCCGCCGCCGAACCGCCCCGGCTGATCGTCTACGGGGCCATCGACTTCGCCGCCGCCCTGGCCCGGATCGGCGCCTTCCTGGGCCACCGGGTCACGGTGTGCGACGCCCGGCCGGTCTTCGCCACCCCGGCGCGCTTCCCCGACGCCGACGAGGTGGTCGTCGACTGGCCCCACCGGCATCTGGCCGCGGAGTGGGAAGCGGGCCGGCTGGACTCCCGTACCGCCGTCTGCGTCCTCACCCACGACGCGAAATTCGACGTACCGCTGCTGGAGCTGGCCCTGCGGCTGCCGCTCGGCTACGTCGGCGCCATGGGATCGCGGCGCACCCACGCCGAACGCGTCGGACGGCTGCGCCAGGAGGGGGTCACGGACGCCGCCCTGGCCCGGCTGCGCTCACCCATCGGCCTCGACCTCGGCGGCGCCACCCCCGAGGAGACCGCACTGGCCATCGCCGCCGAGTTCACGGCCCTCCGGCACGGCGGATCGGCCGCCCCCCTGACCACCACCACCGGCCCCGTCCACCGCAGACCGGCACCGGCACCCGCACCCGCCCCCCGGCAGCCCTCAGCCCGCCCCGCCCTTGACGTGCTCCACGACCCGGTGGAACTCGGCGGACGGTGAGAAGTCGACGTACTCCGTGTCGGCGAGCGCCACGGGGACGTGCCCCGGGCCCCAGTAGAAGGCCTGCCCCTCCTCGTACACCTGCTCCCCGTCCCGGGTCCGCATCAGCAGCCGGCCCTTGAGGAGGTACCCCCAGTGCGGGCACGGGCACATGTCGTCCGGAAGCCCCTTGAGCGCCTCCGTGAAGTCGGTGCCCTGCGGGAGCCGGAAGAACCCGACGCTGAGGTCGCCGCCGATCTCCTGCACCCGCACCTCCAGCCCGCCGCCCTCCACCGCGATGGGTGTCTCTTCCCGCGTCGTCGCCCTCATGGATCCTCCACCCGGCCGTTCGGCCCGGACGTCCCGGGACCGTCCCTTCCCTTCCACTGTGGCCCGGACCGGTGCATCCTGCCCCTGCGGGAGCGGTCCGCCGCACCCCCGCGGGACGCAGGGTCCCGTAGGAAGACACCACACGGTCCGCAGCGCCTTGGACGATCGGCCCGGGCGGCATGAACCCCAGGTCGTGGGAGAATGAAGTACGTGCGTTTCCTCGGCTGCACCCTGTCGAGGCACCTCCGATTGACTGGGATGTTCAGCACGTGCGTTTCCTCAATGACCTGAAGCCGCCGTACGACCTCACGTACGACGATGTGTTCATGGTGCCGAGCCGCTCCGCGGTCGGTTCCCGCCAGGCCGTCGACCTCTCCTCGCCCGACGGGACCGGCACCACCATTCCCCTGGTCGTGGCGAACATGACCGCGATCGCCGGCCGCCGGATGGCCGAGACCGTCGCCCGCCGCGGCGGCCTCGTCGTCATCCCGCAGGACATTCCGATCGAGGTCGTCACCGACGTCATCTCCTGGGTGAAGACCCGCCACCTCGTGCTCGACACCCCGATCACGCTGGCGCCCGCCCAGACCGTCGCCGACGCACTGTCCCTGCTGCCCAAGCGCGCCCACGGCGCCGGCGTCGTCGTCGACGGCGGGGGCCGCCCGGTCGGCGTCGTCACCGAGCACGACCTGACCGGCGTCGACCGCTTCACCCAGCTCTCCGAGGTCATGTCGAAGGAGCTGCTGCTCATCGACGCCGACATCGACCCGCGCGAGGCCTTCAACCAGCTCGACGCCGGCCACCGCAAGCTGGCCCCGGCCGTCGACAAGGACGGCAAGCTCGTCGGCATCCTCACCCGCAAGGCCGCCCTGCGCGCGACCCTCTACACCCCGGCCACCGACGCGAACGGCAACCTGCGCATCGCGGCCGCCATCGGCATCAACGGCGACTTCGTGGCCAAGGCCAAGCAGCTGCTCGACGCGGGCGTGGACACGCTCGTCATCGACACCGCGCACGGCCACCAGGAGTCGATGATCAACGCGATCAAGGCCGTCCGCGCCCTGGACCCGCAGGTCCCGATCGTGGCCGGCAACATCGTCGCCGCCGAGGGCGTCAAGGACCTCATCGACGCCGGCGCGGACATCATCAAGGTCGGTGTGGGCCCCGGCGCCATGTGCACCACCCGCATGATGACCGGCGTGGGCCGCCCGCAGTTCTCCGCGGTGCTGGAGTGCGCGGCCGAGGCCAAGAAGTACGGCAAGCACGTCTGGGCCGACGGCGGCGTCCGCCACCCGCGCGACGTGGCGATGGCGCTGGCCGCCGGCGCCTCCAACGTCATGATCGGCTCCTGGTTCGCCGGTACGTACGAGTCCCCGGGCGACCTCCAGCAGTCCGCCGAGGGCCGCCTGTACAAGGAGTCCTTCGGCATGGCCTCCGCCCGCGCGGTGCAGAACCGCACGAGCGAGGAGTCGGCCTACGACCGCGCCCGCAAGGGCCTGTTCGAGGAGGGCATCTCCACCTCGCGCATGTTCCTCGACCCGGCCCGCCCGGGCGTCGAGGACCTGATCGACTCGATCATCGCGGGCGTCCGCTCCTCCTGCACCTACGCCGGTGCCGGCTCCCTCGCGGAGTTCGAGGAGAAGGCAGTGGTCGGCATCCAGTCCGCCGCGGGCTACGCCGAGGGCAAGCCGCTGCACGCCAGCTGGAGCTGAGCACCCGGGAACACCCGTCCCGCGGCCCCGGGCTCCGTCCACCACGGACGGGCCCGGGGCCGCGGCCGTTCAGGGCCGGGGCGGCGGGACCTGCCCGGACTGAGAACTGTGCACGCCCGCACGGTACTTGGGGATGCGCACCGTCACCTTCATGCCGGCGCCGACCCCCGTCTCCATCACCGGACCGTACGCGTCCCCGTACACCTGCCGGATCCGCTCGTCGACGTTGGGCAGCCCCACCCCCGACGAGGAACCCGCCCGCTCCCCGGCCAGGATCCGGCGCAGCAGCGCCGGATCCATCCCCACCCCGTTGTCCTCGACGGTGATCACCGCGTCGGGTCCCGCGTCCTGCGCCGTGATCGTGATCCGGCACTCCTCGGTGGAGTCCTCCAGCCCGTGCTTGACGGCGTTCTCCACCAGCGGCTGCAGACACAGGAACGGCAGCGCCACCGGCAGCACCTCCGGCGCCACCTGCAACGTCACCTTCAACCGGTCACCGAACCGGGCCCCGGCCAGCGCCAGGTACTGCTGGATGGAACGCAACTCCTCGGCCAGGGTGGTGAAGTCCCCGTGCCGCCGGAACGAGTACCGCGTGAAGTCCGCGAACTCCAGCAGCAGTTCCCGGGCCCGCTCCGGATCGGTCCGCACGAACGAGGCGATCGCCGCCAGCGAGTTGAAGATGAAGTGCGGGGAGATCTGCGCCCGCAGCGCCTTGATCTCCGCCTCCATCAGCCGGGTGCGCGAGCGGTCCAGCTCCGACAGCTCCAACTGCACCGACACCCACCGCGCCACCTCCGTCGCGGCCCGCACCAGCACCGCCGACTCCCGCGACCCGTACGCCACCAGCGCCCCCAGCATCCCGTCCTCGCCGGTCAGCGGGGCGAACACCGCCCACTTCAACGGACAGTCGGGCCGCTGGCACTCGGTCCGCACGCTCTGACTGCGCCCCGACTCCAGCATCACCGCCACCCGGGCCATCGCCCGCCGCTGGTGGTGGTCGGCCCCCGGCCCGTCCCACGCCAGCACCGCCTTGCGGTCCGTCAGGCACAGCGCCTCCGTGCCCAGCAGCGACCGCAGCCGCCGGGCCGCCTTGCGGGCCGCGTCCTCGGTCAGGCCCGCCCGCAGCGGGGGAGCGGCCAGCGAAGCCGTGTGCAACGTGTGGAAGGTGGCCCGCTCCACCGGCGTCCCCAGGTCCAGGCCCGCCAGGCGCTCCCCGCGGCGGGCGTGCCAGCGTCCCGCCGCCCAGCCGACGCCCAGCATCAGGGCCGCGCCCGCCACCGCCGGCACGACGAGCAGAGCCTGTCCCGCCCCCGTCACCGCCGTCCTCCCGCCGGGCCTCCGGCCACGACCTCCGGCAGGTGCAGCCGGGCCAGGGTGGCCGCCGTACCGGCCGGGATCCTCGACCGGGTGGCCAGCGACACCACCACCATCGTCAGGAACCCGAGCGGCACCGACCACGCCGCCGGCCAGGCCAGCATCGTGTGCGTCCAGCCCGCCGGAGCCAGCCCGGCCCGCGTCGCCAGCACCGCACTCAGCGCCGCCCCACCACCGGTGACCAGCCCCGCCACCGCACCCGGCGGCGTCAGCCCCCGCCACCAGATCCCCAGCACCAGCAGCGGGCAGAACGACGAGGCCGACACGGCGAACGCCAGCCCCACCGCATCCGCCACCGGCACCTCCGTGGCCGCCACGCTCCCGCCCAGCGGCACCAGGATCGCCACCAGCGCCGCCCAGCGGAAACTGGGCGCCCCGCACTTCGGCAGCACGTCCTGGTGCAGCACCCCGGCCACCGCCATGGTCAGTCCCGAGGCCGTCGACAGGAACGCCGCGAAGGCACCCCCGGCCAGCAGCGCCCCCAGCAGCTCGCCGAGCACCCCGCCCAGCATCCGCTCGGGCAGCACCAGCACCGCCGCGTCCGCGTCACCCGTCAGCGCCAGCTCCGGGACATAGATCCGGCCCAGCGCCCCGTACACCGGCGGCAGCAGGTAGAAGGCGCCGACCAGCCCCAGCACCACCAGCGTCGTGCGCCGCGCCGCCCGCCCGTTGGGACTGGTGTAGAACCGCACCGCCACGTGCGGCAGCCCCATCGTCCCCAGGAACGTGGCCAGGATCAGCCCGTACGTGGCGTACAGCCGGTAGTCCCGCAGCTCCCCGGACGGCGGCTCCGGCCAGGTGCCCGCTCCCGCACCCGGTTCCTCCCGCGCGTCCGGCACCGGAGTGTCCGGGGCGAACTCCAGCCGGGCGTGGGCCCGTACCGCATGCTCGCCGACCGCCAGCACCAGCGGCTCCGCCACATGAGCCCGCCCGTCCACCTGCCCGGTCACCGTCACCGCGAGCGGCTCCTTCACCGACAGCCGCACGTCCTGAGCCAGCGTCACCGACGTGGCCTCGCGGAAGACCGCCGGGGCGTCGAAGGTGGCCCGCGGCGCACCGTCCCCGGCCCACGCGGCGATCAGGAAGAACGCCGGGACCAGCAGGGCGGTGAGCTTGAGCCAGTACTGGAAGGCCTGCACGAAGGTGATGCTGCGCATCCCCCCGGCGGCCACCGCGACGCTGACCACACCGGCCACCACCAGCCCGCCCGCCCAGTGCGGGGCACCGGTGAGGACCTCCAGGGTCAGCCCGGCCCCCTGCAGCTGCGGCAACAGGTACAGCCAGCCCACCCCGACCACGAACAGCACCGCGATCCGGCGCACCGTCCGCGACTCCAGCCGCGCCTCCGCGAAGTCGGGCAGCGTGTACGCGCCGGAGCGGCGCAGCGGGGCCGCGACCAGGGCCAGCAGCACCACGTACCCGGCGGTGTAGCCGACCGGGTACCAGAGCATCCCGGGCCCCTGGAGCAGCACCAGACCCGCCACTCCGAGGAACGACGCCGCGGAGAGGTACTCCCCGCTGATCGCCGCCGCGTTCAGCCGCGGTCCCACCGTGCGCGAGGCCACGTAGAAGTCCGAGGTGGTCCGGGATATCCGCAGGCCCAGCGCGCCGAGCAGCAGCGTGACCAGGACGACGACCGCGACCGCGGTCAGCGCGTACGTCTGGTTCACCGGGGCGGTCCTTCGGACGGGGGAGGGGTGACCGGAGTCTACGCACGCCCCCGACCGGGCGACAGGCACGATTCGGACCTGCCGGTCCGCCCCGTTCAGACGGCCGGGTCACGGTGCTCGGCGCAGTCGCGCAAGGCGATCTCCAGCTCCACGTACGACTCCTCGGCACGCCGGAAGGCCAGCGTCAGCGCCGCCTCCGCGCGCGGCGGGACCTGGTCGCGGGCGCCCTCGCAGGACTCGTAGAGGATGTCCGCCCAGCGGGCGGCCGCACTGCGCAGCAGGGCGAGCAGCACCTGGGCCTCGGCGGGCCCCGCCGGCCGCCTCCGCGGCAGCCCGCTCAGGGCGTCGACCAGCGCCTGGACCTCGGACATCTCGCTCCTCCCGCGCCGGGAAGATCCACGATACGCAGCGCCGACGGCATCGGCGGGCCGTCCGCGCCGCCGGTGCGGCAGGCGGCTCCCGCGGATCGCCGTACGCCCCTCCCGGTGCGGTGAACGGCATCCGTGCGCGTCCGGCGGTCGCCCCACGGGGTCCGGCGGCGGTCGTCGGCGACCGGTTTCAGCCGGTCGCGTGCCGCATCAGGAGGTCGCGCAGTTCCCGCGCGTGCCTGCGGCTCACCTGGAGCTCCGCGGAACCGACCCGGACCGTGGTGGTGCCCGAGTCCAGCCGGAGCTCGTCGATCCGGGCCAGCGCCACCAGATGGCGGCGGTGGATCCGTACGAACCCGCGCGCCGCCCACCGTTCCTCCAGCGTGGACAGCGGGATCCGCACCAGATGGCTGCCCTCGTCGGTGTGCAGGCGGGCGTAGTCGCCCTGCGCCTCGACGTGGGTGATGTCGGCGATCGCCACGAAGCGGGTGACGCCGCCCAGTTCGACCGCGATCTGCTCCGGGCCCCGGTCGGGCACGGCCGCCTCCGGGGCGGGCCGGTGCGCCGCCACCACGGCCGGCGGGCCCGCCGGCGGCGCGGCGGCCACCGGCACCTCCTCGGCCCGGCCCAGCTGCGCGCAGGCCCGCCGCACGGCCTCGGCCAGCCGCTCCGGGCGCACCGGCTTGAGCACGTAGTCCACGGCCTTCAGGTCGAAGGCCTGCACGGCGAAACCCTCGTGGGCGGTGACGAAGACGATCAGCGGCGGCCGCGCGAACCCGGCCAGCAGCCGGGCGATGTCCAGCCCGGTCAGACCGGCCATGTGGATGTCGAGGAAGACCACGTCGATTCCGTCGGGCCCGTCCGGACCGGACTCCAGCGCCCGGGTGACCCGGCGCAGGGCCTCGGTGGCGTCCGAGGCGCCCTCGGCGCTGTGCACCCGGGGGTCCGAGCGCAGCAGGTAGAGGAGTTCCTCCAGGAGCGGCTTCTCGTCGTCGACAGCGAGCACACGCAGCATGCGGCCGAGTCTATGACCCGCCCGGCGCACTCCTGAGGGCCGAGAACGGGGCGCGGCCCCTGCCCGGGGGGAGGTGGGGCAGAGGCCGCGCGGACCGTGGTGGGGGGCCGGGGGACCGGACCGGCTACTGGACGGTGATCAGCTTGCCGTCGGGGGAAACGGCGTACCAGGTGCCGCCCACGCCCTGCCCGTTGGTGTCACCGGGCTTCTTGTCGCCCGAGAAGGTGTAGACGGGCCAGCAGTCGACGGTCTGCTGCTGCTTGCCGTCCGGGCGGTCCAGGACCCGGTAGTTCTTCTCGGTGATGCCCTTGGCGTTCGCCTTGTCCACCGGGGGCACGACCGGCCACTTGGTCAGGCAGTCGCCGACGCAGTTGGAGACCATCGGCCAGGCGGTGTCCTTCTTGAAGCGGTAGACGGTCATGCCCTTGCCGTCGACGATGTGCTCGCCGAGCTTCGGGTCCTTCGCCACGGACAGGCCGGGCGCCGCCTCCGCGGGGGCGGCCTCGCCCGGGGCGGGCGAGGCGGCGGCCGGAGGAGCCTCGGAGGGAGCGGCCTCGGCCGGGGCGCCCTTGGCCGCCTTCTTGCCGTCCGGGCCGAACGCGAACCACACTCCGCCGACGCCCTGCCCGTTGACGTCACCCGGCTTGGCGTCCTTGTTGAAGCGGTACGCGGGCCAGCCCGCCACCGTCAGCTGCTTCGTGCCGTCGCCGCGCACCACCTCGCCGAGCAGCGACGGGTCCATGCCCGCGGCGGCGGTGACGTCTCCGGCAGCGACGACCGGCCAGGTCTTCGCGCAGTCGCCCTCACAGTTCGACTTCGGCGGCTTGGCGGTGTCCTTGTCGAAGCGGTAGAGCGTCAGGCCCGCGCTGTCGGTGAGGACGGGGCCGGCCTTCTCGGTGGTGGAGACGGCCAGTTGTCCGCCGGGCTGGTTGCCCGGGCCGGCTGCCGCCGCCGGGGCGGCGGCGCCGGCGGGCTGGGCCGTGTCCGATGCCTTGTAGTCCGACGGGCCGCAGGCGCTGGCCGCCAGGACGACGGCTACTGCGGCCGCGGCGAAGGTGGTTGCGCGCTTCATGCCCATGTTGATCTCTCCCACGTGGTGTCTGTCGTGCCGTCGCCCCCAGCGGCGGCAACTGTGCACAGGACACGCCCCGGTGGGCGGGATCTGTTCACCGCGTCCGGTGTGGGCTGTTTCACTCACCCCGCGCCGAACCCGGTGCGCCGCAGGGCCGTGGCCACAGCGAGGCCGAGCACCTGGTGTCCGGAGTCGTTGGGGTGCAGCCCGTCCGCGAGGTGCTCGGGTCCGAGCAGGTCACGGCCCGGGAGGACGGCGAGCCGGTCGTCGCCGGCGGCGATCCGGTCCCGGGCGGCGCGCTCCATCGCGTCGCGCAGGGCGCCCAGGGTGGCGCCGAGCCTGTTCGGGGTGCGCTCCGCGTCGGGCCGCAGCACGGGGGAGACCAGTAGCAGGGGGGTCCGCGGGTGCCCCTGGCGGACCAGTTCGAGGAAGGCGCGCGTGGTCTCGTACAGCAGGGGCGCCGAGAAGGGGACCCGGGACCAGCAGTTGGTCCCGAAAGCGAGGGTGAGGACGTCCGCCGGCAGGCCCGCGAGCTGTTCGGCGACGGCCAGTTCGCCGCGCGCGGCGCCCGCGTAGCCGAGGTTGACGGTGTCCCAGCCGAGGGCCCGGCCGGCCACGGCGGGCCAGCCGTGGGCGGGGCGGGTGGACCACCAGCCCTCGGTGATGGAGTCGCCGTGCACCACCCAGCGCGGCGCCGGCGGGGCGGGGGCGAGGGCGCCGCCGATCCCGCGCAGGCCGAGGACGAGGGGCGACTGGTTCTCGGGCGGGTGGATGGTGAAGGGACCGTGGAAGGGGCCCTCGCCGGACCCGAGGCCGATGCGTACGACGGCCTCCGCGGCCGGTTCGGTGAACACCTCGGTGACCACCCCGTGGCGGTCCCACAGGGCGAAGCCGTGCGCGAGGTCGCGCAGGGAGTCCGTGGGGCCGGGCACGGTGGCCCGGTAGCGGATCTCGACGGCCCGCGCGGTCTCGGTGGTGAACTCCAGACGGACCCCGATGGGCAGGGTGGCCCGCTCACCGGTGTCCCAGGGCAGCCGCATCGTGTCCGCCGGGTCGGCGCGCACCGGACGGCCCTTGTCCAGCCAGGCGACCCCGCGCAGGAAGGGCTGCGGGTCCTGCCACCCGCCGGGTACCTCGTCCCGTTCCCCGCCCTGCCGCTGCCCCGGCGCCGCTCCCTGTCCCCAGCGGCCGGTCCGCTCCTGCCACGGTCCGGGCCGGCCCTCGTCGTGCACCGGTGCGCTCACCCTTCGCCTCCGATCGTCGGATACCGGAACTTCCTGCCGACCCCGCCGTCGCCCACGAGCGTGTGCCCCGTCCCGTACGAGGACGGCGGCGAGGCGGGGAAGTGCGGGGCGGCCACCCGGGGGTCCGGTTCCACCGCGGGGCCATCGCGTTCACCCGTACCCCGCGGCGTCCGCCCGTACCCCGCGCGGGTCCGGTTCCCCCGCGGACGTCCGGACCCGCGGCGGCACGCTGCGACAGATCTGACGAAGTGTCAAGGAAGGGGGTCTCCGGTGGGCTGCGCAGCGATCGATCATCCACACGCAACAAACGACTGTCAGTGACCGATCCGCGCAATGATCGTGCGTCAATGTGCAAGGATGGTCCATTACGGGCGGTATCACTCAGCTCGTAGGCTCACTCGCTGTACGTGGAGTGGCGCGGATCGCCTGCTCGGCGGTCCCCCATGCCAGGCCCTTCCCCCGTCGGGCCCTGTCCTGCTCCGGACCGTCGCGGTCGACGCCTCATCCCCGACCTCTGTCGATCCGCAGTGACAAGGAGTCCCCCTCGTGCTCGACCACGGCCAGGCGCCACCGCTCGCTTCCGAGCCCCGTAGGCCCGCCAACCCGCTGCTCCGCCGCAAGCCGGTCGAGCTGCTGGTCGCCGAAGGCGGCCAGGGTGAGGGCGGCGCGCTCAAGCGTTCGCTCACCATGTGGCAGCTGACCATGATCAGCATCGGCGCGACCCTGGGCACCGGCATCTTCGTCGTCCTCGGCGAGGCCACCCCGGTCGCCGGCCCGGCCGTCTTCATCGCCTTCATCGTCGCGGGCCTGACCGCGCTGTTCTCGGCGCTCTCCTACGCCGAGCTCGCGGGCTCGATCCCCGTCTCGGGCTCCTCGTACTCCTACGCCTACGCCACCATGGGCGAGCTCATAGCCTGGGTCTGCGGCTGGTGCCTGGTCCTGGAGTACGGCGTCTCGGTCGCGGCCGTCGCCGTCGGCTGGGGCCAGTACCTCAACGAGCTGCTCGACAGCACGCTCGGCTTCACCATCCCCGAGGGCTTCTCCGCCCCGCTGGGTGAGGGCGGCTACATCAACCTCCCCGCCCTCGTCGTGGTGCTCCTGTGCATGGTCTTCCTGCTCCGCGGGGCCAAGGAGAGCGCCCGGATCAACACGATCATGGTCGCCGTCAAGATCGTGACGCTGGCGCTGTTCATCGTCATCGGCTTCATGGGCATCAAGGCCGGCAACTACACCCCGCTGGCCCCGCTCGGCGTCACCGCCATCAGCACCGCCGCCTCCATGCTCTTCTTCTCCTACATCGGCTTCGACGCGGCCTCCACCGCCGGTGAGGAAGCCAAGAACCCGAAGAAGGACCTGCCCCGCGCGATCATGCTCTCGCTGCTGATCGTCACGGCGATCTACTGCCTCGTCGCCCTGGTCGCCGTCGGCGCCATGCCGTGGCAGGAGTTCGAGGGCAGCGAGGCCGCCCTGGCCCAGATCATGGAGAACGTCACCGGCCACTCCTTCTGGAGCGTCATCCTGGCCGCCGGTGCGGTCGTCGCCATCGCCAGCGTCGTCTTCGCCGTGCTCTACGGCCAGACCCGCATCCTCTTCGCCATGTCCCGCGACGGGCTCATGCCGAAGGCCTTCGCCAAGGTCGACGAGAAGACCGGCACCCCGAAGGTCAACACGATCATCGTCTGCCTCTTCTGCGGACTGCTCGCCGCGTTCATCCCGCTGGGTGAGCTGGCCAACGCCACCAGCATCGGCACGCTCTTCGCCTTCGGCCTGGTCAACGTGGCCGTCGTCATCCTGCGCTACACCCGCCCCGACATGCCCCGCACCTTCAAGGTCGCCCTCTTCCCGGTCACCCCGATCCTGGGCTTCCTCTTCTGCGCGTACCTCATGATCGAGCTGCCGATGGCCACGTGGCTGTGCTTCGGTGGCTGGATGGCGGTCGGGCTCGTGATCTACTTCTTCTACGGCATGCGCCGCTCCAGCCTGGCCACCGTGGCCGCCGTGGCCGCCTCGGCCGCGGAGGTCGCTGAACAGAAGTGATTCACCCCCCGTGCGACTGAACGATCTCGACGAACGCATCGTGCACGCCCTCGCCGAGGACGCCCGCCGCTCCTACGCGGACATCGGCTCCGAGGTCGGGCTCTCCGCCCCCGCGGTCAAGCGGCGCGTGGACCGGCTGCGCGCCGAAGGCGCCATCACCGGATTCACCGTCCGCGTCGACCCGGCCGCCATGGGCTGGGAGACCGAGGGCTTCATCGAGATCTACTGTCGCCACAACACCTCGCCGGACGACATCCGGCGAGGACTGGAGAGATACCCCGAGGTGGTGTCCGCGTCGACCGTCACCGGCGACGCGGACGCCCTCGTGCAGATCTTCGCCTCCGACATGCGTCACTTCGAGCGGGTCCTGGAACGCATCGCGGGCGAGCCCTTCGTCGAACGCACGAAGTCCGTCCTGGTCCTGTCCCCGCTGCTGCGCCGCTTCACCTCGGGCGCCCCGGCGTAGACCCGGCCGCGCGGCCCGGTCCCGCACCGGGACCACGCGCCCTCACGCGTGCTGCGGCGCCTCGTCCTTCATCATCCCGCGCAGCGAGGCCCGGAACTCCGGAGTGTCCTCGTGACCGTGCACGGTCGCGGCGTGCTGGGCCGCCGCCGCAATGACCTCTTCCTCCTCACCCGAGATCGCGAGGGTGCAGTTCACCTCGCTGGGGTAGTCCCTGCAGTCCATGACCTTCCGCATGACGAGCCTCCCGGGACGGGTGTCCGCCGGCGCCGACGCCGGACGGTGCACTTCCCACGATCCTCTTCGCGGCGGTCCGGCGAAAGCCGGGCGGGCACCCGTGCCGCTCTCCGGGGCGCGACCGGAAAACCGGATGCCCGCAGCGGCCGATACGGGGAAGGTGTCCCGGTGAACCGAGAAACGATCTCCCACCTGGCCCACGCCCACCACCCCGTCGCGGCCCCGCTGAGCGACACCGCCGTGGCCCGGCTCCTGGACCGCGCACTGCCCCGCGGCACCGAACGCGTCCTCGACCTCGGCTGCGGTCCCGGCGAATGGCTGCTGAGGGCGCTGCGCGACCGCCCCGGCGTGCACGGCGTCGGCGTCGACCTCTCCCGGACCGCCCTCGACCGGGCCGCGGCCGCCGCACAGGCCCTCGGCGTCGCCGACCGGCTGTCCCTGCACCTGCGGTCCGCCGCGGACCACACCGACCCGCACCCCTACGACCTCGTCCTCAGCGTCGGAGCCGCCCACGCCTTCGGCGGGCTCCTGCCCAGCCTCGACGCGGCCCGCGCCCACCTCGCCCCCGGCGGCCACGTCCTCGTGGGCGACGGCTACTGGGAGCACCCGCCCACCCCCGCCGACCTCCAGGACTTCGGCCCCCTCGCCGACCTGCCCACCCTCGTCGACCAGGTCACAGCGGCCGGCTGGACTCCGGTGTACGGTCACCTCAGCACCCGCGAGGAACTCGACGACTACGAGTGGTCCTGGACCGGTTCGCTGGCCGCCTGGGCCCTCGACCACCCCGACCACCCGGACAGCGCCGAAGCCCTCGACGCAGCGAACGGCCACCGGACCGAATGGCTCCGCGGATACCGTGCCACCTGGGGTTTCGCCACCCTCCTGCTGCGCCGGACCGCCGACTGACCGGCCTCCCCGGGCGTGGCGCGCAACGAATCGCCGCCAGAGGCCCTCAACGCGCAACGAATCGCACACCAGCGCGCAACATCGGCGCCTTGTTGCGCCGGGAGGGCGAAACGTACCGTTCATAGGACCGCACCCACCCCTCCAGCCACAGAGGTACGCCCATGCCCCCGCTGCGCACCGCCCTCCTCCAGAGCTCCGGAGTCCTCGGCGACGTCGCCGAGAACCTCAAGGCTCTCGACGAGGCCGCCGAGCGCGCCGCACAGGCGGGGGCCGGGCTGCTGGTCACCTCCGAGATGTTCCTGACCGGCTACGCGCTCGACCTCGAGGCCGTCCCCGGCCTCGCCGAGGAGAGCGACGGCGACTCGGCCCGCACCATCGGCGAGATCGCCCGCCGCCACGGCCTCGCGGTCCTCTACGGCTACCCCGAGCGCGACGGCGAGACGGTCTACAACTCCGCCCAGCTCATCGGCCCCGACGGCGCCGCCCTCGCGAACTACCGCAAGACCCACCTCTTCGGCTGCTTCGAGCAGGACGCCTTCACCCCCGGCGACACCCCCGTCGTCCAGGCCGACCTCGGCGGCATCCGCATCGGCATCATGATCTGCTACGACGTGGAGTTCCCCGAGAACGTCCGCGCCCACGCGCTCGCCGGCACCGACCTCCTCCTGGTGCCGACCGCCCAGATGCACCCGTTCCAGTTCGTCGCCGAGCACCTCGTCCCCGTCCGGGCCTTCGAGAACCAGATGTACGTCGCGTACGTCAACCGCACCGGCCCCGAGGGCGAGTTCGAGTTCGTCGGCCTCAGCTGCCTGGCGAGCCCCGACGGCACCACCCGCACCCGCGCCGGCCGCGGCGAGGAAATGGTGTTCGGCGAGGTCGACCCCGACCTGCTCGGCGCCTCGCGCGAGAACAACCCCTACCTGCGCGACCGCCGGCCCGGGCTCTACGCCTCGCTCGTCTGACCCGCACCAGCACCCCGCCCCACCCC
>NZ_JOBX01000054.1:0-46466 GCF_000720645.1 Streptomyces sp. NRRL S-378
CCCCGCCCCGCCCGGGCCCCCGCCACCCCCGCCCGGGCCGTCTCCGGCGCCTGCGGTCGGGCGGGGGACGTCACGGCCGCACTGCAATGCGCCACGGGCCCGTACCGATCGGCGGGACACCGCCTACTATCCCGACGTAACGTTCGTTAACCGGGAGGGTCCTATGGCGTCCGAGTTCGAGTCGGAGTTCGTGGCGGTGCGCCGCCACGAGGGCGGGGTCGCGGAGCTGGTCCTGGACCGCCCCAAGGCCATGAACGCGGTGTCGACCGACATGGCCCGCGCCATCGGCGCGGCCTGTGCCGCGCTGGCCGCGGACCGTTCCGTACGGGTCGTCGTGCTCTCCTCCGCCGCGGAGCGGGCCTTCTGCGTCGGGGCCGACCTCAAGGAGCGCAACTCGCTGTCGGACGCCGAGCTGGTGCGGCAGCGGCCCACCACGCGCGGTGCCTACGGCGGTGTGCTGGAGCTGCCGATGCCGACGGTCGCGGCCGTGCACGGGTTCGCGCTGGGCGGCGGCTTCGAGCTGGCCCTGGCCTGCGACGTGATCGTCGCCGACGAGACCGCGGTGGTCGGCCTGCCGGAGGTCTCGGTGGGCGTCATCCCCGGCGGCGGCGGCACGCAGCTGCTGCCGCGCCGCGTCGGGGCGGCGCGGGCCGCCGAGCTGATCTTCACCGCGCGCCGGGTGGAGGCCGCCGAGGCGCTCTCCCTGGGCCTGGTGGACTCCGTGGTGCCGGCCGGCCGGGACACGGCCGAGGCGCTGGCCCTGGCGTCGCGGATGGCCGCGAACTCGCCGGTGGGCCTGCGGGCCGCCAAGCGCGCGCTGCGGCTGGGGCACGGAATGGACCTGGCGGCCGGGCTGGAGATCGAGGACGCAGCCTGGCGGACGGTCGCCTTCTCCGGTGACCGTGCGGAGGGCGTGGCGGCGTTCAACGAGAAGCGCACGCCGAACTGGCCGGGGGAGTAGGCACCCGCCGGGCCCGGCCGGGCATCGTGCCCGGCCCGGCCCCGGCGGGCCCCGGTCGGCCCGCGAAGACCTCGGGCGCATCGAAACTCGCGCCATTTATCTCAAAATCCGACAAAACTCCCTAACCTGGGGTGATGGGAGCTGACGGGCGGCTGCGAGCCGTGGTGGGCCTCGCCCAGGCGATGGCCGCGGCGAGCACGCCGCGCGACAGTGTGCGGGCGGCCGCGCGGGGTGCGCGCCTGGCGATGGACGGCTCGTTCGCCGCGATCTCCGCGTGGGAGCGCGAGCGGGGGTGCCTGCGGGTGCTCGTCAACGAGGGCGAGCGGCGGTCGGACGAGGAGGAGTTCCCCGAGGACGAGTCCTACCCGGTGCACGACTTCCCCGAGATCACCGAGTTCCTGCACGAGCGGTGGGTGGGCGGTGGAGGCCCGCACGCCTGGGTCGAGAGCGCCGTCGGCGACCGTCCGGGGCGGCGCGGCGAGGCCCTGCGCCGCCGCGGCCGCGGTACGTGCGTGGTGGCGCCCGTCGTGCTCAGCGGCCGGGCCTGGGGTGAGCTGTACGTGGCCCGGGACGAGGGGCTGCCCGACTTCGACGGTGACGACGCGGAGTTCGCCACCGTGCTCGCCGCCGTGGTGGCGGCCGGCCTCGCGCAGAACGAGCGCCTCGAGGAGGCGCGCAGGCTCGCCTTCACCGATCCGCTGACCGGGCTCGCCAACCGCCGTGCGGTCGACATGCGCCTCGACGAGGCACTGGAGGAGCACCGGCGGACCGGCGTCGTCGTCAGTCTCGTCGTCTGTGACCTGAACGGCCTGAAGAAGGTCAACGACACCCTCGGGCACGCCATGGGCGACCGGCTGCTGGAGCGGTTCGGGTCGGTGCTGAGCCTGTGCGGGGCCATACTGCCGGGCGCGCTGGTGGCGCGCCTCGGCGGCGACGAGTTCTGCCTGGTCGGGGTCGGCCCGTCGGCGGACGACGTGGTCCGGGTCGGCGAGGAGCTGTGCGCGCGCGCTGCCGAGCTGGAACTGGGCGAGGGCGTGGCCTGCGGGGTGGCCTCCACCGGGGACCCGATCGGGCCGGTGAAGTCCTCCAGGCGGCTGTTCCGGCTCGCGGACGCCGCCCAGTACAAGGCCAAGGCGGCCCGTTCGGCCGGTCCGGTGGTGGCGGGCCGGGACACGGCGGTGGTGCGGCTGGCGGACGCCGCCGCCCAGGAGGCTCCGGGGGAACGGCGGCGCTTCCGCGGCCGCCAGTGACCGCGGGGCCGGTGCGGGGCGCCTCGTTGCGTAAGGGGTCCAGTGGCTGCGCGATCGTGACAGTTCCAGCTAGTGACATGTAGCGATTCAATCCGTAGGGTGCTGAATATGGATATGCACACTGTCGTGGTGGGGACGTCCGGTACCACCGCCGAGGACGTCATCGCCGTTGCCCGCGGCAACGCACGGGTCGAGCTGTCCGGCGAGGCGCTCGACGCACTCGCCCGCGCCCGGGAGATCGTCGACGCGCTGGCCGCCAAGCCCGAACCCGTCTACGGGGTGTCCACCGGGTTCGGCGCCCTCGCCTCCCGGCACATCAGTCCCGAGCTGCGCGCCCAGCTCCAGCGCAACATCGTCCGCTCGCACGCCGCCGGCATGGGCCCGCGCGTCGAGCGCGAGGTGGTCCGCGCGCTGATGTTCCTCCGCCTGAAGACCGTCGCCTCCGGCCACACCGGGGTGCGCCCCTCCGTGGCGCAGACCATGGCCGACGTGCTCAACGCCGGGATCACCCCGGTCGTCCACGAGTACGGCTCCCTGGGCTGCTCCGGCGACCTGGCGCCGCTGTCCCACTGCGCACTCGCGCTGATGGGCGAGGGCGACGCCGAGGGCCCCGACGGCGTCGTCCGCCCCGCCGGCGAGCTGCTCGCCGCGCACGGCATCGAGCCCGTCGAACTCCGCGAGAAGGAGGGCCTCGCCCTCCTCAACGGCACCGACGGCATGCTCGGCATGCTGGTCATGGCCCTCGCCGACCTCGACCGGCTCTACAAGTCCGCCGACATCACCGCCGCCCTCACCCTGGAGGCGCTGCTCGGCACCGACAAGGTCCTCCAGCCCGAGCTGCACGCCATCCGCCCGCACCCGGGCCAGGGCGCCTCCGCCGCCAACATGGCCGCCGTGCTGAAGGGCTCCGGGCTGACCGGGCACTTCCAGGAGGAGTCCGCGCCGCGCGTGCAGGACGCCTACTCCGTGCGCTGCGCCCCGCAGGTCGCCGGCGCCGGCCGCGACACCATGGCGCACGCCGCCCTGGTCGCCTCGCGCGAGCTGGCCTCCGCCGTCGACAACCCGGTGGTGCTGCCCGACGGCCGCGTGGAGTCCAACGGCAACTTCCACGGCGCCCCCGTCGCCTACGTCCTGGACTTCCTCGCCATCGCCGCCGCCGACCTCGGTTCCATCGCCGAGCGGCGCACCGACCGGCTCCTCGACAAGAACCGCTCGCACGGCCTGCCGCCGTTCCTCGCGGACGACGCCGGCGTCGACTCCGGCCTGATGATCGCCCAGTACACGCAGGCCGCCCTGGTCAGCGAGATGAAGCGGCTCGCGGTGCCGGCCTCGGCCGACTCGATCCCCTCCTCCGCCATGCAGGAGGACCACGTCTCGATGGGCTGGTCGGCCGCGCGCAAGCTGCGCACCGCCGTCGACAACCTGACGCGGATCATCGCCATCGAGCTGTACGCGGCCACCCGCGCCATCGAGCTGCGCCACGGTCTGACGGCCGCCCCGGCCAGCCTGGCCGCGATCGCCGCCGCCCGCGAGGCGGGCGTGCAGGGTCCCGGGCCGGACCGTTTCCTCGCCCCCGACCTGGCCGCCGCCGACGAGTTCGTCCGTACGGGCGGGCTGCTCGCCGCGGTGGAGCAGGTCACGGGTCCGCTCGCCTGACGACGGGCGCCCGCGCCGCACGACCGAAGGGCCGCCCCGGGAGAGATTCCGGGGCGGCCCTTCGTCGTCGTACGGGTGCTCTACGAGCCGGGGGAGCGGCGTACCGAGAAGGCCACGAAGGCGGCCCCGACGCCGAGGCAGAAGGTGCCGCCCAGGAGGTAGGGGGCGGTGTCGACGGAACCGGTGTCCGCGAGCGAGAGGGACTGCGCCCGCGTACCCGAAGCGGAAGGCGCCGCGCCCGTGATCGTCCCGGTGGGAGCCGCTCCGTCGGCGGCCTCCGCGGTGTTCGCGCCCGTGGGTACGGCGGAGGGGCCCTCGGCCGCTTCCGGGGCGGTCGCGCCCGCCGAGGGCACGAACCACAGGGCGGCGAGGAGGGTGGTCGCTCCGAGAGCGGTGAGCAGCGGTCGGCGTGCGGACACGGTGCGATCCCCCTTGTGGCAGCAGCGAATTGGCCGTGTGCGGTGATGCTACGGAAAGGGGCGGGTCGCGGGAAAGTCAGGGCTTCCCCGGGCTTACTCTCCGTCGTATGAACCCTTCTGAGACATCACGATATGTACGACTTCGGGTGGATCTGGTGCTTGAAGTGCCGGACGCCCAGGCGCTCACGGGTGCGGCGCTCGCCCACATCAAGGCCGACGAGTTCATGCCGGACGAGGAGCGCAGCCATGCGGAGGCCGCCGTCCGGGAGGACGAATCGGAAGCGCTGGCCTACCTCGTCGACCCCACCGACCTGGTCCTGGACATCCCCGGGGTGGAACTCGCGCAGGCCTCGTGGAGCAGCGAGCCCGTCGAATACGACCCCGAGTCGTTGGAGTGGGACCTCGACGAGGAAGATGGGGACTTCGACGAAGAACCCGACAACGCCTGACCGTGTGGTTGCCCACATCCGAACGGAATGTGGAACCGGCCGGCGCCGTTAACGCGTTGTCAGGACCAGGCGGGGGGCTGCGTCCCCCCGGCGGGCCAACCCCGGGACGGCGGTCTCGGGGTTTCCGGCAACGATGGAGTGGCGTGTGAGGACGGACAGCAAGCGACGGAGAAGGTCCCTGGCGGCCATATCCGTCGTGCTCGGCGGCGTACTGGTGCTCTCGGCGTGCAACGACGAGGGTGGCGGGGACCCCAAGGGCAACGGGGAGGCCAGCAAGTCCCAGGCGGACGTGGACGCGGCAGCGGCCAAGGACGCCTCGAAGGCCAAGATCACCATAAGCCCGAAGGACGGCGCGACCAATGTCGGCCTCAACGACGCGGCCAACGTCGCCGTCACCGACGGCACGCTGACCCAGGTCGAGCTGAAGACGAGCGAGGGCACGGCCGTGGCCGGCGACATAGCCGCCGACGGCAAGAGCTGGAAGCCCAAGGGTGCGCTGAAGCGCTCGACCAAGTACGCCCTGTCGGCGACGGCCAAGGACGCGGACGGCAAGGAGGCGCACGAGAACGCCTCCTTCACGACCGTCTCCCCCGAGAACAGCTTCGTGGCCTCCTTCGTGCCGGAGGAGGGCCAGACCGTCGGCGTCGGCATGCCGGTCTCGATCACCTTCAACAAGGCGATCAAGGACAAGAAGGCCGTCCAGGCGGGCATCACGGTCTCCTCCAGCAGCGGCCAGGAGGTCGTCGGCCACTGGTTCAGCGCCCAGCGCCTGGACTTCCGCCCCGAGCAGTACTGGCAGGCGGGCTCCACCGTCACGCTGAAGCTGGCGCTGGAGGGCGTCCAGGGCGCTCCCGGCGTCCAGGGCGTCCAGAGCAAGACCGTCACCTTCAAGATCGGCCGCAGCCAGGTGTCCACGGTCGACGCGAAGACGAAGAAGATGACGGTCACCCGGGACGGCGCGGTCATCAAGACCATCCCGATCTCCGCGGGCGCCCCGGCCAACCCGACCTACAACGGCCAGATGGTGATCTCCGAGAAGTTCAAGGAGACCCGTATGAACGGCGCCACCGTGGGCTTCACGGACGCCGACGGCAAGGGCGAGTACGACATCAAGGACGTGCCGCACGCCATGCGCCTGTCGAACTCCGGGACCTTCCTCCACGGCAACTACTGGGGTGCGGACTCGATCTTCGGCAGCGTGAACACCAGCCACGGCTGCGTGGGCCTGAACGACGTCAAGGGCGCGGGCGACCCCAACCAGCCGGCCGCCTGGTTCTACGACAACTCGCTCATCGGCGACGTCGTCACGGTGATCAACTCCCCGGACAAGACCATCAAGCCGGACAACGGCCTCAACGGCTGGAACATGAACTGGGCCGACTGGAAGGCCGGCTCGGCCGCCTGACACCCGGCACGGCGGGCCGCAGGCCCGTACCACCGCGAACGGCGGGGAACCCCACGGTTCCCCGCCGTTCGCCGTCCCGGCCGCACGACGGCCGAAAACTCCGGGGCGGCGCGCCGGCGCAATCCCTAAGGTCGGGGCCATGATGATCCACTCCCTCGTCCCGCCCCCGTCCGACACCGAGGTGGACACCTGGCTGGCGGTCCTCACCGCGGCCGCGGCCGTCGACCTGCCGCACCTGCCCCCGCCCTCCCGGGTGGAGGTCGCCGGACGGCTGCGCGTGACGCCGGCGCGCGGCCGGCCCGTGCTGTGGACGGCCGGCGAGGGCGGCGGCCGGGGCCGGGCCGGGGGCGACGGGGTGGCCGCCCTGCTCCTGTTCACCGAGGAGGGCAACACGCACACCGCGTTCCTGGACGTGCTGACCGTGCGTCCCGAGGCCCGGCGCCGGGGTGTCGGCACCGCCCTGTGGGAGCGGGTCCGCGAGGAACTCCTCGCGGACGGCCGGACCTCGGTCGCGGTCATGCTGGACCTCGGCGGCCCCGGCCAGGCCTTCGCGGAGGCGATGGGCTTCGAGAACGTCCTGCCGATGGCCTGGTACGCACAGGACGTCCCGGCCGTCGCACCCGTACCGGACCCGGCCCCGCCCGGCTACGAGCTCCACACCTGGCACGGCCTCGTCCCGGCCGCGTGGGCGCCGGCCGCGGCCGCCGCCCACGCGGCCATGGAGGACGCGCCGACCGGCGACATGGACGAGCGGATCCAGACCTGGACGCCCGAGCGGTTGCACACCCTCCAGCAGCTGGTCCTCGACCGGGGCGGCGAGATGATCACGGTCGCCGCGGTCACCCCCGGGGGCGAGGTGGCGGCGTACACGGAGATCGTCCTGCCGGATCCCGAGGGCACGAGCGCCGTCCAGTACGACACGGTGGTGGTACCCGCCCACCGCGGCCACGGCCTGGGACGGGCCGTGAAGGCGCACATGGCCGCTCAGGCCGCAGCCCGCCACCCGCGGCTGCGCCGCATCGCCACCACGGTGGCGGACGAGAACGGCCCCATGCGGGCGGTCAACGAGGCGCTCGGTTACCGGCGGGAGCGCGGCGTGGGCATCTACCAGATCAAGCTGTAGCCGCGTCCCGGACGCAGGCCGCCACCCCGGGGCGGGCGGCCCGCTCGGCGCCCTCCGCCGGGACGGCCTCCTGCCCGGTCGCGTGCCCGGCGGCCGCTCCGGCGGCCTGCTCGGCGGCCCGCTGCGCGTCCCAGGACGCCAGCAGGCGCAGGGCGTCCTCGGAGGCCGAGCCCGGCTCCGCGTGGAAGGTGATCAGGGCCTGCGTCGGATCGTCGGGGAGCGTCAGCGTCTCGAAGGACAGGCGCATCTCCCCGACGAGCGGATGCCTCAGCAGCTTCACCCCGTGCGTCTTGTCCGCCACCGTGTGCGCCGCCCACAGCCGCCGGAACTCCTCGTTCTTCACCGACAACTCCCCGACCAGCGCCGACAACTGCTCGTCGTCCGGGTGCTGGCCCGCGTACATCCGCAGGTTGCTGACGACCCAGCACGCCTGGCACTCCCACTCCCCGTACAGCTCGGCGGTCGCCGGGTCCAGGAACATCAGCCGGACCAGATTGCGTTCCGCCGCGGGAAGCGTCCCGAAGTCCCCGAAGAGCGCGGCCGCCAGCCGGTTCCAGCCGATGACGTCCTGACGGTGTCCCACCAGGTACGCCGGTACGCCGTCCATCGCGTCCATCAGCGTGCGCAGCGCCGGCCGTACCTGCTGGGGCCGCCGGCTCGGCCGCCGCCTGCGCGCCTTGGGGCGCGCCAGGTCCATCAGGTGCGCCCGCTCGGTGCCGTCCAGTCGCAGGGCCCGCGCGATGGCGTCCAGCACCTCCGCCGACACGTTGTGCCCGTCGCGCTGTTCCAGCCGCGTGTAGTACGCGACCGACACCCCCGCCAGCTGTGCCAGTTCCTCCCGGCGCAGCCCCGGAACGCGCCGACGGCGCCCGTAATCCGTCAGGCCCACGTCCTCCGGGCGCAGCCGTGCGCGGCGGGAACGGAGGAACTCGCCCAGGCACGCTCGCTGATCAAGCTGGTCCATGCCGCCCAGTATCGCCGGGCGGGATGCCGCCCGGAGGGCGTCAGCCTGACCCCAGCAGTAGTAGGTTCGCCAGTCCTAGGAAGCACAGGGGGATGGGTGCCGGCGCGACGGACCGGCAGCGTGGTGCGTACCGCAGACACCACGGTCCCGAGGAGCACGCACCCCATGTCCGCCACCGTCACCGCCGCCGACGCCCCCACCACCGAGGCCGCCACCCCGTACGCCCGGGTCGCCGCGTACGCCGCGCCCGCCCCGGGAGCCCCGCTGGAGCGCACCACCGTCCCGCGCCGCCCCGTCGGCCCGCACGACGTCCTCATCGACATCAAGTACGCCGGGATCTGCCACTCCGACATCCACCAGGCGCGCGACGGGTGGGGCGAGGGCATCTACCCCATGGTCCCCGGTCACGAGATCGCCGGAGTCGTCGCCGAAGTCGGCACGGGCGTCACCCGGTTCACGGTCGGGGACCGGGTGGGCGTCGGCTGCATGGTCGACTCCTGCCGCGCGTGCGAGCACTGCCTCAGCGGCCAGGAGCAGCACTGCGCGCAGGGCATGACCGGCACCTACAACGCCCTCGACCGCAACGGCGAGCCGACCTACGGCGGCTACTCGACCCGTCTCGTCGTCGATGAGAACTACGCCGTCCGCATCCCCGACGGCCTCGACCTCGCCGAGGCCGCCCCGCTGCTGTGCGCCGGCATCACCCTTTACTCGCCGCTGAAGCACTGGCAGGCGGGCCCGGGCAAGAAGGTCGCGGTCGTCGGCCTCGGGGGCCTCGGCCACATGGGCGTGAAGCTGGCGCACGCGCTGGGCGCGGAGGTCACCGTACTGTCGCAGACCCTCCGCAAGGAGGCCGACGGCCGGAGGCTGGGCGCCACCCACTTCCACGCCACCGCGGACGAGGCCGTCTTCGAGGAGCTCGCCGGGAGCTTCGACCTGATCCTGTCCACCGTCTCGGCCCCGCTCGGCCTGGACGCGTACCTGGGCCTGCTGAAGGTCGACGGCGCGCTGGTGAACGTGGGCGCCCCGGAGGAGCCCGTCTCCCTGAACCTCTTCTCCGTCATCGGCGGCCGCAAGACCCTCGCCGGATCGATGATCGGCGGGATCGCCGAGACCCAGGAGATGCTGGACTTCTGCGCGGAGCACGGCCTGGGCGCGGAGATCGAACTCATCGACGCCGACCGGATCAACGAGGCCTACGCACGCGTCCTGTCCAGCGACGTCCGCTACCGCTTCGTGATCGACACCTCGACGATCTGAGGGCGTCCGCCCGCCCGGCGGCCCGGCAGGCCGGTGGGCCTGCCGGAGCCGGGTCGGCGCTCGTGCGCCGGGTCCGGGTCCCTCATTCCCCGGGGGCCGCGGCCACGCCGATCGGGCAGGAGACGCCCGTGCCGCCGATGCCGCAGTAGCCGCCCGGGTTCTTGTCCAGGTACTGCTGGTGGGCAGCCTCCGCCGGCCAGAACGGGCGCTCGGCCGCCGGGAGCACGGCCGTGGTGATCTGCCCGTAGCCCGAGGAGCCCAGGACCTGCTGGTAGGCCGTGCGGGAGGCCTCGGCCGTAGCCTGCTGGGCGGGGGAGTGCGTGTAGACCGCCGAGCGGTACTGGGTGCCGACGTCATTGCCCTGGCGGAAGCCCTGCGTGGGGTCGTGGGACTCCCAGAACAGCTTGAGCAGGGACGCGTAGGAGACCTGTGCGGGGTCGAAGACCACGCGGACGACTTCGGTGTGGCCGGTCAGGCCCGAGCACACCTCCTCGTACGTCGGGTTCTCCGTGAAGCCGCCCTGGTAGCCGGCCAGCGTGGTCCACACCCCGGGGGTCTGCCAGAACTTGCGCTCCGCGCCCCAGAAACAGCCCAGCCCGAAGTCGGCGACCTCCAGGTGCGCCGGATAGGGGCCGGCCAGCGGGTTGCCCAGCACGGTGTGCTTCTCGGGAAGGGTGAACAGCGGCTCCGCGCGGCCCGTCAGGGCCTCCTCGCGGGTGGGGAGCTCGGGCGTACGGCGGTACGAGAACATGGATTCCCTCCTTGTGGGAGGGACAACGCACGGAGGGCGGGCCGGGATTCCCCGACCCGCCCCCGACCGTGCCTCACAGGCCCGGCGTGACCTCGCGCACCGCCCAGTTCCGTGCGTTCACGTACCGGGACCTCGGCGAGTAGTACCAGGGCATCGCCCCGATGTACCCGTCGATGTGCCGGAACTGCTCGACCGCCTCCGCGTCCCGGTCCTGCCAGAACAGGAACCAGGCGAGCAGGTGCCGCAGCCGGACCGTCCGCCAGTCGTCCGGGTCGGCCGCCGCCAGGTCCACGAGGGCCGCCTCCACCGCCGCGACCACTTCCGGCTCCTTGAAGAACGTCTCCGGCCGGAGGTCCGACTCGCGCATCTCCTGCTCCACGTACGCCGCCAGCGGCAGCAGCGACAGCAGCTCACCCGGCTTGCCCGAGGCGGCCGACTCCCGGGCGAAGGCCAGGGCCAGCTCGTGCGAGCCGCGCCACTTGGCGCACCAGTACTGCAGGGCGCTGGTGTGCGCCGTCAGCACCTTGGGGTCGCGGCGGGTGATCTGCGTCCACAGCTCGCCGTACTGCTCGTGCGCATAGCCCAGGCCCTGCGCGATGGGCTGCTCCACCATGTACGGGACCGGGTCCGCGGGATCGGCCAGCCGCTGGGCCTCGTGCGCGTCGGCCTGCGCCTTGACCAGCAGCTCGTGGAAGATCCGGAACTGTTCCCTCGTGGTGTGCTCGGCGGTCAGGCTGCCGCGCACGTTCCACGCCACCGCGATGCTCGTGTCGGCGTTTACCAGGGCGGCGGTCGCGTCGGCCGGGCGGGCCGCACGCCAGGCCAGCAGCCAGGCGTCGTCCTCGGCGGCCACCTCGGCCAGGGCGCGGACGCGCTGCCAGCGCTCCTCCCAGTCCGTCCCGCACGCCTCGACGTACGCGGCTCCCGCCTCCCAGTCGCCGGCGCGGACCGCGTCGAGCGCGGCCTTGCGCTCCGGCGGGACGGGCAGCGCGTTGTCGGTGTCGAGGTCCTCCTCCGCCACGAAGCCCAGCGCGACGACCGCGGCCGCCTCCCGGGCCTTCTGCTCGGCCTTGGCGGCGGCGGTGCGGCTGTCGGATGCCACGGTGCGGCCCTCCAGGGCGGCCACCTCCGCCTCCAGCCGCTTCGCCTTGCGGATGTAGTAGATGCCGCGCAGGATCTTGAACGCGCCGAACAGCAGCATGGCGCCGAGGACGTACAGGCCGATCACGGGGCAAGCACCAGCTTTCGCAGGGGTTCGGTGTCGGGCACGTCGGCGACGACCGCGTCCAGGGCCAGGCGGAGCCGGTCCTCGAAGCCCTCGGCCGGGTAGTGCAGGGCGGCCGAGTCGGACCACGACAGCTGCCAGCGGGCCTGGCCCCGGCCCGTCAGCTCCACGGTGACCAGCTGGTTGAGGGCGCGCCGGACCACCGGGCGGGCGAACTCGCGGGCCGTGCGACCGGTGGCGGCCGCGGCCTCCTCCGACTTCGGGAACCGGTCGGCGATGCGCCAGCGCACCGCCGGGTCGGTGTCGACCGCGTCGAGGAAGGCGGGCACCCCGGGGCCGGCGCCCTCGGCGGCGAAGGCCTCACGGATCTCCTCCGCGCCCTGGCCCACGTACTGCGTCATCGACTCGTGGACCAGGTCCTCCCAGTCCATCCGCCGGAGCCCGAGGGCCTCCGGGGTGAGGACGGCCTGTTCCAGCGCGGCCAGTGCGGCACCCGCGTCGGTCAGCAGCTCCAGGGCGGGACGGGCGCTCTGCCCGGCGCGGCCGTCGTCGGGCAGGGCCTCGATACGGGCGACGCGCTCGGCGAGAGGGGGGTGCGAGTCGTACGGGGAGGCGGGCTCGGTCGACAGGTCCCGGCGCAGTCCGTCCAGCTCCTCCGCACGGGCGTCGAGCAGCTTGCGCAGGCCGCCGAAGACCTCGCCGGGGCGGGGCAGCAGACCGGCGCCGACGCCGAGGGTGGCGTAGGAGCTCATGTAGAAGCCGTGGGCGGAGTCGAGGGCGTTCAGCTCGCGCAGCGCCGAGGCGGCGGAGTCGCGGCCGGCGACGCGCACCGAGGCGAGGTCGGCGGCGAGCTCCTGGCGGCGGCCGGCGGTGTGCGTGGCCCGCATGTAGAAGTTGCCGTACGCCATGTAGATCTTGGCCATGGCGCGGTACGTCGCGCCCTGGCCCGCGGTGTCGACGCCCTTGGCGTCCTTGCCCTTGGCGAGCCGCTTCTCGTCCCGCTTCTCCTGGCGGGCCCGCTCCTTGGCGACCTTGTTGTCGGCGCGCTCGTGGAAGTGGCCGATCGTACGGATCAGCTGGGCGCGGCCGCGGGCGATCAGCGGGGTGAGGCGGGTGTCGAAGTTGGCGTAGTGGCCCATTTCGTGGGCGAGCACGGCGCGCAGCTGCATCTCGTCCAGGCCCGTCATCAGGGGCAGGCCGAGGTAGAGACGGCGGGTCCCGGGCCGCAGGCCCAGCAGCCGGGCGTCCTCGGCGACGGCCGCGTTCACCTCGTCGATCAGGACGATCTCGTCGGGGGCGCGGGTGCCGACCTGCTGCGCGACCTCGCGCACGGTCTGCCACAGCACGGGCTCCTGCGCCTCGGTGACGGTGACACCGGCCGGCGGCTCGCCCTTGGGGGTGCGCAGCATGAACAGGCCACGGACGATCGGGACGGCGAGGACGACCGACACGATGATGATCTTGAAGGCTACCGGGCCGTGCAGCCAGGTGACGACGGCGAAGTCGACGCCGACCAGGGCGGCGAGCAGGATGACGCCGAGCAGGTAGAAGCCGGCGAGCAGGACGAGCGCGCGCACGGCGCGCAAAGAAGCGCCCATATGGACAGATCCCCCCACGGGATGAAGAACAGCGGTGCTGAGACGTGTGGCGGGGGTCGATGGCCGCCACGCCGCATGATGCGGCTCAGAGATTGTTTACGGCAACCTTATTCACCGCTCGTCGCCGCTGCTCGTGGGGGGTACCCGCGGGTATGGCCCGCGGGCGGCGCCGCTCTCCGGCGCGGATGCCCGGCGGGTGGACGGCCGCCCGCCGGGAGGGGGTGCGCTACTGCGGAAGCGTCGCCGGGGAGCCGCCGTTGGCCTCGTAGCCCGCCACCGCCAGCGCCCGGTACACCGCGTACTGCGCCGCCGGGTCCTCCGCCGCCGACCACGGCAGGGCGCCGACGTAGCCGTCCACGTGCCGGACCTGCTCCATCGCCTCCGCCCACCGCTGCATGTTGACCAGGAAGAGCAGCAGCAGGTGCCGTACGTGCGCCAGCATCGGGTCGTCCTGGCGGGCCGTGTGCACCGCGTACAGCGCGCCCTCCACCGCCCGTGTCACGGCCTCGCTCCGGTAGAAGCCGCTGCTCAGGATCACGTCCGGCAGGTTCTCGTACAGCGCGAACAGCGGCAGCGCCGCCAGCAGCGAGCCCTGGGGGGCACGCGCAGCCGCAGCGTGCGAGAAGGCGTCGGCCTTCTCCCGCGAGCCGTGCCACTTCGCGCACCAGTAGTGCAGCGCCGCCAGGTGCGCGCCCATGTGCTCCGGCGCCCGGTCGATGACCTTCGCCCACAGCTCGTCGAACTCCGCCTCCGGGTACGCCAGACCGCGGGCGATCGAAAGCTCCGTGATGTACGGGACCGGATCCCCCGGAGCCAGCAGCGCGGCCTTGCGGCACGCCTCCCGGGCCTCCTCCAGGATGATCCGGTGGTCCTCCGACCCGACACCGCCCGAATGCCGCCACGCCTGCTGCACCAGCAGCTCCGCGTGTACCTGCGCGCCTCCGGCGTCCTTGTCCGCCTCCAGCCGCCACGCCTTCAGCCACTGCGCGCCCGCCCCGGGCTGCGCCACCAGCTCCAGCGCCGCCGACCCGCCGAAGGCCTGGACGCGCTGCCAGCGCAGCTCGCCCTCCCGCGGGGTCCCGGCGAGCAGCTGCGAGGCCGCCTGCCACTGCCCGGTGCGCCGCACGTTGTCGAGCGCGTCGATCAGGTCCTGGTCGGGCCCGGGGAGGCGGATGTCGAGGTCCTCCTGCCGGTCGAATCCGTAGTTCGCCGGGTCGGCCGCGTCAGGACTGCCGGGCGCGACCAGGCGGACGCCGCCGCGCCGGCGCCGGACGTACGGGCCGACGATGAACACGATCATGAGCACCGCGAACAGGAACCACAGAATCTCCATGCCTCCAGCGAACCAGACCGAGGGGGCGGGAGGCGAACAGGGGGGTGCACGCCGGGCCGGGGCATAGCATCTGACCATGAGCGACGACAGCCACGAGCACCAGAGCTTCGAGACCCGCGCGATCCACGCGGGCAACACGGCCGACCCGCAGACCGGCGCGGTCGTGCCCCCGATCTACCAGGTCTCCACCTACAAGCAGGACGGCGTCGGCGGCCTGCGCGGCGGCTACGAGTACAGCCGCAGCGCCAACCCGACCCGCACCGCGCTGGAGGAGAACCTCGCCGCGCTGGAGGGCGGCCGCCGCGGCCTCGCCTTCGCGTCCGGACTGGCCGCCGAGGACTGCCTGCTGCGCACGCTGCTCTCCCCGGGCGACCACGTCGTCATCCCGAACGACGCCTACGGCGGCACCTTCCGCCTCTTCGCGAAGGTCGTCTCCCGCTGGGGCGTGGAATGGTCGGTGGCCGACACGTCCGACGCCGATTCCGTACGCGCCGCCCTCACCCCGAAGACGAAGGTCATCTGGGTCGAGACGCCCTCCAACCCGCTGCTCGGCATCACCGACATCGCCGTCGTCGCCGACATCGCGCGGACCGCCGGCGCCAAGCTGGTCGTGGACAACACCTTCGCCTCGCCCTACCTCCAGCAGCCCCTGGCGCTGGGCGCGGACGTGGTCGTGCACTCGCTGACCAAGTACATGGGCGGGCACTCCGACGTCGTCGGCGGTGCGCTGGTCACCGCCGACGAGGCGCTCGGCGAGGAACTGGCCTACCACCAGAACGCGATGGGCGCGGTGGCCGGGCCGTTCGACTCGTGGGTCGTGCTGCGGGGCATCAAGACCCTGGCCGTCCGCATGGACCGGCACGCGGAGAACGCAGCCAAGATCGTCGAGGTGCTCAAGCGCCACCCGAAGGTCACCAAGGTCCTCTACCCGGGTCTGCCCGAGCACCCGGGCCACGAGATCGCCGCCAAGCAGATGCGCAACTTCGGCGGCATGGTCTCCTTCCAGGTCGTCGGCGGCGAGGAGGAGGCCGTCGCGGTCTGCGGCCGTACCAAGATCTTCACGCTGGCCGAGTCCCTGGGCGGCGTCGAGTCCCTCATCGAGCACCCGGGCCGCATGACGCACGCGTCGGTCGCCGGCTCGGCGCTGGAGGTCCCGGCGGACCTGATCCGCGTCTCGGTGGGCATCGAGAACGCCGACGACCTCATCGCGGACCTCACCCAGGCCCTGGGCTGATCCCCCGCCCCCGCCGGACCCGGGTCCAGCCGGGCCCGGCGGGGGCCGGCCCGGGTCTCGGCCGCACCGGGCCACTCCAGCCCCGCCGGAAGCCGAACGGCCCGGCGGGGCCGATACGGCACGGCGGGGCCGGAGGGTGGGGCTACCAGCCCTCCAGAGGTGGGGAGATGCCGCTCGGCGGGCCCGACCAGGGGCGGGTCAGGGACGCCCAGACCACGAAGGCCACCGCGGCGGCGAACAGCACCGCCCACCCGAACCTGCGCAGTGCCCGCCGCCGCCGCAGGAGCCGGTCCCCGCGGGCCGCCGCACCCGCGGCCAGGCCCGTCGGGACCACCGGGTACGGGCCCTCAAGGAGCTGCCTGACCTGGGCCTCCTTCCGGTCCGGGAGCCCGCTCACGCCGCCTCCCGGGCCCTCAGCAGGGACACCGCCCGGTTGCACAGCACGCGGACCCGCTCCACCGGCATCCCGAGCTGAGCCGCCGTGACCTCCTCCGCGAGCCCCTCGTAGAGCCGCAGGACCACCACGAGCCGCTCCTGCGGGCCCAGCCGCGCCAGCACGCCGGCCCCGCCGTGGTGGCGCCAGCCGGTCCGGGCGAAGGCCGTGCACAGCTCATGGCGGGTGAAGTCGTATGGGTCGTCCGCACGCAGCCGCCGCCAGTGCGCGTACGTACGGGCCAGCGCGCCCGCGAGCAGCCGGCGGGCCGGCTCCGGTTCACCGGTCAGCAGCACCGCGACATGCAGCAGCCGCCCTGCCGCACCCGCGACGAAGGCCTCGAACTCCCCGTGGGAGCCGGACTGTTGATCAACCGCCCGCATGCTCACATAGTGCGGCCGGTAGGGCCGGTCAGGTCAAGAGGACGGACGTACTCCGCTCAGGAGGCCGGACCGGCTTCGGCCACGGCCGCCATCAGCTCCGACAGCGACAGGTTGAAGCGCGTCAGCAGCCCGGTGAAGGACTCGCGCTCGTCCTCGCTCCAGCCCTCCGTGACCCGCGCCATGAGCTCGCGCCGCGAGGAGCGCACCTCCTCCAGCCGCGCCAGCCCCCGCGGGGACAGCGCGAGGACCACGGCCCGCCCGTCCTCGGGGTGCGAGGTCCGCTTGACCAGGCCCCCGTCGACCAGCGGTGCGACCTGCCGGGTCACCGTGGACGAGTCGATCCCCATGCCGCCGGCGAGCGCCTTGACGCCCATCGGGCCCTCCAGGTCGAGCCGGTTGAGCAGCAGGTAGGCGGCGCGGTCCATCGAGTTGCGGGCCTGGCCCACGCCGCCCAGACGGGTCTGCTCGGCGCGGCGGGCGAAGACCGCCACCTGGTGCTGGAGCGCGTCGAGGAGACCGGCTCCGGCGGGCGCTTCGGCCTGCACGGGCAGATCGGAATTGGCCGGGGAGGAAGGCATGGCCGTGGGCTCTCTTCGCGTGGGTCCGACAAGGATGGGGGACAGCGTACGCGGCCCTGCGGCGGCTCGTACGCCTCGTACGAGAACTGGTACGACCCGCCGGGGCGGCCGTCCCACGGGCGTTCCGGATGGCGAGATTTCGCCCCTGCGTCATCAGCCCGGCCCGGGCTCCGCCGCAGGGCGCCCCGGCCCCCGCTCCAGGGCCCGGCCCCGCCCCTTCCGGAGCTCCCGCGGACGCTCCGGGCCCGGCCGCTCCCGGGCTGCGAGACTGACGGCATGAACTACCGCGTGCCCCAGCCCGTCCCCCAGGTCATCCTCGACGACGTCCGGGGGGCCCAGAAGATGCTGTCCGGCGTCTCCCGGGTCACGCCGATGGAAGGCAGCAGGCACCTCTCCGCCCTCACCGGCTCGCCGGTCCACTTCAAGTGCGAGAACCTCCAGCGCACCGGCTCCTTCAAGCTCCGCGGGGCGTACGTGCGCATCGCGGGCCTGCGCCCCGAGCAGCGCGCCGCCGGCGTCGTGGCCGCCAGTGCCGGCAACCACGCCCAGGGCGTGGCGCTCGCCTCCTCCCTCCTCGGGGTCCGCTCCACCGTGTTCATGCCGGTCGGGGCACCGCTGCCGAAGGTCGCGGCGACCCAGGAGTACGGGGCCGACGTCCGCATGCACGGCCAGGTCGTCGACGAGACCCTCGCCGCGGCCCAGGAGTACGCCGACCGCACCGGGGCGGTGTTCATCCACCCCTTCGACCACCGCGACATCATCGCCGGCCAGGGCACGGTGGGCCTGGAGATCCTGGAGCAGTGCCCGGAGGTGCGCACCATCCTGGTCGGGATCGGCGGCGGCGGGCTCGCCGCCGGCGTGGCCGTCGCGGTGAAGGCGCTGCGGCCCGACGTGCGGGTCATCGGGGTGCAGGCGGCCGGCGCGGCCGCGTACCCGCCCTCCCTCAGGGCCGGCCACCCCGTCTCGATCGACGACCCGAACACAATGGCCGACGGCATCAAGGTGGGCCGCCCCGGCGACGTCCCCTTCCGGATCATCGGTGAGCTCCTCGACGACGTGCGCACGGTGTCCGAGGACGCCCTCTCCAGCGCCCTGCTGCTGTGCCTGGAACGGGCGAAGCTCGTCGTCGAGCCGGCCGGGTGCAGCACGGTGGCGGCCCTGCTGAGCGAGCCCGAACTGTACGGCGAGGGCCCGGTGGTGGCCGTACTGTCCGGCGGGAACGTCGACCCGCTCCTGCTCCAGCGGATCCTGCGGCACGGCATGGCGGCGGCGGGCCGCTACCTGTCGCTGCGGCTGCGCGTGACCGACCGGCCCGGCGCGCTCGCCGGGCTCCTGGGGGTGCTGTCGGTGGTCGACGCGAACGTGCTGGACGTGAGCCACGTGCGGACCGACCCGCGGCTGGGCCTCACGGAGGTGGAGGTGGAACTGCAGCTGGAGACGAAGGGGCCGGAGCACTGCGCGGAGGTCGCCCGGACGCTGCACGGCGCCGGGTACAAGGTGATCGGCTAGGCGGGCCGCCTCCCGGGCCCTGCGGCCTCCCGCGGGGACCGTCCTGGGTCTTGCTCGGCCCGGCGGTGCGGCCAGGACCACGACCGTACGCGTCCTGACCACCCTCCTGCGTCCCGACAGCGGTGGCGCCTGCGGCGCCCGCGTCGAGGTCCTGAGGCATCCCCACGAGGTCCGGCGCGCCATCGGGCCCGTACGCGTGATGCCCGGCCGGAGAACCGGCCGGGCATCACGCACGAACCAACAGTGATCGGGCGATCGCGCGATCGAGGGTGATCAGCCGGTGAAGGGCTTGACGTCCAGGATCCTGACCGAGGCCTTCTTGCCGTTCGGCAGCTCGTACTCGGCGTCCTCGCCGATCGACTTGCCCATGACGCCGGTGCCCAGCGGGGACTGCGGGGAGTACGTCTCGAAGTCCCCGGACGCGTACTCGCGCGAGGCCAGCAGGAACTCCATCGTGTCGTCCTCGTCGCCGTCGAAGGCGATCTTCACGAGGGTGCCCGGCGCCACCACGCCGTCGGAGGCGGGGGCCGTCCCGACCTTCGCGTTCTCCAGGAGCTGCGTGAGCTGGCGGACCCGGAGCTCCTGCTTGCCCTGCTCCTCCTTGGCCGCGTGGTATCCGCCGTTCTCGCGGAGGTCACCCTCCTCGCGGGCGGCTGCGATCTTCGCGGCGATCTCCGTGCGGGCGGGACCAGAGAGGTAGTCCAGCTCCGCCTTCAGCTGGTCGTACGCCGCCTGGGTCAGCCAGGTGACGCTCTCGCTCGTCTGGGTCACGGGTGCTCCTCGTCGGTACAGGGGACTACACGCCCGCCAGCGGCGGACGAAACCACGAGCCTAACAATTCGGGAAGAAAAGGGGGAGGACCCCAGAGGGGCATTGCCCCTCGGGCCGCGCTCCCAAGCCTCGGCGTGCGCCTCAGCCGGCGGACGCCGCCGGCTGGCATCCGACCAGCTCGATCATGGTGGCCCGGCCGGTCGTCTTCACCGAGACGACCTCGTCGACCCGCGACTGCCGCTGGGCGAAGGTGAAGTCGGCACGACCCACCTCGGCGTGCTGTTCGTCCTGCGAGACCATGGTGCAGACGCCGGTGACCGAAGCGTCCTTGCGGACCTCCAGGTGCACCTTCACCTCGGTGTCCGAAATCACCTGGAACTTGATCACCTCGGCGCTCACGCTCCGCCCCGCGACGTAGTCCCAGCCGATCCAGCCGATCACGCCCAGCAGGACGGCACCCAGCGCAGCGCCGATGATCTTGAGCTTCCGGTCCGCACGCTCGTCCGCCGACCGGCCGTACCGGCCCTCGGGCAGTCCCTCGCGCACCGCGCTCATGATCTTTTCCTCTCGCTGGGGAGGGTGGGTCATCCCTGGAATTTTCCGTCCCCCAGTTCGGTCACTATAGAAGCCGAGTGTCGCGCCGAATCGCAGAGGATCCTGTTTTGACCGAGCAGCTTCGACTGATGGCCGTCCACGCCCACCCCGACGACGAGTCGAGCAAGGGCGCGGCCACGATGGCCAAGTACGTGTCCGAGGGGGTCCCCGTGATGGTCGTGACCTGCACGGGCGGCGAGCGGGGCTCCGTACTGAACCCCAAGCTCCAGGGCGACAAGTACATCGAGGAGAACATCCACGAGGTACGCGCCAAGGAGATGGAAGAAGCCCGCCAGATCCTCGGCGTCCAGCAGGAATGGCTCGGCTACGTCGACTCCGGCCTGCCCGAGGGCGACCCGCTGCCCCCGCTCCCCGACGGCTGCTTCGCCCTCGCGGACGTCCACGAGGCCGCCGGCGAGCTGGTCAAGAAGATCCGCGCGTTCAAGCCGCAGGTCGTCACCACGTACGACGAGAACGGCGGCTACCCGCACCCCGACCACATCATGACCCACAAGATCTCCATGGTGGCCTTCGACGGCGCGGCGGACACCGAGAAGTACCCCGAGGCCGAATACGGCCCCGCCCACCAGCCGCAGAAGCTCTACTACAACCAGGGCTTCAACAAGCCGCGCACCATCGCCCTGCACGAGGCGATGCTCTCCCGCGGTCTGGAGTCCCCCTACGGCGAGTGGCTGGAGCGGTGGAAGGAGTTCGAGCGCAAGGAGCGGACCCTGACCACCCACGTCCCCTGCGCGGACTTCTTCGAGATCCGTGACAGGGCGCTCATCGCGCACGCCACGCAGATCGACCCGGACGGCGGCTGGTTCCGCGTTCCCATGGAGGTCCAGAAGGAGGTCTGGCCCACCGAGGAGTACGAGCTCGCCAAGTCGCTCGTCGACACCTCCCTCCCCGAGTCCGACCTCTTCGCGGGCATCCGGGAGAATGCCTAGCCATGAGCGCTACGCAGGCAGCACTGACCCAGCTCCTCCCCCTGGCGGGTGACACCTTCGACAAGAACAAGGTGACCCCCGGCATCCTGGGCTTCCTCGTGTTCGCGGCCCTCGCACTCGGCGTGTGGGCCCTGATGAAGTCCATGAACCGGCACATGGGCCGGGTGGACTTCGAAGAAGCTCCGGACCCGACGACGGCCACCCCCGAGCCGAAGCCCACCAACTAGCCCCCGCCGGGTCCGCCAGGGCCGGCGGGGCGCCGGGACCGGCACGCCGGCACGCCGCCGGGCCCTCGCGCCGCCCGGGCCTGCGGCCGCGCCGACGGCTCAGCCCTGTCGGCCGACGCCACCGGGCCCCTGTGCGCTGTACCCGGGCCTGCGGCCGCCCCCGCAGCCGTGCGGCCGGGGTTCCGTGGGCGGCGTGCGGGGCGGCCCTGCGGGTCCGCCTTGCGGCCATGCCCCGCGGCCGTCCTGCGGCCATGTCCCGCGGCGGTGCGCGTCGGCCGGGTGGCCCGCGGCGGCCGGGGCCGGCCGCGGACGGCGGCGGGCGGGCCCTGCGGACGGCGGCGGGTGTCCGGTCAGGACCGCGGTACGCCCATGACCTCCCGCGAGTGCAGGTTCGGTACCAGCCCCAGCCGCCACGCCTGCCAGCCCTCGGCCGGATCCACACCCCGGCCCAGGATCACCCCGTACGTCTCCAGGCACTCCTCCAGCCGGCCGTCACGCGCCGGATGCCGCGCCTCCACCAGCCGCGCCAGCTCCGCCCGCGCCTCCTCCGGCACCCCCGGCCCGGCGAGCCCCACGTACGGCAGCAGCGTGCACCGCAGGAACCGGGCCCAGTCCTCCCCGCGCCGGTCCCCGTACGAGATGAACAACCGGACCGCCTCCTCGCACAAGCCGAGCGCCGGTGACAGCCGCCCGTTGCCCGCGTCGACCACCGCCAGCTCCAGGCACGTCCACGCCTCCCCGTGTGCCAGCCCGATCCGCTGGAAATCCGCCCGTGCATCCACCAGCAGCTGCCGGGCGAAACCCGAGTTCTTCAGGTTCCCCGTCTGCGCCGCCCGCTGGTCCCGCGTCACCCGGCCCGAATGGTGGCGGGCGTGCGCCAACCCGTACACGTCCCGCATCCGCGAGAACATCGTCCGCGCCCGCTCCAGCTCCCGCACCGCCCGGTCCCGCTCCCCGCTCACCTCCAGCGCCTGCCCCAGGTAGTACTGCGTCCACGCCTCCCCCCGCGCGTCCTCCGCCTCCCGGTGCCGGGAGAGCGCCTCCCGCAGCCGCTCCACCGCCGGCCCGGGATCCCCGTCCACCACCCGCGCCCGGCCCAACTGCGTCAACGCCCAGGCCTCACCGCGGTCGTCCCGGGTCCGCCCGTACAACTGCAACGCCAGGTCCAGCTCCTTCTCCGCCCGCTCCACCTCACCGAACCGCAGGTGCACCTGCCCCAGCTGGAAGTGCGCCCACGCCTCCCCGTGCACGCTCTCGCTCTCCCGGTGCAGCTCCAGCGACGTCTCCAGCAGCCGCGTCGCCTCCGCCAGGTGCGCCAGATCCCGCTCCACCGCCGCCAGCGCGTGCAGCCCCCACGCCCGGTCACCCGCCAGCTCCGCGGGCTCCTGCAACACCAGCGCCTCACGGATGCGCACCGCCGCCTCCGGCAGATTCCCCTGGTGGTGCAGCGTGATGCCGAGCGAGACCAGCGCCATCGCCGCCCCCGCCTCCTGATGGGCCTCCATGTACTGGTCCACCACCGACGTCAGCGTGGTCCGCGCCTTGTCCAGCTCACCCAGCTGCCGCGCCGCGATACCCGTACGCCACTGCACCGACCGCACCAGCCGACCCTGCGGCCCCGCCTGGTCCTGCCCACCCGCCGCCACCGCCTGCGTCAGCTCGTCGATCTCACCCAGCCGGTACAGGTCCCCGCGCAGCAGACAGAAATCGCACAACGCCCCCAGCAGGTCCAGCACCGCCTGCTGGTCCACCCCCTCCGAGTGCCGCAGCGCCGCCGTGATGAAACTCGACTCGTCGTCCAGCCACCGCAGCGCCGCGTCCAGCGACACGAAGCCGTGCCCCCCGAACTGGTTCGCCCGCGTCGACATCTTCCCGTCGACCATCCGGATCACCGAGTCCGCGAGCTGCGCGTAGTCACGGATCAGCCGCTCGTGCGCCGCCACGGCCTCCGCCCGGTCCTCGTCCGCCGCCAGCCGGGCCGCCGCGTACGCGCGCACCGCGTCATGCATACGGAACCGCTGCCCCCGCACCCGCTCGATCAGACCGGCCTCCCACAGCTCCTCCAGCGTCCGCAGCGCCGCCTGCTCCGGTACGTCGGCCAGTGCGGCCGCCGCCGCGCCCCCCAGCGAGGCGCGCCCCGCCAGCGGCAAGCGCCGCAGCAGCAGCCGGGCCGGCTCGGCCAACCGGGCGTCGGCCGCCCGCAGCGCCGCCTCCACCGGATGCACCCCGGCCCCGTCACCGCCGCCCGAAGCCACTGCCCCGGCCCCGTTCCCGTAGCCCGAGGCCACTGTTCCGGGCCCGTTCCCGCCGCCCGAGGCCACTGTTCCGGGCCCGTTCCCGCCGCCCGAGGCCACTGCCCCGGCACCGTCCGCGCCGCCCGAGGCCACCGCCCCGGTCCCGTCCGCGCCGCCCGAGGCCACTGCCCCGGCACCGTCCCCGCCGCCCGAGGCCACCGTCCCGGCACCGTCCGCGACGGCCACCCCGTCCCGCACCAGCGGAGCCAGCATCCGCAACGCGAGCGGCAGCCCCCCGCTCACCTCCACCACCGAGGCCACCCCGGCGGCGGATCCCACGGCCGCCGCCTCCGGCGCCACCGCCCGCACCAACTCCGCCGCCTCGTCCCCGCCCAGCCGCTCCACCGGCAACTGATGCACCCACGCCGCCAGATCCCCCGGCAACTCCAACGGCTCCCGCGCCGTCACCAGCACCAGACTCTCCGAACGCTCCGGCACCAGCATCCGTACCTGCGCCGCATCCACCGCGTCGTCGAGCAGCACCGTCACCGGCAACCCCCGCAGATGCTGGTGGTACAGCTCGCCCAGCCGCCTGACCTGCTGCTCCGCCGACGCCCCCTCCCGGAACAACAACTGCTCACGCGGCGCACCCAGCCGGTTCATCAGGTGCAGCAACGCCTCCCGCATCGACAGCGGCGCCTCACCCGGCTCACCACCCGTCGAACCACCCCGCATGTCCACCACACACGCACCCCGGAACTGGTCCCGCAACGCGTGCGCCGCCCGCAACGCCAGGGCCGTCCGCCCGACCCCCGGCTCCCCGTGCAGCACCACCACCACCGGGCGGGTCTCCGTACTCGCCCGCGCCGCCTGCACCCACTGCGCGATCCGCGTCAGCTCCGCCCGCCGCCCCACGAACCGGTCCGCCACATCCGGCAACTGCCCGAACGAATGCTCCAGCGCACTGCGCCGCCGCGCCTCCGCACTGCGATCCACCCCGCGCAACGCCGGCCCGGCCGTCCGCGCCGACGACAACGCGACCGGCCGCGGCGCCCGCGCCGCCGCGGCCACCGCACGCTGCTGCTCCAGGAACGGACGTACCCCGCGCACTTCCAGCGCCGACAACCACTGCAGCTTCAGCTGCTCCGCCCCACCGGGCCGCCCCCGCTCGCCGGCCCGCCGGTTCGCGGCCGGCACGTGCACCGCCGTCACCTTCGCCACGGTCGCCACCGCCCCAGCGATCCCCACGACAGCGCCCGCCGTCAACGCCGTACCCGCCGCGACACCCAGCGACAGGTCCGCCCCGACGGCCGCGGCCGCCGCGACCGCGGTCACCAGCACCGCCGTCGACGTGTCACTGCGCCGGAACGCCTCACCCAGCGACTGCTCCCCGGCCGCCGCCTCGTCCAACGCCCTTACGTACGCCTCGTACTCGGGAGCCGCACTCGCGGCGAGCGCGTCCAGGGCCTCCTTGCCGCGCGCCAGCAGCGCAGCCCTGTCCACCGCCCCGCCCGCGGTGTCCGCCGAGCCCGCCCCCCGCCGGACCGCCTCGTCCACAGCCCGCTCCAACAAGCGCTCGGCTTCACCGCGATGGCTGTCCCGCATCGGCATCCCCCTCAGAGAGCTCCGGCAACGTGCCACAAGTGTCCTGCGGGACTCCGCCGCGCGCGAGGGAATCTGAGCTAGTTCAGAGGGAAGCGGACACTCCTTCGTACAGTCGGGTCGAAAAACATCAACTCCCTTAAGGCAGAGCCTCCATGACGCCACGAGCGATCCGCGCCACGGCGGCCCTGTGCGCCGCCCTCCTCCTGCCCGCACCCCTCACCGCATGCCAACAGCCTCCACCCACACCGGGATTCGCCGCACACCAGGAAGAACCCGCCCCCGCGGACCGCGCCGGCGCGGCCGTCCTGAATCAGCACCGGATCGCCGAGACCGTCACCGCCGACCTCAACGCCTACCTGGACCTCCCCCACCGGATCGAGGTCGTCGCCCGCTCCTGCGCGGGCGAGGGCAGCGGCTACGACCCCGCCGCCCACCGCATCGAACTCTGCTACGACGACCTCACCGAGGACCGCGCGCTCTTCGAGGACGCAGGCGCCGGCCCCACGGACGAACAGCTCGCCGCCCTGGCCCGCGAAACCCTCTACCACGAGGCGGGCCACGCCCTCATCGACACCCTCGGCCTCCCCGTCCCCGGCGACCGCGCCGAGGAGGACGCCGCCGACCGGTTCGCCCAGCTCATGCTGCTGCGCGAGGGCTGCCCGGACGGCGAACGGACCCTCCTCACCGCCGCCCGCGCCTACGACCTCGCCGCCGCGGCCCACCCCGAACCGGACCCCGACGACGAACACGCCCCCGACCCCGCCCGCGCGGAATCCCACCGCTGCGCGACCTACGGCGCCGCACCCACCCGCAACCCCGACCTCGCCACCCCACTCCGCACCCACTGCCCCCACACCTGGCCCCGAACCCGCGACGCCTGGACCCGCGACCTGGCCCCCTTCCTACGGCGGTGATCCAACCCCGTGCGGCAGGATGGGGGCATGCCGAATCGCCTTGCGAACGAGACCTCGCCGTACCTGCTCCAGCACGCGGACAACCCCGTCGACTGGTGGCCGTGGTCGCCCGAGGCCTTCGCCGAGGCGCGGGAGCGGGGCGTACCGGTTCTGCTGAGCGTCGGGTACAGCTCTTGTCATTGGTGTCATGTGATGGCGCACGAGTCGTTCGAGGACGAGCTGGCCGCCGCCTACATGAACGAGCACTTCGTCAACATCAAGGTGGACCGGGAAGAGCGGCCCGATGTCGACGCCGTCTACATGGAGGCCGTGCAGGCCGCCACCGGGCAGGGTGGATGGCCCATGACGGTCTTCCTCACGGGAGACGCGGAGCCGTTCTACTTCGGGACCTACTTCCCGCCCGAGCCCCGGCACGGGATGCCCTCCTTCATGCAGGTGCTCGAAGGCGTGCGGGCCGCCTGGGTGGGGCGGCCCGAGGAGGTGGCCGAGGTCGCGCAGAAGATCGTGCGGGACCTCGCCGGGCGGCAGCTGGACTACGGGAAGGCCGGGACCCCGGGGCCGGAGGAGCTCGCGCAGGCGCTGCTCGGGCTGACCCGCGAGTACGACGCCACGCGCGGCGGGTTCGGCGGGGCGCCGAAGTTCCCGCCGTCCATGGTGCTGGAGTTCCTGCTGCGCCATCACGCGCGCACCGGATCCGAGGGCGCGCTGCAGATGGCCGCCGACACGTGTGAGGCGATGGCCCGCGGCGGGATCTACGACCAGCTCGGGGGCGGGTTCGCGCGGTACTCCGTGGACCGGGAGTGGGTGGTGCCGCACTTCGAGAAGATGCTCTACGACAACGCCCTGCTCTGCCGGGTCTACGCCCACCTGTGGCGGGCCACCGGTTCGGAGCTCGCGCGGCGGGTCGCGCTGGAGACCGCCGACTTCATGGTCCGGGAGCTGCGGACCGCCCAGGGCGGCTTCGCCTCGGCCCTCGACGCCGACAGCGAGGATCCGCTGACCGGGAAGCACGTGGAGGGCGCGTACTACGCCTGGACGCCCGCGCAGCTGCGGGAGGTGCTGGGGGAGGGCGACGGGGAGCTCGCCGCCGGGTACTTCGGGGTGACGGAGGAGGGGACCTTCGAGCACGGCGCGTCGGTGCTCCAGCTGCCGCAGGACGGGCCGGCGGTGGACGCGGAGCGGATCGCCGGGATCAGGGCGCGGCTGCTGGCCGCGCGGGCGGAGCGGCCGGCGCCCGGCCGGGACGACAAGGTCGTCGCCGCGTGGAACGGTCTGGCCATCGCCGCGCTGGCCGAGTGCGGGGCGTACTTCGAGCGGCCCGACCTGGTGGAGCGGGCGACCGAGGCCGCCGATCTGCTGGTGCGGGTGCACTTCGACGCGGCCGCCGGCCGGGCCCCCCGGCTCGCGCGGACCAGCAAGGACGGCCACGTGGGTGCCAACGCCGGGGTGCTGGAGGACTACGGCGACGTCGCAGAGGGCTTCCTCGCCCTGGCGTCGGTGACCGGTGAGGGGGTCTGGCTGGAGTTCGCCGGGTTCCTGGTGGACCTGGTCCTGGACCGGTTCACCGCCGAGGACGGGTCGCTGTACGACACGGCGCACGATGCGGAGAAGCTGATCCGGCGGCCGCAGGATCCGACCGACACGGCCGCGCCGTCCGGGTGGACGGCGGCGGCGGGTGCGTTGCTCTCGTACGCGGCGCACACCGGGTCCGAGGCGCACCGTACGGCGGCGGAGCGGGCGCTGGGGGTGGTGGCCGCGCTGGGTCCGCGCGTGCCGCGTTTCATCGGGCACGGGTTGTCGGTCGCCGAGGCGTTGCTGGACGGGCCGCGTGAGGTGGCGGTGGTCGGGCATCCGGAGGATCCGGCGCGGGCGGCGCTGCATCGGGCGGCGTTGCTGGGGACGGCTCCTGGTGCGGTGGTGGCGGTCGGTCTGCCACAGTCGGCGGAGGGCGGGGGCGAGGGGGAGTTCCCGCTTCTGGCCGAGCGCACTCTCGTGCGCGACCTTCCGACGGCGTATGTGTGTCGACATTTCGTCTGCGCGCGGCCTACGACGGACCCGGTCGAGCTGGGGGAGCAGTTGGGTGCGGTTCGTCCGTGAAGTGCCTGGAGTGCCGTCAATTCCGTTTGTGGACATGTCGATTCTGAAACGCGTGCTTCATCGACACTGAGGCTGGATGTCATGTTCACTGCCTAGTCTCATGTCTTCGGGATCCACCGAGACGGCGCGCTGGGGGGTGCGACCGGGGGGACGCGGGGGAAGCGGGGCGGCGGCGGGCCGGGGGGCCTGCCGCGAGTCTCCGGGGGGTTTTCTGATCGCCGCCTGGGGGGCGGCGGGTCTGTGGGGGGCCTTATGTACACGTCTGTGTTCATTGCTGTCATTTCACTGGCGCTCTTCTGGATGGCCGCGTTCACGCTCTGGTGGCAGATGCACGCGTGGCGGACCCCCGAGACGCTGGCCTCCACGCGCTTCGACCGTCCCGACGGGGAGGGGCGCCTGGCGTTCTCGCTGCTGTTGCCGGCCCGCCACGAGCAGGCGGTGCTGGAGCACACCATCGACCGGCTGCTGGAATCGAGCCACGCCGACTACGAGATCATCGTGATCGTCGGGCACGACGACCCGGAGACCGCGGCCGTCGCCGAGCGGGCCGCGGCCCGCGAGCCGGCCCGGGTGCGGGTGGTCGTCGACCACCACGAGACCAAGAACAAGCCGAAGGCGCTCAACACGGCCCTGCCGTCCTGCCGCGGCGACATCGTCGGGGTATTCGACGCCGAGGACCAGGTCCACCCCGAACTGCTGGCCCATGTCGACCACGCCTTCCGTGCCACCGGCGCCGACGTGGTCCAGGGCGGGGTGCAGCTGATCAATTTCCACTCCAGCTGGTACAGCCTGCGCAACTGCCTGGAGTACTTCTTCTGGTTCCGCTCCCGGCTGCACCTGCATGCCGAGAAGGGCTTCATCCCGCTGGGCGGCAACACCGTCTTCGTCCGCACCGAGGTGCTGCGCGAGGCGGGAGGCTGGGACCAGAACTGCCTGGCCGAGGACTGCGACCTCGGGGTGCGGCTGTCGTCGGTCGGCAAGAAGGTCGTCGTCGCCTACGACTCCGACATGGTGACCCGTGAGGAGACGCCCGGCTCGCTGGTGAGCCTGCTCAAGCAGCGCACCCGCTGGAACCAGGGATTCCTCCAGGTGTACCGGAAGAAGGACTGGCAGCAGCTGCCCGGCCGGGGCCAGCGCTGGCTCGCCCGCTACACGCTGATGACGCCGTTCATGCAGGCCGCCTCGGGTGTGATCATCCCGGTCAACTTCGCCGTCGCGGTCCTCCTCGACGTACCGGTGGGCATCGCGATCATCACCTTCCTGCCCATGATCACGGCGCTGGTGACGTTCGTCTTCGAGATCGTCGGCCTGCACGACTTCGGCCGGCAGTACGGCCTGCGCGTGCGCTTCGTGCACTACGTCAAACTCGTCGTCGGCGGCCCCTTCTACCAGGTGATGCTCGCGGGCGCCGCGATCCGTGCCGTCTGGCGCGAGCAGCGCGGCCGCAACGAGTGGGAGCTGACCAGTCACACCGGCGCCCATCTGACGGCCGTCCCCGCAGCCGCAACCGCATCCGCCCCTGCCGCGTCCTCCGCCTCCGCCTCCGCCGCGATCCGAGAGGACAGCAGCCGGTGACCGCCACCCTGCCCACGGCCACTGCCCCCGGAACCGGTCCCGGGACCGGAACCGGAACCAATCCCGGGACCGGAACCAATCCCGGGACCGGAACCAATCCCGGGACCGGGACCGAGACCCCGGCCGTCCCCGCCCGGCGCACCACGGCCGGCGGGCTCGGCCGCCGCCCGGCCCCGCCCGTCCGCCCGCTCGTCCGCTTCCGCTCCTCCCGCCCCGACCTGCTGCTGTGCGGGGCCCTGCTGCTCGTGATCGTCGCCGTCCAGGGCTGGAACATCACGAACTTCCCGACCCTGAGCGACGACGAGGGCACCTACCTGGCCCAGGCGTGGGCGGTCCAGCAGGGCGAGGGGCTGGCCCACTACACGTACTGGTACGACCATCCGCCGCTCGGCTGGATCCAGGTGGCGGCCCTGACGTACCTGCCGTCGCTGTTCGTGCCGGAGTGGATGACCGTCGCGCCGATGCGGTTCTCGATGCTCGCGGTGTCCGGGGCGTCCTCGGTGCTGCTGTACGTGCTGGCGCGCCGGCTGTGGCTGCCGCGCTGGGCGGCCGGGCTCGCGATGGCGCTGTTCGGGCTGTCGCCGCTGTCCGTGGTCCTGCAGCGGGAGATCTTCCTCGACAACCTCGCGGTGATGTGGATGCTGCTGGCGTTCTGCCTCGCCGCGTCGCCCAGCCGCCACCTGTGGCACCACTTCGCCTCCGGGCTGGCGGCCGCCACCGCCGTCCTCACCAAGGAGACGATGCTGGTGGTGCTCCCGGCTCTGCTGGTGACGATGTGGCGGCACAGCCACCGTGACACCCGGAAGTTCGCCGTCACCGGTGCCGTGACCGCCTGTGCGCTGATCGGCCTGTCGTACCCGCTCTACGCCCTGCTCAACGGCGAGCTGCTGCCGGGCGCCGGCCATGTCTCGCTCATCGACGGCATCACCTACCAGATGGGCCGTGAGGGGTCCGGTTTCATCCTCACGCCCGGCTCGGGCTCGAACGGAGTGTTCCGGTCCTGGCTGTACTACGACACCGTCCTGCCGCTCGGGGGTCTGGCCGGCGCGGCGCTGCTGATCGTGACCGTGCGGCGGTCGGTGACCGCCCGTGCGCTGGCCGGCCCCGCGCTCGCCGCCGTCATCCTCGCCGTCGTCGCGATGCGGCCCTCCGGCTACCTGCCGGCGATGTACGTGATCCAGGCACTGCCGTTCCTCGCCCTGGTCCTGGCGGGCGGGGCGGCCAGTGTGACGCACGCCGTGCTGCGCCGCCGCCGCGCGGCCGGGCAGCGGGGGCCGCGGCTGTGGGTGCGCCGGGCGGTGCTCGGCGTACTGGCCGTGTCGGCCGCGTTGTACGTGCTGCCGCGCTGGTACGAGGGGAACCGCACCGCGCTCACCGTCGACGCGAACGCCCCGTACCGGCAGGCCGCAGCGTGGCTCGGCCGTGAGGTCGCCGATCCGGCGCGCACCCGGGTGCTGCTCGACGACGCGCTCTGGCTGGACGCCGTGCACCACGGCTTCGAGCCGGGGCCCGGCGCCATCTGGTTCTACAAGGCCGACCTGGACCCCGCGGTCACCAGGACCCTGCCGGGCGGCTGGCGGGACATCGACTACGTCGTGTCCTCGCCCACGGTCCGCCGTGACGCGGTGGACCTGCCCACCGTGAAGGCCGCGCTGGAGCATTCGACCGTGGTGGCCGTCTTCGGTTCGGGTGAGGACCGCATCGAGATACGCCGCACCGACCGCGAGAGTGGGAGCTGAGCCACCATGAGCGAGGACGTGTGGTCCCCCAGTGCCCCGGTCGGTGCGGAGCGAGATGCTCCGCGGGGGGCGGCCGGCAGCGTCACCTTGATCATCCCGACGTTCAACGAGGCGGGGAACGTGGCCGAGTTGCTGCGCCGGCTCGGCCGGGCGCTCCCGGGTGACCTGCCCTGCGAGGTGCTGTTCGTGGACGATTCCACGGACGACACCCCCGCCGTCGTCGAGAAGGCCGCCGCCGACCACCCCTTTCCGGTGTCGGTGCTGCACCGGGAGGTGGCCGAGGGCGGCCTCGGCGGGGCGGTCGTCGAGGGGATCCGGCGGGCGGACAGCGACTGGATCGTCGTGATGGACGCCGACCTGCAGCATCCGCCCCACCTGGTTCCGGAGCTCGTTGGCGAGGGCGAGCGCACCGGCGCCGATCTCGTGGTCGCCTCCCGCTACGTCAGCGGCGGCAGCCGGGCCGGGCTCGCCGGGAGCTACCGCGTCGCGGTGTCGCGCGCCGCGACGTGGCTGGCGAAGGGGCTCTTCCCACGGGCGCTGCGCGGGATCAGCGATCCGATGAGCGGGTTCTTCGCGATGCGCCGCTCGGCGGTGACCGACGGGGCGCTGAGGCCGCTCGGCTACAAGATCCTGCTGGAGCTGGCGGTGCGCTGCCGTCCTGCCCCGGTGGCGGAGGTGCCGTTCGTCTTCCAGGAGCGTTTTGCGGGGGAGTCGAAGTCCACGGCCCGGGAGGGCCTGCGGTTCCTGGCGCACCTCGCCTCGCTGAGGTCCGCGGCCCCGCTCGCGCGCATGATCGGCTTCGGGCTCATCGGTCTCACCGGTTTCGTGCCGAACCTGGTGGCGCTGTGGCTTCTCACCGGCGCGGGGATGCACTACCTGCCGGCGGAGATCGTCGCGAACCAGGCGGGGGTGCTGTGGAACTTCGTCCTCATCGAGGTCCTGCTCTTCCGTGAGCGGCGCAGGTACCGGCACTGGGCGGACCGGGTGGGCCGGTTCGCGCTGCTCGCCAATGCCGATCTGCTGCTGCGCATCCCGCTGATCGCGGTGTTCGTCGGCCGGCTCGGGATGGGGGTGCTGCCGGCCACCGCGCTCGCGCTGGTGACCACCTTCGTGCTGCGGTTCGCGGCCACCGAGGCCCTGGTCTACCTGCCGCGCCGTACGTCCCCGGTCGAGGCGGGGCACCGCACCAGGAGTTGAGCCCCACAGATAGAGCCGCACGGATCGAACCGTACGGATAGAGCCGCACAGAAAGGAACCTTTCCATGCGTCCGACCTTCCGGCGGAGGGCGGGGCGGCGTGCCGCACTGCTCGCCGTCGGGGCGATGACCGCGGGTCTGCTCCTCACCGCACCGCAGCAGGCTACGGCCGGTCCGCCCAATCTGTTGTCCAATCCCGGTTTCGAGACCGCCGGCGCCGCCGGCTCCGACATGCCGTCCTGCTGGTCGAAGTCCGGCTGGGGCGACAACGACTTCACCTTCGCGACCGTGCCCGACGCGCACAGCGGCACGAAGGCGATGCGGGTGTCCCTGACCCGTCGGGTGGACGGTGACCGCAAGGCGCTGGTCACCGAGAACACCGTGTGCGCGCCGACGGTGACGCCGGGCCGGCAGTACGACCTGTCGGCCTGGTACAAGTCGAACACCCCGGACGTGTCGGTGACGGTGTTCCGCCGCGACACGACGTCGGGCTGGCAGTACTGGACGGACCTGCAGAATCCGCCCGTCAGTGCCGGGTGGTCGCGTACGGAGGTCCGTACGCCGGTGGTTCCGCCCCACACGGACAAGATCGCCTGGGGTCTGTCGGTGTACGGGGTGGGCACGCTCACCACGGACGACTACGCGCTGGAGGAGGTGGGTGCGCTCCCGCCGCAGCCGGTCTGTTCGGGCACGGCGGAGGAGTGCGCGAAGGGCAAGTGGCAGGTGATCCCGGCGCAGAACCCGGTGCGTTCGATGCACGCGGTCGTGCTGAAGAACGGCAAGGTGCTGCTGATCGCGGGCTCGGGCAACGACATCGCGCAGTTCAACGCGGGCACCTTCACCTCCGCCGTCTACGATCCGGCGAACGGGTCGTTCAGGACGATCCCGACGCCGGTCGACATGTTCTGCGCGGGCCATGTGCAGCTGTCGGACGGCCGGGTGCTGGTGATGAGCGGGAACAAGGGCTATCCGTCGGCGGACGGGAAGATCGGCTACCAGGGGCTGAAGGACTCGTACACCTTCGATCCGGTCACCGAGACGTACACGAGGACGAACGACATGAACGGCGGGCACTGGTACCCGTCGGCGACGATCCTCGGCAACGGCGACGTGATCTCCTTCGGCGGGCTGAAGGAGGACTCGACGGGCAACGTGACCGCGGAGAAGTTCTCGGCGGCGCAGAACAAGTGGCTGCCGATGAACGAGGTCAACCAGACCTGGTCGTACTGGGGCCTGTACCCGTCGATGATCCTGATGCAGGACGGGCGGCTCTTCTACTCGGGCAGCCACACCTTCGGCAACGGCACCCCGGGCACGGGCGCCTCGATCTACGACTACGACGCCAACACCATCACCGACGTGCCGGGCCTGCGCAACAAGGACGAGCGGGACGAGTCGGCGAGCGTGCTGCTGCCCCCGGCCCAGGACCAGCGGGTCCTGACCATCGGCGGTGGCAACAACGAGCGCAACCCGGCGGCGAACCGGATCACCGACATCATCGACCTGAAGAAGCCGAGCCCCGCCTACACGGCCGGCCCGGACCTGCCCCAGGGCCTGGTCGACACCGGCACCGGGAAGCGGCCGCAGACCGGCGCCGAGGGAAAGATGTACGTCTCGGCGGTGCTGCTGCCGGACGGCAAGGTGCTGGAGACCGGCGGTGGGCTGCACGACCGGGCCGACCCGGTCTTCGAGGCCTCGTTCTTCGACCCGGCGACCAACAGCTACCAGGCGGGTCTGGCCACCGACCCGATCCCGCGGACGTACCACTCGGCGTCGTTCCTGATGCCCGACGGCCGGGTCATGTCGGTGGGCGACAACCCGGGCAACGGCACCTACAACCACAACGTGTCGATCTACACGCCGCCGTACCTGTTCAAGGGCGCCCGCCCGCGGATCACCTCGGTGATCGACACGCAGTGGGTGTACGGGGACACGCAGCGGATCACCGTCGACCGGCCGGTCGCCAAGGCGGAACTGATCCGTCCGGCGGCGGTGACGCACTCCTCGGACCCGAACCAGCGGTTCGTGGACCTGCCGATGACGGTGGACGGGACCACCATCGACCTGAACGTCACGAGCAACCCCAACCTGGCGCCGCCCGGCTGGTACATGCTCTTCGCGGTCGACGCGAACGGCGTCCCGTCGATCGCGACGTGGGTGCACCTGGGCGGTCCGTCCGCCCTGGCGGCCGCCCAGGAGCAGCCGTCCGCGCACGAGCACACCTTCGCGGACGCGCTGGGCCCGGCCAAGAAGAATCCGGCGAAGCGGGACTCGGTCCCGGTCGCGCCGAGTGTGGCGGGCTGCGACCGGCACTACGGCTCGGTCAACGTGTGCGTGCCGACCCGGTTCCCGGCCGAGGTGGAGGCGACGACGAAGGCCCGCTGCGAGTGGCTGGCCTCCCACCGGTATCCGAAGCGCCTGAAGGTCAACGGCAGTGATCCGCTGCGGCTGGACCCCGACGGCGACGGATTGGCCTGCTGAACGCGTCGGACAACGGAAGGAGGGACCCGGCCCGGGCGTGCGACCGGGTCCCTCCTTCCGGGATCAGTGCTGGTAGGCGGCCAGCGAGATGCCGATGTAATGGGCGACGAAGGCGGCGAGGGTCAGGGAGTGGAAGACCTCGTGGAAGCCGAAGAAGCGGGGGGAGGGGTTGGGCCGCTTCATGCCGTAGATGACGCCGCCGACGCTGTACAGGAGGCCGCCGACGATCACGAGGACCAGGACGGCGATGCCGCCGGTGCGCATGAAGTCGGGGAGGAAGAACACGGCGGCCCAGCCCATGGCGATGTAGCAGGGGGTGTAGAGCCAGCGCGGGGCGCCGACCCAGAAGACGCGGAAGGCGATCCCGGCCGCGGCCGCGATCCACACCGCCCACAGCAGGGTCCGGCCGGTGGAGGGCGGGAGCAGCAGGACGGTCAGCGGGGTGTAGGTGCCCGCGATGATCAGGAAGATGTTGGCGTGGTCGAGCCGTCGCAGGATGGCTTCGCCGCGCGGGCCCCAGGTCCCGCGGTGGTAGACCGCGCTGACGCCGAAGAGCAGGCAGGCGGTGAGGACGTAGATCCCGCAGGCGACGCGAGCCCGGGTCGAGTCGGTGAAGGCCATCAGCGCCAAGCCGGCGACGAGCACGGCGGGGAACATGCCGAGATGGAGCCAGCCGCGCAGCAGCGGTTTGGTCTCGATCGCGGACTCGACGGCTTCTGCGGCCTCGATGACGGGGGAGGCCTCGATGACCGGGGAGGCCTCGGAGGTCGCTGCGGCCTCGGCGGCGGGGACGGCGGCGGCGTCGGAAGTCATGCGCGCCATGCTACCTACGGGTCCGTAGGTTCTCGGCCATCGTCTTTACGGAAGATTGACGGACGTGGCAATGCTCACGTGAGAGGCCCTCTGGACATATGCGCACATCCACCGGATGATCAGATGAGTGCGGTCGACACCGGATGAGCGGAGCGCGAAGCGTCCGGGTCGCAGCCCCCACGGGGCCAACACCAAACACACCCCTCAACAAGGAGCAATCGTGGCGCGCGACAACGCGGCTCCCACTGTCCCGACGACCCACCAGGAGCTGATCTCCTGGGTGGACGAGATCGCAGCCCTGACCCAGCCGGACCGCGTCGTCTGGTGCGACGGCTCCGAGGGCGAGTACGAGCGCCTGTGCGAGGAGCTCGTCGCCAAGGGAACGTTCAAGAAGCTCGACGAGACGAAGCGCCCGAACTCCTACTACGCCGCCTCCGACCCCTCCGACGTCGCGCGCGTCGAGGACCGGACGTACATCTGCTCCGAGAAGGAGGAGGACGCGGGCCCGACCAACCACTGGAAGGCCCCGGCGGAGATGAAGGACATCTTCGCGGGAGACCAGGGCATCTTCCGCGGCTCCATGAAGGGCCGGACGATGTACGTCGTCCCGTTCTGCATGGGCCCCCTCGGCTCCGAGCTCTCCGCGATCGGCGTCGAGATCACCGACTCCGCCTACGTCGCCGTCGCCATGCGCACCATGACCCGCATGGGCAAGCCCGTCCTCGACGAGCTCGGCACCAACGGGTTCTTCGTCAAGGCCGTCCACACCCTCGGCGCTCCGCTCGCCGAGGGCCAGGCCGACGTGCCGTGGCCCTGCAACACCACCAAGTACATCTCGCACTTCCCCGAGACCCGCGAGATCTGGTCCTACGGATCCGGCTACGGCGGCAACGCCCTCCTCGGCAAGAAGTGCTACGCCCTGCGCATCGCGTCCGTCATGGCCCGCGACGAGGGCTGGCTCGCCGAGCACATGCTGATCCTCAAGCTCACCCCGCCGGCCGGCGAGGGCGGGACGAAGTACGTCGCCGCCGCGTTCCCGTCCGCCTGTGGCAAGACCAACCTCGCCATGCTGGAGCCCACGATCCCCGGCTGGACGGTCGAGACCATCGGCGACGACATCGCCTGGATGCGCTTCGGCGAGGACGGCCGCCTCTACGCGATCAACCCCGAGGCCGGCTTCTTCGGCGTCGCCCCCGGCACCGGCGAGCACACCAACGCCAACGCCATGAAGACCATGTACGCCAACACCGTCTTCACCAACGTCGCGCTCACCGACGACGGCGACGTCTGGTGGGAGGGCATGACCGAAGAGGCGCCCGCCCACCTGATCGACTGGAAGGGCAACGACTGGACCCCGGAGTCCGAGACCCCGGCCGCCCACCCCAACGCCCGCTTCGCCGTCCCGGCCTCCCAGTGCCCGACGATCGCCCCCGAGTGGGAGGACCCCAAGGGCGTCCCGATCTCCGCGATCCTCTTCGGCGGCCGCCGCGCCTCCGCCGTGCCGCTGGTCACCGAGTCCTTCGACTGGAACCACGGCGTCTTCATCGGTTCGAACATCGCCTCCGAGAAGACCGCCGCCGCCGAGGGCAAGGTCGGCGAGCTGCGCCGCGACCCCTTCGCCATGCTGCCGTTCTGCGGCTACAACATGGGCGACTACATGGCCCACTGGGTCAAGGTCGGCGCCTCCGCGGACGCCGCCAAGCTCCCGAAGATCTACTACGTGAACTGGTTCCGCAAGAACGACGCGGGCAAGTTCGTGTGGCCCGGCTTCGGCGAGAACAGCCGCGTCCTGAAGTGGATCGTCGGCCGCCTCGACGGCACCGCCGAGGGCGTCGAGACCCCCATCGGCATCCTGCCGACCAAGGACTCCCTCGACCTCGACGGCCTCGACCTCCCCGCCGAGGACCTCGACTTCCTCCTCACCGTCGACAAGGAGGTCTGGCGCGAGGAGGCCGCCCTGGTCCCCGAGCACCTCAACACCTACGGCGACCACACCCCCAAGGAGCTGTGGGAGCAGTACCACGCACTCGTGGAGCGCCTGGGCTGAGCCGGGACACGCCCTGAAGAAGGGCACGCCCTGAACAAGGGCACGCCCTGAACAAGGGCACGCCCTGAACAAGGGCCGATGAACGTGGGAGCCCCCGACCAAGCGGCGTCCCACCGCTGTGGGAGCCCCCGACCAAGCGGCGCCCACCGCAGCACCGACCTGTCCTGTCAGGAGCGTCCGCGCTCCTCCAGGTAGGTCGTGTGCGTCTGCTGACGGCGGGCCTCCACCTCGTGGAGGCCCGCCGTTACGCGTCGCGCCTCCTCGCGCAGCAGCCCCAGCTGCCGCTCCAGATGCCGCTCCGGAGACTCGCCGCCCGGCGCCATCCGGCTCCACCAGCGGGTCCGGTTGTAGGCGTCCACGCTCTCCGGCACGTCCCGGCGCACCGCACGCGACACCGCGTGCACCGCCTCCGGGTCGGCGGCCAGCACCTCGGCCACCCACCCCGGCTCCAGCAGCGCCCCGTACAGCTCCAGCAGTTCCGCGAGGACCGCCCCGGCCCCCGGCGGCAGCTCCACCCCCTCGACGTACCCCCGCAGCCGCCCGAAGTCCTCGCGCAGCACGCCGAGCTCCTCCCGCGGATCGAAGGGCGGCGGTGCCGTCCGCTCCGGCGGGGCGATCAACGCACCCGCTCCGTACAGCCCGGCGACGACCACCGGCCAGTACGCACCGGCCACCCCGGCCAGGGTGAGGGCCAGCCCGGCCACGCCGCAGGCGGAGCCGGCCAGGTTCTTCCGCGACTCCAGGTACCTCAGGACCCCCGTCGCCCTACTGGTAGCCACGGATCTCCTCGAAGGCTCCGGCCAGCGAACCGGTCCCGCCGGTGGCGTCGAAGAGCCGCCCACCGGTCAGCTCCGTGATGTGGGTGAGCTCCTTGCGGTCCGAATCGCCGAACAGCACGGCGAAGACCGGCGTCCGCTTCTGCGCCTCGGGCAGCTTCGCGTAGAAGGAGTCGAAGTGCCCGGCCCCGACGCCCTCGGTGTTCTCGCCGTCCGTCATCAGCACGATCGAGGTGAAGGCGTCCGTGCCGCCCTTGCCGAGCTGCTCGTACGCCGCCTCCAGGCTGCCGTAGACCGCCGTACCCCCCTCCGGCTCCAGCGACTTCACGTCCCGGCGGATCGCCTCCAGGGCCGGCCCCGGATTGCCGGGCTCCACCACGTGCGTGTTCACCTCCTTCACCTTCGACCCGAAGGGCAGCAGCGTCACCTCCTCGCGGTCCCGGAAACGCCGCCCGGTACCCGAAGTCCCCGTACCCGTCAGATCGGTGAGCGCCGACCTCAGCCGCCCGATGCGGTCCTCCTCGCTCATCGAACCCGAGGTGTCCAGCACGTACACCGTCCGCGAGGGCCGGCGCAGCTCGTTCTCGTAACTGGCCAGCAGCCCGTCGGCGACGACACGCGAACCGGGGAACGGCAGCTCGCGCCGCTTCTCCTGGTCCAGCCCGGCGGCCGGCGCCACCCCGGCCGTGACCGGCCGGCGGAACGTCTGCCCGGTGATCGCCCGCTGCGCCTCCGGGCCGCGCAGCCAGTCGGTCAGTACCCGACCCGCATCACGCGCCCCGGCCGGGGCCGAGGCCAGCAGGGTCAGCGGATAGGGGGCCGTCACCACCCCGTCGCGCGGCCGGACCACCGTCAGCGGCGCCCGGCCGTCCTTCGCGTCACGGTTCATGGACAGCAGCACCGACTCGTAGTTCACCAGCGCGTCCACGTCCCCGCGCCTGCCGTACGCGGTCACCAGCCAGCCCGACGAACCCGACGTCAGCTTCTGCCCGGCGAAGAACTCCTTCAGCCGCGGCGCGGCGGCCTTCACGTCCGCGTCGCTCAGCGCCGCCTGCGCGCCCGACAGACCCGAGGCCACCGAGACCAGCGCCGAGAAGCCGGAGTTCGAGCGCACGGGGTCGGTCATCCCGTACGTCAGCCTGCCCGCCGCGACCGCCTCGTGCACCGCCGGCCAGGTCACCTCCCCGGGCTTCCAGCCGAGCCGGGCCAGTGCCTCCGGCTTCACACCGAGGGCGACCGGCGAGGACATCACCGGGGTCTCGCTGGAGAGCTTCCCGGCGGCCTCGGGCCGCAGCCGCAGGTAGTCGTTGGACGACAGCCAGATCGCGTCGTACCGGCCGTCGGCCTGCCCCGAGGCGACCTGCTCGGCGGCGTCCAGCGTCCCCGACCACGTCAGCTTCACGGTGACCCCGGTCGCCTTGCGGGCCTGCTCCAGCACCGGCTCCATGTCCACGAGCTCACTGGAGGCCAGCACCCGCAGCGTGCCCTCCTTGTAGGCCGTCTCCGCGGGCCCCGGGGACCCGCCGGAGGTGCAGGCCGTCGCCGCCACGAGCACGGCGAGGGCGAGCACGAGGGCCGTCCGGGCCCGTCGGCGCCGCGGCCGCGGGGGCCGGGGCGGAGCCTGCGCCGCCGCCCGTACCCGCCCGGCCGCGCTCACAGGGCACCGCCCTCGGACGCACCGGCGGTCCGCGTCCGCGCCAGGTACGCCGACGCGCTCTGCAGCTCACCGGCGAGGGACTCCACCGTCGCCGCCATGTTCTCCGCGGCCTGCACCTTGAAGGTGTCGATCGCGTCCAGCGTCCGGTAGATCTGGGCGAAGGCCGTCCGCAGGGTCTCCGCGCCCACCGCCGGATCGGCCGCGATCCGCTGGATCTCACCGCTCTGCGCGGACAGCATGTCCGCGTTGCCCCGGATCAGCTCCTCGGTGGTCCCCTTCAACGCGTTGACCTGCTCGGTCACCTTCCGCTGGCTGTCCAGGGCCGACGCCAGCATCACCGCGATCCGCAGCGCCGACACGGTGGTCGTGGCCGCCCGGTCGACGCCCTTGATCAGCTCGTCGTTGTTGCGCCGGACCACGTCCATCGCCAGGTAGCCCTGGGCGCACACGGCCAGCTGCGTCAGCAGGTCCTGGTGCTTCTGACGGACCGGGAAGAGCACGTCCGCGCGCAGCGCGTCGGCCCCCTGCGGGTCCGTGCGCTCGGTCTCGGCGACCCGCTGCCCGACGGCGATGTCCAGGGCCTCGGTGAGGACCGCGTACTCCTGGAGCCTGCCCATGGTCTCCCACAACCGGGAGCGCTCGGTGTGCAGGGCGGCGTTGTCGCGGCGCAGCTCGTCCTGGCCGCTGCGCAGCGCCCCCACGATCCGGTTCAGGGCGGTCTGTGACGAGGCGTACTTCGCCACGTGGTCGCGGAACCGGTTGCCGCCCGGCAGCTTCGCGAGCAGCCTGCGGGCCCCCTTGGCGGGAGTGTCCCGCGGGTCGAGGTCCTCGACCGTGCGCCGCAGTTCGACCAGGGAGCCGGCGACCCGCGCCTGGGCGTCGCCGCCGCCGTCGGAGCCGAGGGAACGCACGGCCCGCTCCAGCATCCGGTTGGACTGCTGGGCGGCGGTGCGGACGTCGGCCGAGCCGAGCGCGGTGATCTCACCGACGCGCTGCGCGAACTCGGGGGAGCGGGCCTCGATCCCGGCGAGCGAGCCGACGTACTCCCCGGCCCGGCGGGCCATCTCGTCGCGTACGCCGTCCTGGAGCGGTACGAGTCCGGCGGCCTGCTCCTTGCGGACGGCGGGCACGGGCTCGGGAGCGCTGAGGACGAGCGGGGCGTCCTCGGGTGGTGTCAGTGTCATGGCTGTCGTCCCCTAGCCCTTGGCGCGCTGGGCGAGCGCCATGAGGATCTTGACGGTGGGTGTGCCGACCTGGCGGATACCGGCCAGCCCCGGGTTGAGGTAGCCGGCGTGCGGGGCGGTCGCGGCGGTGAACTCGGCCACGCCGTCCTGCGGGCGGAACCCGCGGAGCACGGCCAGCTCGCGCAGCTTCGGATCGGTGGCGAGGAGCGCGCCCAGCTCCTTCGCGTTCTCGCTGAGCGGTACGAAGGTGTGCGCCGTGTTCACGGTGGTGTCCGGGTAGAGCACCACCATCTCGCCCGGGTCCTGCTTCTGCAGCAGCAGCGAGGCGACCTGGGACTCGTACACCAGGATCAGCGGTTCGCCGCTGCCGCTGATGAAGGCGCGGAAGGGGTCGTCGGTGCTGGTCTCCAGGGCGCCCTGGACGGAGATCAGCTTGCGCATCAGGGGCGCGGTGCGCTCGACCCCGGCGTCGTCGGCGACGACGGTGTTGCCGTTCGCGACGTTGGAGGTGGCGGCGAGGAAGAGCGCGCCGGAGTTGGAGGAGGCCGGGTCGGTGGTCCTGACGAACACCGTGCCGGTCAGCTCGGCGTGCGCGGAGGAGCCGGCCAGCTGCTGCCAGGTGCGGTCCTCGGCGGCGGCCTTGAGGAAGGGGCCCATCAGCAGGGTCCCGGAGTTCTTGCCGGTCAGGGTGGCGAGGCCGCCGGCGGCCAGCACCTTCGCGGCGCCCGGACGGGCGAGCACGACGAGCGGGGAGTAGAAGGGCTTGGTCTCCTGGGCTCCCTTGAGGCCGGCGGCCGCCGCGACCTCCTTGGCGGGTTCACTGCTGCCGGGGAAGGCGAAGTCGAATTCCTTGAGGGCGAGTTGGTCCATCGCCCAGGAGCCCGAGGTCTCCGTCTTCACGATGTAGCCCTTGGCGGCAAGGGCCTTGACGACGTCAGGGTCGCGGAAGAATTCGGACTTCTCCGAACCGATGACGCCACGCACGGTCTTCGTTGCCGTGGATTCTGGGCGATCCTGCCCCTGCAGTGCGACGTAGAGCACGCCGCCGATCAGGAGGAGGCCCAGGACGATTCCTAGGATGCGTCTCACGGGTGCAGCGTGCTCACGGAAACCCACATTCCGCGCCCTCTTGAGTGAACGTCAGGTGTCCAGACGGTCCCACTTCGAAATGCTGTGTGAGTTCGCGGGTGCTGGTGGGCGGGGCGGCCGCCCGGGAGGATCGGGGGCATGGGCGTGAGCGCGTTGAAGTGGCAGGGCTGGCTGGTCGGTCTGGTGACGGTCGCCGGGCTGCTGGTGTTCGCCCCGCTGGGCCTGTACGTGTGGGCGAGCGGCGGTGAACCGCAGCAGGCGCCGCCGCGGGCGGCGGCGCAGGACGTACGGGTCACCGGATGCCGTGTCGATCCGGCCAGTCGGCGGGTGGTGGCCGCGGTCGAGGCGACCGGGCGGGCCGAAGGAGTCGGCGCGTACGTCGTGACGGTGGAGTTCCGCGACCGGGCCGAAGCGGACCCGGGACGACGGGCCGCCCAGGCGCTGGTGCGGATCCCGGGCGTGGCCCCGGGCGCGACCGAGTACGGGGAGGCGGTCGGCCCGGTGTGGCCGGTGGCCACGGTGCCCTGGTGCGGGGTCGCCGGCGCGGAGTTCACGCAGCCGACCCCGACACCGGGGCTTCCGTAGCGGGTGGGGCGGGTGCCCGTCAGCCGTTGTTCACCTTGACGACGACGGTGCTGCACACCTTGTCGGCGAAGGTCTGCTTCTTGGCGTCCCACAGCGGCCACAGCCAGCCGAGGTAGCAGGAGAGGCTGTCCAGGGCGTGCGCCAGCTTGCGGACGAAGGCCATGCCGAAGCCGAGCGTGGCGCCGTCGGCCTCGCGGTGCAGGCTGATGCCGACGACCTTCTTGCCGATGGTCTGGCCGGTGGTGCCTTCCTTGTAGAGCTGGAAGATGGCCATGCCGAAGGCGTACAGCATGCCGATGAGGCCGAACACACCGGCGACCGAGTCGCCCGTCTCGTCGCCGGCGAACGCCGCGCCGAGGCCGATCAGCGCGTACATCGGGCCGGCGATGATCAGCAAGTCGAGCAGGTACGCGCCGACGCGCAGGCCCCAGTGGGCCAGCGGCGGCATCCCGACGGGCATGCCGGGCATGCCCGGGGGCGGGTACGCGCCGTACTGCGCCGACGGCGGGGTCTGCTGCGGGTAGCCGTACTGCGGGGCCGCGCCCGGCGCCGGCTGCTGCGGGTAGCCGTACTGCGGGGGGACGCCCTGCGGGGCCTGCTGGCCGTAGCCGGGCTGGCCCTGCGGGGGCTGCTGGCCGTAGGGGTTGTTCGGATCGCCGAAGCTCATGGGCGCATCTCTCCAGAGTGCTCGATCGGGGACGAAGCGGAGTGGAGGAGATGGTTCATATGAGCGGCCTCCCCCGTGCTGCCGCGATGTTTCAGCCAACATCGTGTTCGGAGCGCCGGGATCTGTCCAATTCATTGGCCGCACGGCGGGCGGCGGAGCGGCCCCGGAAGGGTCGTCCGCAGGGGTATGGCGCCCGGTCCGGAGCCTCCGCGGCCCCGGACCGGGGCCGTCTAGAGGGCGCCGGCCAGGTCCAGGGACTCCAGGGCGGCGGCGTGCGCGTCCATGCGCTCGGCGGCGAGGATCGCGACGGTGGTGTCGGCGCGTGACGCGGCGACGAGGAGCGCGCGGGCGGCGAGGTCGTGCGCGCGCTGGTGCAGCGCGGCGGCGTCCCCCGCGGAGCCCCGGGGCGCCCGGGCGGGCTGCGCCCCGCGCAGCCGGGCGACCTGGTCGGCGATCCCGGCGGCGGCCTCGTCGAGCCCGAGCTCGTCGGTGACGGCGAGCAGGGCCGCGAGGTGGCCGGCGAGCTGGATGTCCAGCGCTTCGCCGCGGCTGCGGTGGGGGTAGTCGACCGTCGTGCCGCCCATCCGCTGGACGACCGGCTTGGTGCGGATCGGCTCGTACATGAGTGGGCCTCCTGCGTGGTCAGGAGACCATCCTACATTGGATTGGTTCTAATTTTGAGTTCGATCCTGTTGTTGGCCGAGTATGTTCGCTCCGGCCGGCGGCCGGTACCACGCCCGGAACCACCTCAGGCCTGGCTGTAGCCGTCCAGGAAGTTCCCGATCCGGGTCACGGCGTCGGCCAGATCCTTGGCGTTGGGCAGGGTCACGATCCGGAAGTGGTCGGGTTCGGGCCAGTTGAAGCCCGTACCGTGCACGACCATGATCTTCTCGGCCCGCAGCAGGTCCAGGACCATCTGCCGGTCGTCCTTGATCTTGTAAACGGCCGGATCCAGCCTCGGGAAGGCGTACAACGCGCCCTTGGGCTTCACGCAGGTGACGCCCGGGATCTGGGTGAGCAGGTCGTGGGCGACGTTGCGCTGCTCCAGGATCCGCCCGCCGGGCAGGACCAGGTCCTCGATGGACTGCCGGCCGCCGAGCGCGGTGGCCACCGCGTGCTGCGAGGGCATGTTCGCGCACAGGCGCATGTTCGCGAGGATCGTGAGGCCCTCGATGTAGTCCGTGGCGTGGCTCTTCGGGCCGCACACCGCCATCCAGCCGGCCCGGTAGCCGGCGACCCGGTAGTTCTTCGACAGGCCGTTGAAGGTCAGCGTCAGGACGTCCGGGGCGATGGCGGCGGTGTTGAAGTGCTTGGCGCCGTCGTAGAGGATCCGGTCGTAGATCTCGTCCGAGCAGACGATCAGGTTGTGGCGGCGCGCGATGTCCGTCAGACCGCGCAGCATCTCCTCGTCGTAGACGGCGCCGGTCGGGTTGTTCGGGTTGATGATCACGATCGCCTTGGTGCGGTCGGTGACCCTGCGCTCGATGTCGGCGAGGTCCGGCATCCAGTCGGACTGCTCGTCGCACCGGTAGTGCACGGCCGTGCCGCCGGCCAGCGAGACGGAGGCCGTCCACAGCGGGTAGTCCGGCGCCGGGACCAGTACCTCGTCGCCGTCGTCGAGCAGCGCCTGCATCGACATCGTGATCAACTCGGAGACGCCGTTGCCGAGGTAGATGTCCTCGACGTCCAGGTCGATGCCCTTGGTCTGGTAGTGCTGCATGACCGCGCGGCGCGCGGACAGCAGGCCCTTCGCGTCGCCGTATCCGTGGGCGGAGCCCAGGTTGCGGAGCATGTCCTCGAGGATCTCCGGCGGGCACTCGAAGCCGAAGGCCGCGGGGTTGCCCGTGTTGAGCTTGAGGATGCGATGACCTGCTGCTTCGAGTCGCATGGCCTCTTCGAGCACGGGGCCGCGGATCTCGTAACAGACATTGGCGAGTTTGGTTGACTGGATCACCTGCATGACGGGAGCTTACGGGCCCGGGTGCGGGGTTCACCTGCGTTTTCGCAGGGAGACTCGAAGGTGGTTTTGTCCCGTTTGGCGGGATGGGCGGGTAGGGGTGCGCTCTTCCCTTGGAATCCGGGGCCGCGGCTGCGCTTCGGCCTGCGGAATGGGTGAGCCCGACTGCGTCGAAGTGCTGCGTGTTGCCCTCGTCACCCTGAGGGGGTCGCGGGGGAGGCGGGGCGACTGAGTACCCGGGCTGAGTACGCGCACTCATGCGGCCGCCCGGCCCGCGGGAGAGGCTGGGGTTCTGAACCAGGGCGAGTGATGCCTGAACGGCGGCAACCAAGGAGCGCGGGGCAGTGGAGTTCGTAGTCGGTGACATGGCGATCACCACGATCGGCACGGATGGCGACGACCGGGCGATCGAGTTCCTGGTCAGGCCGGAGGGGACCCTGGAGGAGGGCCACTTCGCGATCTTCCGCGAGCACGGCCGGGGCTGGGAGGACGCCCGCCTGACCATCGACCCCGCGGCGGGCAGCGTCCCGGTGGCCGCGGTCGAGTGGGCGGTGGAGTTCGCCCGCGAGTACCTCTGAGGGCGGGCTCCCCTCGGGGCGCCCGAGGGGTACGGGGGTCCCGTCGGGCGGCTGAGGGGTACGGGGTCCCGTCGGGCGGCGCCCCCACCCCCGAAGCCCCGCCCTCCGGGCCGGTGGTTGCCCACCCACCTCGGGGCGGGACGGCCGGAGCGGCTCGGGGAGGCGCGGCGGTGGTGTGGGGGCGGGGGTGGTGCTGGGC
>NZ_JOBX01000055.1:0-45945 GCF_000720645.1 Streptomyces sp. NRRL S-378
CAGTCTTTCGGATTTCCGGGGCGGGACGGTCGGTCAAGGGTGGCCGAAGGCCATCGCGAAGCGACGCGACGAAGGAGCGCCCTTGAGGGACCGGCACGAACCGGAGAGACGATGGGACTGACGGGAAACCCCCATACCCTCTCGATGCCGTCCCGCCACACCACCGCATCTACACCGCTGTCGCGCCTCGGGAATCTGTCCCGCCGTGGTTCGGTCCCGAAGCCGCCCCGCGCCTCAGGCTTCCGCCCTGCCTTGCTGTCGTCTCCGTGCTGCGGGCGCAATTCCTGCTTGTGCCCTGCCTCGCTTCCGCACCCCGTCCCGCCGCCGGGCTTCCCGCTCGTGGTCTGCCTTGCTGCCGCCCCCGCGGCGCCGCCCCGCCTTCCACCACCGATCCGCCCCCGCCTGCCCCACCACCCCGACCGCCCCCGCCACTTCGTGCCCCGCTGTCAGGGCGTGCCAGAAGGCTGGTCCCGGGGCGCGTTTCTGACGTACCGTCATATCCGCTCGCGCCGCCCCAGACGTCACCCGCACCGGAGGTCCGTCATGCCCGCAGACCGGCCCGTCGCCCTCGACGAGTACCCCATCCACCAGGCCCCCTTGTCGATGAAGCACCTCGTGAGCGGCGACCGGAACGCCTACGACCGGTGCATCTTCCACGTCTTCGACCACGCCGGCCGCGCCGTCCTGATCCTCGGCCTCGGCGTCTATCCCAACGCCGGGGTCATCGACGCCTACGCCACCCTCCGCCTCGGCGACGAACTCCTGGCGGTCCGGGCCTCCGACGCCCTCACCGACGACCGGATGAACCTCTCGGTGGGACCCCTGGCCATCACCGTCGACGTGCCGCTCCACCAGCTCACCCTGCGCTGCGCCCCCGACGCGGACGACCCGCACGGGCTCTCGTGCGACATCACCTGGACCGCGGAGTTCCCCGCCGTCTGGGAGCCGCACCACATCCAGCGGCGCGGCGACCGGCTCATGCTGGAAGGCCGACGCTTCGTCCAGGCCGGCAACGTGACGGGAACGATGCGCGCCAAGGGGGAGGAGTTCACCCTCACGGCGGGGGAGTGGACCGGTACGCGCGACCGGAGTTGGGGCGTGCGCCCGATCCCCGGCGAGGAGGGCGGCCGGGCTGCCGAGGAGTACCGCCCCGACGGCTTCCACTGGCTCTGGATCCCGGTGCGGTTCGCGGACCGTTTCGTCATGGTCATCGCCCAGGAGGACGCCGACGGCCACCGCACCCTGAACGAGGCCGTGCAGGTCTTCCCCGAGGGCAGCGGCCGCGCGGACGTCCAGCTCGGCTGGCCGCACACCGAGATCCGCTACCGTCCCGGCACCCGCCACCCCGAGAGCGCCACCGTCCACCTCACCGACCCGTCCCGGAAGTCCCTGGAACTGGGCGTGGAGATACTGAACTCCTCGCCGCTCGCCGTCGGCGCCGGCTACCCGCCCGCGAGCGACTGGCAGCACGGCACCTGGCAGGGCCGCGGCTGGAGCGACCGCCGCGTCTACGACCTCTCCCACCCCGCCGCCCATCCCATGGCCGCCTTCGGGGTCACCGACCACTCGGCCCGCTTCACCTTCGACGGGCAGACCGGTCACGGCATCTTCGAGCACGGCAGCTTCGGTCGCCACGACCCGAGCGGCTTCGCCGACTACTCCTCCGTCGCCCCGTAAGCCCGCACATCCAGGCCCAGGTCAGGCCAGGCCCAGGTCAGGCCCGGGTCAGGCCCAGGTCAGGCCCGGGTCAGGCCCAGGTCAGGCCCGGGCCAGGTCAGATCAGTCCAGATCCGGATCAGGTCCGGGTCCGGGCCCGCGCAGGAGAACAGGAGAAGAGGGGTACCCATGGCCACCGCACCACGTCCGCGCACCTCCACCCGCGAACCCGAGGAGCTCGGCCGCCGCCTCGGCGCCTGGCTCGACGGCAGGCTCCCCGGGGCGAAGGTCACCAACATCTCCGTCCCCGGCTCGAACGGGATGTCCAGCGAGACCCTGCTCTTCGACATAGAGCACCCCGACACCCCGCTGCGGGCCTGCGCGCTGCGCCTCGCCGCCGACCCGGCGGCCTACACCGTCTTTCCGACGTACGACATGCCGCGCCAGCACCGGGTGATGAGCCTGGTCGCCGAGCACACCGACCTGCCCGTGCCGCGCGTGCAGTGGCTGGAGGAGGACGCCGGGCCGCTGGGGGCGCCGTTCTTCGTGATGGCCCGCGCGGAGGGCCGGGTCCCGCCCGACGTCATGCCCTACACCTACGAGGGCAACTGGCTGCACGCGGCGACGGATGCCGAGCGCGGAGCGCTCCAGGAAGCCACCGTCTCGCTGCTGGCCCGCCTGCACGACCAGTTCCCCGCGGAGAAGGCCGAGTTCCTCCTGCCCGAGGGCGACGGCACCCCCCTGCGTCGGCACGTGGACGCCCAACGCGCCTACTACTCCTGGGTGGTGGGCGGGCTCGCGCCCTCCCCGCTGATCGAGCGGGCCTTCGCCCGGCTCGAGGAGCTGTGGCCGGCCGACGAGGGCCCCGCCGTCCTGAACTGGGGTGACGCCCGCATCGGCAACGTCGTCTACGACGGCTTCACGCCGGTGGCCGTCCTGGACTGGGAGATGGCGGCGTACGCCCCGCGCGAGGTGGACCTCGGCTGGACCGTGTACCTCCACCGGTTCTTCCAGGACCTCACCGTGAGCTTCGGCCAGCCCGGCCTGCCGGACTTCCTGCGCCGTGCGGACCTGGAGCGCCGCTACGCCGAACTGACCGGCCACACGCCGCGCGACATGGAGTTCCACACCCTGTACGCCGCCCTGCGGCACGCGATCGTGATGCTGCGCATCGCCTACCGGCAGGCCCACTTCGGCGAGGTCGAGGTCCCGGCGGACCCGGACGGCCTGATCCTGCACCACGCCAGCCTGGCCGCCATGGTGCAGGGGACGTACTGGTAGAGGAGCGGGGGAGGGGAAAGGAGCGGGGAGGGGAAAAGAGGCGGGGGAAAAGAGGCGGGGGCGGCGCCTCCGGCCCAGGCGGCCCTCAGGCCGCCTGGGCGTGCTGCTGGCGCGTCTGTGCCGGCGGCTGCGGCAGCACCGGGCGGACGACGCGGATCGGGCGCGAGCCGGGGCCGCCGACGTGCGAGAACGGCTGCGTCCGCCAGTCCAGGCCCTGGGGCAGGGCCGGAAGGGTGAAGGAGTCGGCCTCCGGCGCCTGCACCGGCTGGTTCATGCCGAGGCTGGGCAGGGCGTCGGCGGCGGGCCGGCCGGTGCCGGCGCACACCGTGAGCCCGAAGGGGTTCCACGGGGTCAGGCAGAGCGCGTGCTGCGGCAGGTACTCCTCGTCCGCGAGGAGGGCGATGGACTGGCCGCAGTCGGGGCAGACGGCGTGGTGGATCCCGAACCCGTCGGTGTCGTCGAGGTATTCGCCGTCCTCGGGGTAGGCGTCGTCCCCGGAGTCGAGCGGTTCGAGAGGCTCCGGTTCGGTGCGGCCGGCGCGCTGGGTGTTCGGCATGGATGTACTCCCCCTTGGGTGGGCCGGGCGGGCAGGTTCTTCGGCCTCGGCCACAGCAACCACTTCCCGCCGCGCGTCACGAGTAACCACAACGGACCGGCCTCCCGCGGCATACCCGTGTGGCCTTGGTCACATGCCCGGCGCAGATGCCTCCAGTGGGCGGACAGCACTGGGCCTGGAGTGCCTTTGGCCGTAAGTTGAGCGGCTATGAGTGCAATGGAGGAGCTGGACCGCCAGATCGTGGATCTGCTCGTGCGGGACGGGCGGATGAGCTACACGGATCTGGGCAAGGCCACGGGACTGTCCACGTCGGCGGTCCATCAGCGGGTACGCCGTCTGGAGCAGCGCGGGGTGATCCGCGGCTACGCGGCCGTGGTCGACCCGGAGGCCGTCGGCCTGCCGTTGACCGCCTTCATTTCGGTCAAGCCCTTCGACCCGAGCGCCCCGGACGACATCGCCGACCGGCTCTCCGGCGTACCCGAGATCGAGGCCTGCCACAGCGTCGCGGGCGACGAGAACTACATCCTCAAGGTGCGCGTCGCCACCCCGCTGGAGCTGGAGGACCTCCTGGGGCGGCTGCGCGCCCTCGCCCACGTCGCGACGCGTACGACCGTGGTCCTCTCCACCCCCTACGAGGCACGCCCGCCCCGCGTGTGACACCGGGGACGGTCGTGCAGGGGGACCCGGCGGTCGGAAGGGGCGGGGCGACGCGGGACACTGGTCGGCATGACTGACCGCACCGCCCACTCCGCCGACGCCGCCGGGGCGCCGACCAGGACCGTCCTCCTCCGCGGGGGCGAGGTACACAGCCCCGCCGACCCCTTCGCCACGGCGATGGTCGTCGAACGCGGCCATATCGCCTGGGTCGGTTCCGAGGGCGCGGCCGACGCGTTCGCCCAGGGTGTCGACGAGGTCGTCGATCTCGGCGGCGCGCTCGTGACCCCCGCCTTCACCGACGCGCACGTCCACACGACCTCCGCGGGTCTGGCCCTGACCGGGCTGGACCTCACGGGAGCGCGGTCGCTGGCCGCCGCGCTGGACCTCGTCCGCGCGTACGCCGCGAGCCGCCCCGCCGACCGGGTGCTCCTCGGGCACGGCTGGGACGCCGCCCGCTGGCCCGAGCGCCGCGCGCCGCGCCGGGCCGAGCTCGACGAGGCCGCCGGCGGCCGTCCTCTCTATCTGAGCCGCATCGACGTGCACTCGGCCGTGGTCACCACGGCCCTGCTCGACCTGGTGCCCGGGGTGCGCCCCGAGGGGGACCTGCCGCTGACCGCCGGCGACCACCACGCCGTACGGCGGGCCGCGCTCGCCGCCGTCACCCCGGCCCAGCGCGCCGAGGCGCAGCGGGCCGCGCTGGACCGGGCGGCGTCGCTCGGCATCGGTTCCCTGCACGAGTGCGGCGGGCCCGACATCTCTTCCGCCGAGGACTTCACCGCTCTGCTCGCGCTGGCGGCGGAGCGGCCCGGGCCGCGCGTGTTCGGGTACTGGGCCGACCGGGACCTGGGTCTGGCCAGGGAGCTGGGGGCCGTGGGGGCGGCGGGCGACCTCTTCGTGGACGGCGCCCTGGGTTCGCACACCGCCTGCCTGCACGCTCCGTACGCCGACGCCTCGCACACGGGGACGGAGTACCTGGACGCGGTCGCCGTCGCCGAGCACGTCGCGGCCTGTACGGAGGAGGGACTGCAGGCCGGCTTCCACGCCATCGGCGACGCGGCGATCACCGCGGTGGTCGAGGGTGTCCGGGCGGCGGCCGAGAAGGTGGGCCTGGCCCGGGTCCGTGCGGCCCGGCACCGGGTCGAGCACGCCGAGATGATGACCCCGGCCACCATCGCGGCCTTCGCGGAGCTGGGGCTGACCGCGTCGGTGCAGCCCGCCTTCGACGCGGCGTGGGGCGGCGAGGACGGCATGTACGCGGACCGGCTCGGGGCCGACCGGGCCCGCACCCTCAACCCGTATGCGGCCATGCTGAAGGCGGGGGTGCCGCTGGCCTTCGGCTCGGACGCGCCGGTGACCCCGCTCGACCCGTGGGGCACCGTGCGCGCGGCCGCCTTCCACCGGACGCCCGAGCACCGGGTCTCGGTACGGGCCGCCTTCACCGCGCACACCCGGGGCGGCTGGCGGGCGCTGGGCCGCGACGACGCGGGGGTCCTGGTGCCCGGCGCCCCGGCCGACTACGCGGTCTGGCAGACCGGCGAACTGGTCGTCCAGGCCCCGGACGACCGGGTGGCCCGCTGGTCCACCGACCCCCGCTCGGGCACCCCCGGCCTGCCCGATCTGACCCCCGGATCCGACCTGCCGGTGTGCCTGGCCACCGTCGTGGGCGGGCGGGAGGTATTCGTACGCCCACAGGGGTGATCCGGTCGGCCTCGGTTCGGTGCGGGCGGCCGGACCCGGATAGGTTCGGCCGGGTCCACCACAGGACGTCGTGCCGGACGGATCCGTCTGCTCAGCGCGCCCGCGCCTCGGGGGCGAGGGAAGGTTTCGCCGGGCGGCGGGTGGCCCCGGGTCGGGGTCCGGCGGTCCAGTAGACAACGGTCACGGCGGCCCGCAGCCAGCGGGAGTCTGATCGGCCCGAAGGACCGCGGGCCCCGACCACCCGACCCGGCGCCCCGGGGAGGCCGCCGGCGCCCGCACCGCCGGGGCGGGCCGCGGCCGATGTTCTAAAGTCATCCTCTGCGACCAGACGTACAGGACGTGCAAGCGCACAAAAGGGGAATCAGTGAGCGACGGCGGACAGCGGACCTACGGCCCGCTCGGTACAGCCTTGGTGATCATTCCGACCTACAACGAGGCGGAGAACATCGGGCTGATCGTCGGCCGCGTCCGGGCGGCGGTCCCCGAGGCCCACATCCTGGTCGCCGACGACAACAGCCCCGACGGCACCGGCAAGCTCGCCGACGAGCTCGCGGCCGGCGACGACCACGTGCACGTCCTGCACCGCAAGGGCAAGGAGGGGCTGGGCGCCGCCTACCTCGCGGGCTTCGTCTGGGGTCTGGACGAGGGTTACGGCGTGATCGTCGAGATGGACGCCGACGGCTCCCACCAGCCCGAGGAGCTGCCCCGCCTGCTGACCGCGCTGGCCGGTGCCGACCTGGTCCTGGGCTCGCGCTGGGTGCCGGGCGGCCGCGTCGTCAACTGGCCCAAGTCCCGCGAGTTCCTCTCGCGCGGCGGCTCGACGTACTCCCGGCTGATGCTGGACGTCCCGATCCGGGACGTGACCGGCGGCTACCGGGCCTTCCGGCGGGAGACGCTGGAGGGTCTGGGCCTGGAGGAGGTGGCCTCCGCGGGCTACTGCTTCCAGGTGGACCTGGCCCGCAGGGCCGTGCAGAAGGGATTCCGCGTGGTGGAGGTCCCCATCACGTTCGTCGAGCGTGAGTTCGGCGACAGCAAGATGAGCAAGGACATCGTCGTGGAGGCCCTGTGGCGGGTCACCCAGTGGGGCCTCAAGGCCCAGGCCGCCAAGCTGCTCGGCAAGGACACCGGCAAGCGGGACGGCGGCGCCTGATCCGTCCTGGCCGGCAGGGCACCCCTTAGGGGGTGTCCCGTACCTCCGGCTGAGGACACTTTTATCCGGCCCCAGGCACACTGGGTGCTATGACGACCGGCACTGGATCCCTGCGAACGGGCACCCCGACGGCCCCCCGTCGGCGCTCGCCCGCCCGAACCTTCCTCCCCCTGGCCATCGCCGCCTGGCTGATCCTGGAGATCTGGCTGCTCGGCCTGGTCGCCGACGTGGCCGGTGGGCTCGCCGTGGCCGCGCTGATCGCCGGCGGACTGGTCCTGGGCGGGGTGGTCATCAAGCGCGCCGGGCGCCGGGCCTTCAAGAACCTGACGGACACTTTCCAGCAGGCGCAGCAGGGCGTGCAGCCCACCCCGCAGCAGCCCGGCCGGGGCAACGGCCTCACCATGCTGGCGGGCCTGCTCCTCATGCTGCCGGGCCTGCTCTCCGACGCGGCGGGCCTGCTCCTGCTGCTCCCGCCCGTGCGGGCCCGGATCGGCCGCAGGGCCACCCGGTCCCTGGAGCGGAAGATGGCCGCGGCCCCCGCCGGCAGCTTCGGCGACGCCTTCCAGCAGGCGCGCATCCACTACCCCGACGGCAAGATCGTCCAGGGTGAGGTCGTCCGCGAGGACCGCCCGGGCCCGCAGGCCGGCCCGGACACCACGTACCGCCCGCCGCTCACGCCGTAGGGCACGGGAACGCCGAGGGGCCCCGCCGCACACAGTGTGTGGCGGGGCCCCTCGGCTTGTGCGTTCGTCCGGCTGTCAGGCGGACTTGCGGCTGTCCCGCGGATGCACGGCAATGTTCATGGCGCCGGAGCGCAGGACCGCCAGCCGTTCGGCCAGCACTTCCTCCAGCTCCTCGCGAGTGCGTCGCTCCATGAGCATGTCCCAGTGCGTTCGCGCAGGCTTGCCCTTCTTCTCTTCGGGCCCGTCCCCGTCCACCAGGAGTGCCATGGCGCCGCACGCCTTGCACTCCCACTCCGGCGGAATCTCTGCCTCAACCGAGAACGGCATCTCAAATCGATGTCCGTTCTGGCATGCGTACTCCACCGCCTGGCGCGGGGCCAGATCGATGCCGCGGTCCGTCTCGTAGCTGGTAACCACGAGGCGCGTACCGCGGAGAGCTCGCTCACTCATGAATCGTGCCTCCCGGGCTTGTCGCCCACAGGACAGGTGTCGCTGTCGTCGTCATCCGGTCAACGTCCGGTCGGCGGTATAGATTCCCGCTCCGGGTCGTGCGTCGCCCGTCGTACCGCCCCTTGTTGTACCCACCAGTGCCCGTTTTGTCACATCTGGCAGCAGATGTCACCCAACGTCTAGATTTCTTTAGCGCGCAGTAACGGTCCGCCTGGCAGGCCAAAGGCGTACACTACCGGCCCTTCGCCGCAACGTCTAAATCCGTTCGGAATTCGTTCGTGGATCCGGACCGGGCGCGGGCGCGGACCCGGTCTCAGAGCCGCTCCGGTACAGGATTGCCCGCCGCCTCCACCGCGCGCCGCACCGGCACTCGCGCGAGCAGCAGGAACCCCAGTGCGAAGAAGGCCACCAGCGAGATGATCGCGTCCCGGTAGCTGCCCGTCACCTGGTACGTCAGGCCGAAGACGAGCGGACCCACCCAGCTCAGGCCGCGGTCGCTCATCTCGTACGCCGAGAAGTACTCGGCCTCCTTGCCCGCCGGCACCAGGTGGGAGAAGAGCGAGCGCGACAGCGCCTGGCTGCCGCCCAGCACCAGGCCGATCATGGCGGCGAGGGCGAAGAACCACACCGGCGTCCGCGCGGGCAGGAAGTAGCCGACCCCCAGGGTCACCGCCCAGGCGGCCAGCGAGCCCAGGATCGTCCGCTTGGCGCCGTAGATCCGGGCCAGCCGGCCCATGCCCAGCGCCCCGCCGACCGCCAGGACCTGCACCAGCAGCACCGCCCCGATGAGGGTGGACTGCTCCAGCTGCAGCTCCTCCGAGCCGTAGATGGAGGCCTGCGAGATCACCGTCTGCACGCCGTCGTTGTAGATCAGGTACGCCAGCAGGAACGACAGGGTCAGCGGGTAGCGCCGCATGTCCTTGAAGGTGGCGACCAGCTGCTTCCAGCCGCTGACGGCCGGCGCCGCCCCCGGCTCCCGGACCGCGGCCCGGTCCCGCAGCCGCCGCAGCGGGATCAGCGCGAAAGCGCCCCACCACAGACCCGCGGAGGCCAGGCAGATCCGGACGGCCATGCCCTCCGAGACGCCGAAGGCGTCGTGGCCCAGGTAGAGGGCCAGGTTCATGACGAGCATCACCGACCCGGCGGTGTAGCCGAAGGCCCAGCCGCGCGAGGACACGGTGTCGCGCTCGTCCGGGGTGGAGATCTGGGGCAGGTAGGCGTTGTAGAGCACCATCGACACCGACAGCGAGGCGTTCGCCACGATCAGCAGGAACCCGCCCAGCAGGTACCGCTCGCCGCCCAGGAAGAACATCGCGGTCGTCGCCGCGGCCCCGGTGTACGCGGCCACCGCCAGCAGCGGCTTCTTGCGGCCCGTCCGGTCCGCCACCGCGCCCGCGAGCGGCATGAGCAGCACGGCCAGGATCACGGAGGCCGAGACCGAATAGGCGAAGAAGGACCCGGCCCGCACCGGTATGCCCAGCGGGTGCACGAAGCCCTCGGCGTCCGCGGCGGCCTTGGCCACCGACGTGAGGTACGGCCCGAGGAACACCGTCAGCACGCTCGCCGAATACACCGACACGGCGAAGTCGTAGAAGTACCAGCCGCGCTGCTCGCGCTTCCGGGACGCCGCGGCGGCTCTGTCCTCCTCCGCCCCCGGTTCCGCTTCCTCGGTCCTGCTGCTCTTGTCCGCGCTCACGCGTCGTCCCCCTCGGTGGTCCCGTACCGCACCGGCCGCCGCATCCGTCGCGGCGGCCGGGAGCGGGTCAGGCCCAGGCGCCGCGCCGGTCCAGCACCGTGCGCAACAAGTCGATGTGGTCGGTCATGATGCCATCGACACCCAGGTCGAGGAGAGCCTCCATACGTTCCGGTTCGTTCACGGTCCACACGTGGACCTGCAGGCCCCGCGCGTGCGCGGTCCGTACGAAGCGCCGGTCGACCACCCGGATGCCCGCCTGCGTCTCCGGAACCTGGGCGGCCACCGCCCCGACGCGCAGCGCCGCCGGGATCGCGTACGAGCGCAGCCGCAGCCCGACCACCCCGCGCACGCCGTACGAGGTCGCCAGCCGGGGCCCGGCGATCCGCTGGGCGCGCGCCACCCGGCTCTCCGAGAAGGAGCCCACGCAGACCCGGTCCCAGATCCCGGCCCGCGCGATCAGGTTCACCAGCGGGTGCAGCGCCGACTCCGCCTTGATGTCAATGTTCCAGCGGGCGTCGGGGAACTCCTCCAGCAGCTCCTCGAAGAGCGGCAGGGGCTCGGTGCCCCCGACCCGGGCCTCGCGGACCTGCTTCCACGGCAGCTCGGCGATCCGGCCCCGGCCGTCGGTGACCCGGTCCAGCGTGGAGTCGTGGAAGGCGACGAGTTTTCCGTCGGCCGTGGCGTGCACATCGGTCTCGAAGTACCGGTAGCCGGCCCCGGCGGCGCGGCGGAAGGCCGCGGCGGTGTTCTCCAGCCCGTCCGCGGCACCTCCCCGGTGCGCGAAGGGAATCGGAGCCGGGTGGTCCAGATACGGATGGCGAAGGCGTACGTGCGTCACGGCGGCAGTATCCCCCGTGGCGGCCGGGACCGGTGGTACGCGAGGTGAACGGGATACGGGAGGCCGCCCACGGCCTGGTGCAAGTGGACTGACTCGTGGCACGCTGTGCCCCGGACAGCAATCCAATCCAGGCCTTCTCCGAGGCCAATCGGACGAAAGTGGACCGCACGCCATGGCCGAATGGACCTCAGCGGTCGGTGCCGCGCAGCTGGCCCGTCTCATCACCTCGCAGCAGGAGCGGACCGCCGTACCGGGCGCCCGCAAGCCGCCCGCCTACCGCACCCTCGCCGACGGCATCCGGCTGCTGGTCCTGGAGGGCCGCGTCCCGGTCGCCGCCCGGCTGCCCGCCGAGCGCGAGCTCGCCGTCGCCCTGTCGCTGAGCCGCACCACCGTCGCCGCCGCCTACGAGGCCCTGCGCGGCGAGGGCTTCCTGGAGTCCCGCCGGGGCGCCGGCAGCTGGACCTCCGTACCGGCCGGGAACCCGCTGCCCGCCCGGGGCCTGGAGCCGCTGCCGCCCGAGTCCCTCGGCTCGATGATCGACCTCGGCTGCGCCGCTCTCCCCGCCCCCGAACCGTGGCTGACCCGGGCCGTCCAGGGCGCCCTGGAGGAACTGCCGCCGTACGCGCACACGCACGGGGACTACCCGGCGGGCCTGCCGGCGCTGCGCCGGATGCTCGCCGACCGCTACACCGAGCAGGGCATCCCCACCATGCCGGAGCAGATCATGGTGACCACCGGGGCGATGGGCGCCATCGACGCCATCTGCAGCCTCTTCGCCGGCCGCGGCGAGCGGATCGCCGTCGAGTCCCCCTCCTACGCCAACATCCTCCAGCTGATGCGCGCCGCGGGCGTCCGCCTCGTACCGGTCGCCATGGGCGACGGGCTGACGGGCTGGGACATGGACGTCTGGCGGCAGGTCCTGCGCGACTCCGCCCCGCGCCTCGCCTACGTCGTCGCCGACTTCCACAACCCCACCGGGGCCCTCGCATCCGAGGAACAGCGCCGCGCCATGGTCGAGGCGGCCCGCTCCGCGGGCACGGTCCTCGTCGCCGACGAGACCATGCAGGAACTCCAGCTGGAGCCGGACCTGCGGATGCCCCGCCCGGTCTGCTCCTTCGACCCGGCCGGCAGCACGGTGATCACCGTGGGCTCCGCCAGCAAGGCCTTCTGGGCGGGCATGCGGATCGGCTGGGTCCGCGCGGCTCCCGACGTGATCCGCAGCCTGGTGGCGGCCCGCGCCTACGCCGACCTGGGCACGCCGGTGCTGGAGCAGCTCGCGGTGAACTGGCTGATGCGGACGGGCGGCTGGCAGGAAGCGGTGGAGCTGCGCCGGCAGCAGGCCCGGGAGAACCGTGACGCGCTGGTCGCGGCGGTCCGGCGGGAGCTCCCGGGCTGGGAGTTCGAGGTCCCGGCCGGCGGCCTGACCCTGTGGGCCCGCGCGGGCGGCCTGTCCGGCTCCCGCCTGGCCGAGGTGGGCGAACGGGTCGGCGTACGGGTCCCCTCGGGTCCCAGGTTCGGCGTGGACGGAGCCTTCGAGGGCTACGTCCGGCTGCCGTTCACGGTGGGCGGCCCGGTGGCCGAAGAGGCCGCCACCCGCTTGGCGGCGGCCGCCCGCCTGGTCGCCACGGGCGCGGGCGACAGCGGCACGGAACCACCCCGCACGTTCGTCGCGTAACGCGGGCGGGACACAGGCGGGACGGACGGCACCCCGCCCTGGCACGGGGGCCACCGCGCCGTCCCCGCTCCAGGACTCCGGCCCCACCGCCCCGCACGGCACGGCACCGCCCCGCCTGGCACGGCACGGCACGGCCCGGCCCGGCACCGCCCCGCCCGGCCCAGGGCCAAGGTCCCGCCCCGCCCCCGCCCGGGAGGGCACGGGCTACTCCGGCGCCTCCGCAGCCGCCGCCACCGCCCGGGCCGGCGGCTGCCCCTGGAACGCCTTGGCCAGTGCCGCCCCCGGCGCGGGCCCCTGCTGCCGTTCCGGCAGGAGATCGAGCACGGCCTGCCGGTGCGCCGGATGCGTGCCCTCGTCGTAGGGGTCCGGGGTGGCCGGCACCTGGAGCCGGTGCACCGGCCCGGTGCCCAGCCGGGCGTACCCGCGCCCCGGCGGCACCTGCGCCGTGGGCGTGGTGTGCGGCGGAAGCCCCAGCACGTCGGTGATCTGCTGGATCGCGGCCGGCCCGAGCACGATCCGCGCACGGGTGTGCTGCCACACGGCGTCGTGCAGGACCTCCAGGTGGTCGAACTGCTCGGCCACGGCCACCGTGACGTGCGCCGGCCGGCCGTGCCGCAGCGGCACCTGCAGGTGGTTCATCGGATCGGGTCCGCCCTCGGCGACCGCGAGGTGGGCCAGCACGCTCGGCTGGTCCAGCAGGATCCACAGCGGGCGCCGGGTGTCCTCCGGCGCGGGCCGGCCGGCCTCGCGGGCCCGGTGGGTGGCGATGAGCCGGCGTTCGGTCTCCTGCGCGGCCCACTCCAGCGTGGCGACCGCGCCGACCGGCCCGCACTCCACGGCGAGGACGCCGGTGCGGCCGGTGAGGCAGGCGTACTCGCCGCTGCCGCCGCCGTCGACGATCAGGACGTCGCCGCCGTGCCGCAGGGCCTGCAGGGCGAGGGAACGGAGCAGGGTGGAGGTGCCGCTGCCGGGCTGGCCGACGGCGAGCAGGTGGGGTTCGGTGGAGCGGGGGCCGGTGCGCCAGACGACCGGCGGGACGTCACGGGGCCGGCCGCCCTCCAGGACGGGCAGGGTGCGCTGCACGGTGCCGGAGTCGGTGAAGCCGAGCACGCTCTCGCCCGGGGAGGTGACGAACGGCTGGGCGGCGATGCCCGTCGGCAGTGCCGGCAGCACGCTGAGGTCGAGCCGGTTGCCCTCCTCGTCCCAGTCGAAGAGGTACTCCCGTCCGCGTCCGGACTTGGCGTGCAGCAGTGCTTCGATCCGGGCCCGCGAGGCGGCCTCGCCGTCGGTGAAGTAGGCCGGGTAGCGGATGTGGAGCCGGGTGATCCGGCCCGCCTCGTCGAACTCGTAGCCGCTGAAGGCCTTGTCCCACTCCCCGCCGTGGGCGAAGAGCGGACTGGGGTCGTCCGGGATGGAGAAGTACGGGACGAGGGCTTCGTAGAGGGAGCCGAGCCGTTCGCTCTCGGTGGCGCTGGGCCCGGTCTTCGCGGGGGTGCGGTCGCGCCCGTGCCAGGCCGCGGCCGCCATGAGGGTGATCAGGGCGAGCAGCGGGCCGTAGGGGACGAGTGCGACCACGAGGGCGCAGGCGGCGCCCAGGAACAGGGCGGGACCGCGCTTGTCCTTGGGGGTCTCGGACCATTTGCGCCGCCCGGACGCGGCCAGGATGCGCAGGCCGCGTCCGATGACGAGGAGCGGATGGAGGACGTCCGTGGCGCTGTCGGCGGCCGTGCGAGCGAAGTCGCGGCCCCGGGCCAGCGACGCGGTGCCGCTGCTGAGGATGCGGGGAAGTGGGCGCCGGGCCACGGGCGTCTCCTGGAGTTGTGGTCGTGAGCGTTGTTCCGGGTGGGGCTGGGGTTACTGCTCGGGGGCCGCTAGAGCTTGATCCCGCCGAGCAGGCTCGCGAGGCTCGCGGTGCTCGCCGTGATGCTCGGGGCGATGGCGGAGCCGGCGAGGAAGAAGCCGAAGAGCGAGCAGACGAACGCGTGGCTCAGCTTCATCCCGTCCTTCTTGAAGAACAGGAAGCAGATGATGCCGAGCAGGACCACGCCTGAGATGGACAGGACCATGAGGAGTTCTCCTGGTTGGTGGGGACAGTCACCATCAGTTGTTCCAGGCTCACAGGAAGTATCAATGCGAAAAAAGGTGCATACGGGTGAATCAGTGGGTTTTTCACTTGACCGGCTCAGCCCGAGTGGCGCGCCCGCCGGGGAGGGGGTCCGGGCTGATCCCTGCCTCGGGCCGACCCGGACATGCGCAGGCCAGGGCGCTACTCTGGCGATTCACCCGTACGGCCGCAATGCCGTGCACCCCTGCCCCGCACGGCCCCGGGGAAGCTTCATGCCAGCAGCGAGTGAAAGGCGGTACGCACGATGAGCGAGCACACCGAAGGCGCCTCCCCGGAAGGTCCCGACGAGGACGTCATCGAACTGGCGACCAAGATCTTCGACCTCGCCCGCCAGGGTGAGAGCGCGCAGCTCGCCGCGTACCTCGACGCCGGGGTCCCGGCGAACCTCACCAACGACCGCGGCGACACCCTGGTCATGCTCGCCGCCTACCACGGCCACGCCGACACCGTCACGGCGCTGCTGGCCCGCGGCGCCGAGGCCGACCGCGCCAACGACCGCGGCCAGACCCCGCTCGCCGGAGCGGTCTTCAAGGGCGAGGGCGCGGTCATCCGCGCCCTGCTCGCGGGAGGGGCCGACCCGACCGCCGGAACACCCTCCGCGGTGGACACGGCGCGCATGTTCGCCAAGGCCGACCTGCTGGAACTCTTCGGAGCCGAGTAGTCCGCTTTTTGCCGGGCCACAACCGGCGCAGAGCTCACAGCTTGGTCACGGCAGCCGTAAATGTGGTCGCGGCGCACAAACCGGCTGGGTCATCATGGCGTCGGATTCGATTCGCGAGCACGGGGGACGGGCAGACGGGCAGGACACGCAGAGTGTCCCGCCCCGGTCCGGCCACCCCTGGTCACGAACCACCGACGAGAGTGAGAAGGCAATGGTCTACATCGAGCGGAACAAGACGGCGGACGTCCTCACATGCTGTTACGCGGCCCTGTGAATCCCGATTCCCGGTTGCGTCCCCAGCTTGATTTGAGGCCATTCCCATGTTCGAACCAGTCATAGCGCCGAGCGGTACCCTGCTCGGCCTCCTCCAGCGGGGCCGTGGCGACGGCACGCTGCACGCACTCGCGGCGCCCAGGGCGGAGGCCCTCGCGGCCCTCAACCAGTGCGTGCTCCGTGATCCGCGCCAGGACTGGCAGGTCGAGAACCGCTCGCTGTACTACGCCAGGCTCTACCTCGACCTCGACGGCCCCCTCGGCGAGATCGAGAGCCACCTCTTCAGCGCCGACGACCTCGTCGACGACACGGACCACCGCACGGGCCTCGCCCTGTCCGTCCTGGGCCACCTGGCCTCGTACGGACGCGACGACGCACTCATGCTGCTGCGCCGCTACGCCGCGTCCGGAGCCAACTGGGCCTGGGCCCTCGACGAACTCGCCCTGCGCGACGACGACGAGGGACTGCGGTCACTGGCCGCACCCGTCCTCGCCCGCTTCCCCGCCACCGCGGAGGGTGAGGCGCGGCTGGCCGCCGCCGTCCGCGACGCCTACGAGCCCCGGCCCTGGTGCCTGTGGGAGGACTCCCCGCTGTACGGGGAGCGCTTGAGCGCCGCCCGCCGGCAGGGCTCCTTCGACCGCTGGCAGCGCCAGCTGACCCCGAGCGGCCCACAGCCCGGCTGGGGCGTCCAGGCCGTGTTCGACTGGGCCGCCGACGGCTTGCGCCGCGGCACCCCGCTGCACGTGCCCGCCGCCCGCTGCCTGGCCGCCGTGGCCCAGCCCGAGGACCGCTCCGCCATCCTCGCGGCCGCCGCCGGCGCCGACGGGGAGGCCGCCCGGGCCACCGCCCTGCACCACCTGGTCCTCGCCGAGCCGGACAACCCGGCTGTACTGGACCTCATCGAAGCCGCCGCCGACGAGCCCGCCGTGGCCGCGTACGAGCGCATGTGCGGCCCGGAAGCCGTCGAGCGGGCCCGGCGCTGGGTCCACCGGCCCGACGCCCTCGGCGAGGCCGCCGCGGCCGTCCTGGCCACGCGGGGCGGGGCCGAGGACGCACCCCTGGTCCTGAGCGCCCTGCGCTCCACCGTCCGCGGCTCGGGCCCGGACACCCAGCGGCTGTTCGCCCTCGTCGACGGGGCCGGCCGGCTCGCCATCGGCTGCGCGGCGCCCGTACTGCGCCACGTCTACCGCGAGACGTCCTCGTCCCACCTGCGCGGCCGGGCCGCGCGGGCCCTCGCCAGCACCGACCCGTCCTTCGCGGCCGGCTTCGCCGTCGAATGCCTCTGGGACTGCGAGGAGACCACCCGCGAGGTGGCCGCCCGCCACGCCGAGACCGCCGACGCCCGGGTCGCCCCGCGCCTGCGCCGCCTGGCGTCGGACCCGGCGGAGGAGGAGGACGTACAGTCCGCGGTCCGCAGCCGCATCGCCCCGGAGTCGGCCGTGTAGCGCCCCCGGGAAGCCGAACCCCCGCGCCCGGGCCCCGTGACGACGGAGCCCGGGCGCGCGCGTTCCCGCACGCGGGCACGGCTCCGCCCCGACCCTCGTGGCGGGGCCGGGGCGGACGGCCCGTCCTGCCGGATCCGGGCGCGCGGGGGGTCAGCGAGGCGAGAGGGGAGTGTCCGGCGGAGGGGGAGCGTCCAGGGCGTAGTCGACCTCGCAGGGCGTGACCTTCGACGTCTCCTTCACACCGGCACCGACCTGGTCCGAGGGGTTCGCCGGCTTCGAGAAGACGAGGGTGTACCCGGGCGGAACCGTCTTGGCGTTGATCTTCAGGCTGTTCATGTCGTCCCTGTCCCGCAGCTCCGCCTCGGGGTCGGCCTGCGGACCTCGGTACCCGCCACCCGGATGCGGGCACTCCGCCGCGGGCTTCGACTCGCTCACGGCCACGCTGATCCCCTGTGCCTGCAGACCGCGCACCACTTCGGGCAGTTCCCCGGCCGTGGGCCGAGGAATGCGGAGGGTGCCGGCGGGCTCTCCCACGGGGTAGCCGGCGCCGGCCTTCAGTATGTCGTCCAGGCCCTCGGAGTAGTCGACGCGGCAGGACGGGACCTTGGAGGTCTCGATCACTCCGTAGCCGATGCTGCGGCTCTGGCCGAACGGGTAGTAGTCCGCCCACGTGAACGTGAGCGAGTACCCGGGCGGCACCGTTTTGGCGTCCACCGTGAAGGAGAAGCCGTCGGCGGAGCGCTGATTGACCTCCGCGGCGGGGTCCGCCTGCGGCCCGCGGTAGCCCCCGCCGGGCTCGGAGCACTGCGACCGAGGCCGCATCGGTACGAGCACCGCCGGCACGCCGAGCTTCTTCAAGGCGTCCACGAGCGCCGGGACCTGAGCGGGCTCCGGCATTCCGAACCGCACTGTGCCGTCCGGGTCCTTCCTGATCTCGGGCGCGCCCGTGGCCGACGGGCTGGGCGTTCCCGTGGGGCCGTCGGCGGGCCGGGAGCCGTCGCGGGTGCTCCCGGGCACGGTCATCACCGCGGCGACTGCCACCGTCGCCACGCCCACCGCGAGGGGGACGCCGTAGCGGCGGGCGAAGGAGCGGGCCGGCGTCGGGGGCGGGGTCTCCGGGAGGCGGGCCAGCAGGGCCGCCTTCAGGCGGTTCTCGAAGCCGCGGGGCCTGCTGCTCATCGGGCTACCTCCAGCCGGGACTCGCTCACGGGGCCCGAAGCGCGCAAGGCGCGCCGGGCGCGGTGCAGGCGGACGCGGACCGTCGCCTGGGTGATGCCGAGGGCCTGCGCGGCCTCGGCCGGGGTGAGCTCGTCCACCACCACCAGGTCGAGGACGGCCCGCAGCGGCTCGGACAGGGCGGCGTGGTGCGCGGCCAGGTCCCGGAAGGCCCGCTGGGCGTCGATGCGCTCCTCCAGCGCGGCCACGTCCTCGTCGTCCAGCAGCCGCCGACCGCTCAGGCGCGCCAGCGCGCCGCTCTCCCGCGCCTTCCCGCGGGCATGCCCGGCCAGGACGTTCCGGGCGATTCCGAACAGCCAGGCGACCGGGACTCCCCTGTGACCCCGGTACGTGCCGGCCGAACCCATCGCCGCGAGGAAGATGTCCGCCGTCAGGTCGGCCGCCAGGTGCGGATCCGCGACCCGGCGGGTGACGAAGCCGAGCACGGCGTCGATGTGGTCCTCGTAGAACGTCCCGAATCCCTCGGCCGTGGTGAGATCCGGCGGGCCGGTCTCGTGTCGTGGGCTGTGCACCCGGTTCCTCCCCTGCACCGGGGACCCCGTCGGCCCCCTCACCCCGTACTTGGCCGCAGCCCCCGAAAGCGTTTCACCGGGCCCGTACGAAGGTCACCGGGCCCGTACGAACCTGACCGGAGTGCCCGGCCGGGCCTGCGCCGCCGCGTCCAGCGCCGGGCCCGGACCGACCACCCCGACCACCGGATAGCCGCCGGTCACCGGATGGTCGGCCAGGAACACCACCGGCAGGCCGTCCGGGGGCACCTGGACCGCGCCGAGCACCATGCCCTCGCTGGGCAGCTCCCCGGCCCGCGCGCGCACCAGCGCGGACCCGCCCTCCGTGCGCAGCCCGATCCGGTTGGAGCTCGGCGACACCCGGAACGCTGAGCGCCACAGCCCGGCGAGGGACGCCCCGGTGAACCAGTCCGCCCGCGGTCCGAGCCGCAGCGGCAGCACCAGCTCCGACGGCGCCGCGGGCAGCCCGTACGCGTCCGCGCCGGGTACCGGGTCCGGCCCGGCGGGGCCCACCGCAAGCGTCGTCCCGGCCGTCAGGACCGCCGGCCCGAGGCCCGACAGCAGGTCCGTCGAGCGACTGCCCAGGACCGGCGGGACGGCCAGGCCTCCCCGGACCGCGACGTAGCCGCGCAGTCCCGACTCCGCCAGCCCCACCTCCAGCTCCGCCCCGGCCGGCAGCCCGACCGGTGCTCCCCAGGCCACCGGGCGCCCGGAGACCCGTACCGGACAGGGCGCGCCCGTGACCGCCACGACCGTCGCGGCCAGCGCCCGCAGCGACACCCCGTCCAGGGTCGTCTCCAGCACCGCCGCGTCCGGCGGGTTACCGAGCAGCCGGTTCGCCAGCGCGTACGCCGCCGTGTCCAGCGCCCCCGAGCGGGGGACCCCCAGGTGCGCGTACCCCGGACGGCCCCGGTCCTGGACCGTCGTCAGCGCCCCCGCCCGCACCACCAGCAGTCCCGTCACGCCCGCTCCTCCTGTACGAACCGCACCCGGACCCCCGGGGCGAGCAGCGCCGCCGGTTCCCGCTCCGGGTCCCAGAGCACCGCGTCGGTGGAGCCGATCAGCTGCCAGCCGCCGGGGGAGGAGCGCGGGTACACCCCGGCGTACTCGCCCGCCAGTGCCAGCGAACCCGCCGGGACGGCCGTGCGCGGGGTCTCCCGGCGCGGTACGTGCAGCCGCTCCGGCAGCCCCGTCAGATAACCGAAGCCCGGCGCGAACCCGCAGAAGGCCACCCGGAACTCGATCGCGGCGACGATGCCCGGCACCTCCCCGGCGGCCACGCCCCACAGCCGGGCCACCTCCGCCAGGTCGGGCCCGTCGAAGCGGACCGCGACCGTGACCAGCGGGCCTTCCCGGCGGGTGAGGGGCGGGACCTCCCAGGAGGCGATCCGGGCCCCGAGCGCGGCCGGATCCCGTACGCCGTCCAGCAGGACGGTCCGGGCCGCCGGTACGAGGTCCCGTACGGGCCCCAGGGCACCCGCGTCCCGGCGGCGCAGCAGCTCGGCGTGGAGCGCGGCGACCTCCTCCGCCGAGTCCAGCTCGACCAGCAGCGCCTGCGCGCCCACCACCAGCGTCCTCGGCGTCCTCACGTGAAGGCCTCCACCCGCACCCCGGCCGCGCCCAGCGACTCCCGGACGCGCAGGGCGAGCCCGGCGGCGCCCGGGGTGTCCCCGTGCAGGCAGAGCGAGCGGGCCGCCACGGAGACGGCCGAACCGTCGGCGGCCGTCACGGTGCCGCCGGCCGCCATCCCGACGGCCCTCGCCACCACCGCGTCCGGGTCGTGCAGCACCGAGCCGGGCTCGCTGCGCGGCACCAGCGTCCCGGCCGGGGTGTAGGCGCGGTCGGCGAACGCCTCGGGCACGGCGGCGAGCCCGGCCTCCTCGGCGGCGGCCAGCAGGAGCGAGCCGGGCAGGCCGAGGACGGGCAGGCCGCCCGTCGCCCCGGCGCCCGCGGCCAGCCGGACGCCCGCGACGACGGCGGCGGCCTGGCCGGCGTCGTGCACGGTCCGGTTGTAGAGCGCGCCGTGCGGTTTCACGTAGGACACCCGTGAGCCGGCCGCCCGCGCGAAGACCTCCAGCGCACCGATCTGGTAGGCCACCTCGTCGGCGAGTTCCCCGGGAGGCACGTCCATGGCGCGGCGGCCGAAGCCCGCCAGATCGCGGTAGGAGACCTGGGCGCCGATCCGCACGCCGCGCTCGGCGGCCAGTTCGCAGACCCGGCGCATGATGGACGGGTCGCCGGCGTGGAAGCCGCAGGCGACGTTGGCGCTCGTGACGACCGAGAGCAGGGCCTCGTCGTCAGTGAGCGTCCAGCGCCCGAACCCCTCGCCGAGATCGGCGTTGAGGTCGATCACCGGAGTGGATGCGATCATGGAATCCATGCGCCGAGCGTAGAGCAGCGGGCCGGGGGACGATCCGGCCGAACCATGCCGTTTGGGATGTTGTCACTGTCAGCGCCTAGTCTTTGTCCGTGACTCTCCCAGCCCCGGCGAAGACCCTTCCCTCCCCGGCGCCGGGCCCGGCCGCCGACGAGGGCCTGGCCCGGCGGCTGCGCGCCCTCGCCTGCACCGCCCCGCTGCACGACCTCGACGTACGCAAGGCCAATCTGGCGGGCGAGTACGGGATCTACGCGATGGCGGAGGTCGCGCTCGCCGCGATCGACCTGGTCACCCTCAACATGGACTTCGACACGGGTGCCGACCACGAGCAGATAGTGGCCAGGCTGCTGCCGCGCGTCGCGGCGCAGGCCCCGGCCCGCCCGGCCGCCGAGCACGAGCGGGTGGCCCGCTGGGTGCTGGAGAACCTGATCAACGTCGGCAGCGTGGACCGCGGCTTCCGCGCGATCTACGGCACCTTCGGCCCCGACGGCGTCTACGTGCGCCGCGACTACGACTTCAAGCTGATCGAAGAGGTCCCCTACGGCGGCGCCGTCTACCTGCGCACCACCGACGAGGCCGTCAACGTCCTGGTCGGCGCCCTCGACACCGACGTCACCAGCGCCCAGATCGCCGCCGAGGTCAAGCTGGAGGTGCTGATCAGCCGCGGGCGGCTGGCGGACGCCCAGCTGGCCGCGGAACAGGCCCGCTACCGGACCGTGCAGTACGCGGAGACCCTGCGCCGGACCCTGGACGCGACCCGGCGCAACGTCCGGGCGGTGGACTGGCTCCAGGCCGTCCCGGACATGATCGCCGAAGCTCTCGAACACGTCGCCGACCGCTACCGGCACGAGAACGCGATCCTGACCAACATCCGCCGGGCACGCGACGAGGCCGAGGAGCCGGAGAACAAGCGGCGCGCCGCCGAGCTCGTCGACATCGTCAAGGACTGCATCCGCCGCCACACCCAGCTGCAGTCCCGTCTGCTGGACGCAGGCCCGCTGTTCCGCGCAGAGCAGGACCGCCAGGCCTTCGCCGCCCCGGCGCCGCGCACCGGCATCGACCTGTACGGCCAGCTCGTCGCCCCGGTCCTGCCGCTGCCCGTGGAACAGGCGCGCCGGGTCACCGACGCCTTCTTCGCCGCCGGTACCGGGCTGCGCACCCCCGTCTCGGTGCGGGTGGCCGACCTCGTCGAGATCCTGCTCACCCCGCCGGTGGAGCGCGAGCACCTCGGCGCGGAGATGCCCGAGCCCGACCTGATCGCCACCCCGGACGACAGCCGCTTCAGCGAGGAACAGCTCGCCGCCGCCACGCAGCTCCTGGACCTGCCGCACGACGCCCCGCGCCGGCTGTCCGGTCTGCTCGCGGAGGCCCGCCGCAGCGATCCCGACCTGCCGTACCTGGTGGCCCTGCTGGCCGTCCACGCCGCGAGTCCGGCCGTCGGCACCGCGTACCGCCAGGGCGAGGAGCGGCTGCTCTTCGCCGTCGACGACGGCACGCAGCTCGACGACCCCGAGTTCGGCGGCGCCGACCTCATCGTCGGCACCGCCCTCCTCGACGCGGCCGGCATGGCTGCCGACCGCGCGGAGGCGTCATGACCGCCCCCGCCGTGACCGGCCTGGCACATCCAGCCCCGCCGGCGTGTGAGGCGCGGGGTCCGTGGCGGAGCCCCGGGGCCGGCTCCGCCGGGCACCCGGCCCCGCCTGCTTCCGTCCCCGGCCGCCACCGCGCGGTGCACCCCGCTCGCACGCCGGCGCAATCGACCCGCATCCCCCGTACGCCCCGCACGCCCCGCACCGCCGAGGAGACCCGCCCGTGAGCGACCACCACGCCGAGCACCCCGCGTGGAGCGAGCCCGACACGCCGTCGGCTCCCGTCGCGCCCGCCACCGGAGGGTCCGTGACCCCGGCGGACGCCGCCGACGCGGCCCGTCTCGTCGCCTTCGGGCTCCAGCCCAAGCTGGCGCCCGCCCGTGACGCCGAGTACGCCGAACTGCTGCGCCGCTACCGCGAGGAGCCCGCCTTCGGCCGCCTCGCCGACGCCGTCGCGACCGGCCTCGGCCTGGTCGTGCTGGAGGTGTCCCCGCGCGCCGGCATGGCCGTGGCCGCCGACGAGGACTCCGTCTTCGCCGTCCGGATGGGCGACTACGCCCGCCGCACCGCCGCTGACTCCGCCGACCGGTTCCTGCACGGCCTCGCCCACCTCGCCGTCGCCGCCCTCGCCTTCCCGCGCCCCGAAGACCTCGCCGACGACGGCTACATCGGCCGCGTCACCGTCAACGGCGTCGATGCCTTCGTCCGGCAGACCTGCCGCCGCCTGGAGGAACGCGCCGAGGAACTCGGCGAGAACACCGACCCGGCCTCCGACGCCCCCGGCCTGGAGGCCGCCTGGCGCGTCTACGCCCGCCGCAGCGCGACCGGCGCCACCAAGGACGCCCGCCGCCTCGCCGGCTCCACCACCGGCATCGTCGGCAAGGCCGCGGCCTTCCTCACCGACTCCGGCTTCCTCCAGCGCACCGGGGACGAGGCCGGCGGTACCTACCGCACCACCCCCCGCTACCAGCTCCAGGTCCGCGACATGGCGGGCAGCTCGGCCATGGCCGAGCTCCTGGAACTCGGCGTGGTCCCCGTCAGCGACGGCTCCGCCACCCTCCTGCCGCCGCCCGAGGGCGACGACCTGGAGCTGGCCGCCGACGCCGGGCTGCCCTTCCACGCCTGAGTCCTGATCCCCGTAGACCTGCCTCACACCCAGACACCACGAGAGTCCGCCGCCATGTACGAGCTGTCCCGGATCCGCCTCTACTCCATCGGGCCCGCCGGCGCACGCTACGCCGACACCGTGCTCGACCTGCGCGGAGTCGGCGAGCCGGTGCCCCACCCGGCGCCGACCCAGGCGGAGTTCTTCGAGGAGGAGCCGACCGGGCCGCCGCGCCGCCCCGCGCCCGCCGGGGTGCTCTTCCTCGAGAACGGCGGCGGCAAGTCCGTCCTGCTCAAGCTGATCTTCTCGGTGATGCTCCCCGGCCACCGCAACACCCTCGGCGGCGCCAGCTCCGGCGTCCTGCGCAAGTTCCTGCTCGCCGACGACTGCGGACACGTGGCCCTGGAGTGGCAGCACACCCAGACCGGCGAGTGCGTGGTCGTCGGCAAGGTCAGCGAATGGCGCGGCCGCCAGGTCTCCAACGACCCCCGCAAGTTCGCCGAGGCCTGGTACTCCTTCCGCCCCGGCCCCGGCCTGAGCCTCGACAGCCTGCCCGTCGCCGAGTCCACCGCCGTGCGCCCGCCCGTCGAGGGCGCCTCCGGCGCGCAGGGCCGCCGCCGCACGATGAAGGGCTTCCGTGACGCGCTCACCGAGGCGGGCAAGGCGTACCCGCACCTGGAGGTGTACTTCGAGGAGATCCACGACCGCTGGAACGAGCACCTCACCGAGCTCGGCCTCGACCCCGAACTCTTCCGCTACCAGCGCGAGATGAACGCCGACGAGGGCGAGGCGGCCGGCCTCTTCGCGGTCAAGAAGGACTCCGACTTCACCGACCTGCTGCTGCGCGCCGTCACCGACACCCGTGACACGGACGGCCTCGCCGACCTCGTCCACGGCTTCGGCAACAAGCTCGGCCGCCGCGCCGAGCTCATGGCCGAACGCGACTTCACCGCAGGCTCCGTGGACCTCCTCACCAAGATCGTCGAAGCGGCCGCCACCCGCTCCCGGCTGCGCGACGTCCACGCGGGCGCCGAGCGCCGCACGCGCACCCTGGCCCGCCGGCTGTCCGCCCGTGCCGCCGAGGAACGCGGCCGGGCCGCCGATCTCGCCCAGCGCGTCACCGCCGCGGCCCACGACGTCACCGCCGCCGAGGCCGCCCGTACCCGCAGCGCGGCCGTCTCCGCCGAACTGGCCTACCGGCACGCCTCCCTGGCCCTGACCGTCGCCGACAGGGCCGCCGCCGCCCAGCGCCGCGAACTCCTCGAGGCCCGCACCCTGCACTCCGCCTGGCAGGCAGCCGAGACCGTGCTGCGCCACCGCGCCGCCGCCGACCGCTCCGCCCGCGTCGCCGCCGCGATCCGGGAGGCCGAGCGGGACGCCGCCCCGGCGCTGGCCGCCCGCGCCACGGCCGCCGGCGAGCTCGTGCGGGCCCTGCACACCGCCGCCGAGGACGGCGAGCGGCTCGCCAACGAGGAGGAGGAGCGCTCCGCCGCCCTCCAGGCCACCGGTGAGGACGCCCACCGCGACGCCACCGCCGCCGCCACGGCCGCCCAGCGGGCCCGCAGTGAGGCCGAACACCTCAGGACCAGGCTCAGCGAGGTCCAGCAGGAGACCGCCGAGGCCGTCCGCGCCGGCTGGCTCGACGACTCCGCGCCCGACGCCGACCCGGCCCGGGCCGCCCTCGCCGCCGCCGACGCGGAGAAGGCCGCCGTGGCCGCCTGGGACGAGTCCCGCGAGGTCGCCCGCGCCGCCGCCGAGGCAGCCCGTGAGGCCGCCGCAGCGGAATCCCGGGCGGAGCTGACCGCCGCCCGCGCCGCGGACGCCGCCGAAGCGGCGGAGGCCGCCCACGACGCCGAGCACCGCGCCGCCGCCTCGCTCGCCGCGTCCCCGCGGCTGGCCGAACTCCTCGGGCTGCCGGCGGCCGCGGACACCGCGGACGTGTCGGTCCCCTCGCCCCGTACGGGCGACGGCACCCCCGGCCAGGCCGCCGCGGCCCCGGGCACCCCCGGCGGCCCGCACGGCGAGGCGCAGGGTGCCGGACGTGCCGCCCTGGCCACCGCCGTCGGTCTGCTCACCGCCGAGGACCTCGACCGTGGCGCCGAGGACCTGCGCGAACTGCTGTCCGAAGGCGTCGCCTCGGCCGAGCGCCAGCTGTTCGAGCTGCGCACCGCCGCCGCCGACGACGCCCGCATCCTCGGCGCGCTCGGCGACGGCGGCCTGCTGCCGCCCGGCCCGGACGTCCTCGCCACCGTCGAGTACCTCGGCGAACACGGCATCCCCGCACTCCCCGGCTGGCGCTACCTCGCCCAGGCCGTGGACCCCGCCGACCACGCCGCCGTCCTCGCGGCCCGCCCCGAACTCGTCGATGGCGTCGTCATCACCGACCCCGACACCCACGGCCGGGCCCGCGAGGTCCTCTCCGGCGCCGCCCTGCTGCCCCGCTCCACCGTCGCCGTGGGCACCGCCGCCGCCCTGCTCGCCCCCGTACCCCCGGCCGGCCCCGACGACGCCGTCTCCGGGATCTTCATCGTCACGCCGAACCCGGCCATGCACGACGAGCTCGCCGCCGACGAGGAGCGTCAGGCGCTGCGCACCCGCGCCGCCGCCCGCGACACCGAGATCCGCGACCTCGCCGCCCGCCTCGCGGGCGACCGCGAGCTCTCCGCCCGCCTCGCCTCCTGGCGCACCGGCTGCCCGCCCGGCCGCCTCACCGAGCTCGCCGAACAGGCCGCGGCCGCCCGGATGTTCGCCGAGGAGACCGACGCCGAGCTTGCGGAGGCCCGTACCGTACGCGCCGAGGCCGACGAGGCCGCCGCCGACGCCGCCCGTGTCCGCGAGGAGCGCCAGGACACCGCCCAGCGCGCCCGCCGCGCCGCCGACGCCCTCGCGGGCCTCGCCTTCCGCCTGCGCGAGCGGGCCGGCTGGCAGGCCCGCGTACGCGAACTCGCCGACGAGGCAGCGGAGTCCGAGGCCCGCGCCGAGGTCTGCCTGGACCGGGCCCGCGCGGCCGACGAGGACCGCCGGGCCGCGCAGCGCGCCGCCGACGACGCCCGGCGCACCGCCCGCGCCCTGCGGGCCGAACGCGCCGAGATCGCCGGCGCCCCCGACCAGCTGCCCGACGCCGCCGACGGCCCGCGCGTGCCGCTGCCCGACCTCCGCGAGGCCTACCGCGCCGCGTCCCAGCTCTACGAGAAGGTCGGCGTCGGCGCCGACCTGCGTGCCGAACAGGCCCGCGCCGAGAGCGACGAGAGCGCCGCCCTCGCCGAACTCGACCGCCTCACCAACAAGGTCCGCACCCGCGCCGCCCAGCTCCTGGAGGGCACCGACGGCGCCGACGGCCCGTCCCGCCAGGCCGCGGCCGCGCGCGCCGAGTCCCTCGTGCAGATGCTGGAGACCCGGGCGTCAGCCGCCAGCGAGCAGCTCGGCCGGCTGCGCGGCGAGGCCGAACGGCACGCCCCCGCCGAGGGCGAGGCACACACCGAGCTGCCCGAGGAGCTGGTCCCCGGGGACGTCGACGAGGCCCAGGCCCTGCTGCGTACGGCCACCGCCCAGCTCGCCGCCCACACCGCGGCCGTCGAGGCCGCCCGCGCCGCCCACACCGACCTGCTGCGCGCCCACCGCACCGCCGAGGACGGCGCCGGAGGCTTCGACGAGACTGCGGCGCTCCTGCGGGACCTGCTGCGGGACCACACCCACCAGGACGACGAGCAGGAGCCGGTGGCCCACCCCGGCACCCTGGAGGAGGCCCGCCAGTCGGCCACCGAGGCCCGCCGGTCGCTGCGCGGCTGCGCCGCCGACCTGTCGGCCGCCGAGTCCGCGGTGCGCGAAGCGAGCGACATCCTGGTCCGGCACGCCAACGCCACCCGCTACGAGCAGGTACGCACCCCCGCGCGCCAGCAGATCCGGGAACTGCCCGCCTCCGCGCTGCCCGAGCACGCGGCGGCCTGGGCGGCGGCCTTCGCCCCCCGGCTGCGCGTCCTCACCGACGAGCTGGCCCAGCTGGAGCGCAACCGCGACAGCATCGTCGACCGGCTGCGCGGCCTGGTCGAATCCGCCCTGGCCACCCTCCGCTCCGCGCAGCGCCTCTCCCAGCTCCCCGAAGGCCTCGGCGAATGGTCCGGGCAGGAGTTCCTGCGGATCCGCTTCGAGGAGCCCGACCAGGCCACCCTCACGGAGCGGCTCGGCGAGGTCATCGACGAGGCGACCCGTACGGCCGTGAAGAAGAACAGCAGCGCCTCCTTCGGCGAGGGCCGCCGCGACGGCATGTCCCTGCTGCTGAGGGGCGTCCAGGCGGCCCTCGAACCCAAGGGGATCTCCGTGGAGATCCTCAAGCCGGACGCGGTACTGCGCGCCGAACGGGTGCCGGTGGGGCAGATGGGCGACGTGTTCTCCGGCGGGCAGCTGCTGACGGCCGCGATCGCGCTCTACTGCACGATGGCGGCGCTGCGCAGCAACGACCGGGGCCGCGACAAGCACCGGCACGCGGGCACGCTGTTCCTCGACAACCCGATCGGCCGCGCCAACGCCACCTACCTGCTGGAGCTCCAGCGGGCCGTTTCGGACGCACTCGGCGTCCAGCTGCTCTACACGACCGGACTGTTCGACACGACCGCCCTCGCCGAGTTCCCGCTGGTGATCCGCCTGCGCAACGACGCGGACCTGCGGGCGGGCCTGAAGTACATCAGCGTCGAGGAGCACCTGCGCCCGGGCCTGCCGCAGCAGTCCCCGGAGGAGGAGACCATCCACGGCGAGATCACGGCCACCCGGATGTTCCGCCGCAGCGCCGCCGCCCCGACCGCCTGACGCCCCCCGCGCGCCCGGCCCCCGGCATGCCCGGGACCGAGGCCCGCCGTGTGCCCGGGCCCGGGCACACGGCGCGCTCCCGAGTCCCTCCGGCGCGGGCCCGACGGGTCCCGTCCGGCCTTCGGAGTGCGGTCAGTTCCGGCCGAACCCCGCGAGGGGCCCGTCCTCGCGGACTATTCGGGCCGGGCCCGTGCGCTTGCGCGCCGCCCGTGCGGCCTTGGCCGCCCGGCGGGCCTCACGACGGCGCAGCCGCGCCGTGCTGCTCGGCTCCGACACGACCCCGTACCGCTGGTTCCACGTCTGCCGGGTGATCCACACGTCCAGCACGGCCCAGGTGGCCACGATGGTCGCGGCGACCGCGCCGAGCACCATCGGGAAGGCCAGCCAGGAACCGGTCAGGCTCAGGAAGAACGTGATCGTCGCCTGGGTCAGGGTCACGGCCACCACCAGCACCGCCCGGACCGCCGAGACCCGCACCGGGTCAGGCATCCGGCGCCGGCGGGCCGGCTCCTCCACCCACAGGCCGCGCCTCGCCGCACGGGCGCCGCCGCCCTCGTCACTGCTCATGGTCCGCTCACTCCCCACCCGCGGTCCGCCATGCCTACCCCCACACGTCTACCCCGACGTGCTCCTCGTACTGACAGACGTCCGACGGCGCCGGGAGATTCCCGGACACCGGATGCCCCACAGGTCCCGGAGATCGCGGAACGAATAATTCCAGCCATCCATCAGGATGCGGGAACTGACGCCCCACCAAGTGTCATCTGCCACATATCGGGCCTGACTTGACCGGAAGTATCGGACAACTGGTGATCTTCGTCCAGGGGTCAGGCCGAAAACGTCCGGACACGCCTTCGAACCTTCCCCCCAGCAGTAGTAGGCTCACGCCGTTTAAATGACGGAACACCGACCCCCGGCAACGGGGTTGACCTGGGGGAGGCTGGGGAGGCCATGCGCTTTCGCGGGAAGTCCATCCGCCGGAAGATCGTGGCGTTGCTCCTTGTGCCGCTCGTCTCCCTGACCGCCCTCTGGGGCTTCGCCACGTTCATCACGGGCCGTCAGGCGCTGCAACTCTTCGACGTGGCCTACGTCATCGACAAGGTCGGCTACCCGATCGAGGACGTCGCCCGCGTCATCCAGAAGGAGCGGCGCCAGACCCTCGTCGTCCTCGGCGACCCCCGCGCCGCGGCCGCCACCGCCGAACTCGCCAAGCGCCGCACCGAGACCGACCAGGCCGTCGAGAAGATCAGCGTGAGCGCCCGCGACCCCAAGGTCGTCGACGAGCTCAGCCCGCAGAGCGCCCAGCGCCTGCGCTCGATCGTCTCCGCCTTCCACGGCATCGGCTCCATGCGCCGCTCCGTCGACCAGAACGCCCTCGACCCCGGCCAGGCCCTGGAGCTCTACAACCGGCTGGTCGACCCCTGCTACGACTTCCTGATGAACCTCCACGGCCTGGACAACGTCGAGGTCGACAAGGAGGGCCGCGCCCTCGTCGGTATCAGCCGCGCCCGGGAGCTGCTCTCCCGCGAGGACGCGGTCATCGCCTCCGCCCTGGCCGCGCGCAACATCACCGCCGGCGACGTCCGCCGCGTCTCCGACTTCGCCGCCAACCGTTCGCTGCTCTACGAGTTCAACCTCGTGACCCTCCCCGCCGACGACCGGGAGCGTTTCGAGCAGTACTGGAAGGACCCCCAGACCCTGCCGCTGCGCGACGCCGAGGAACGCTTCATCTCCGGCGGCGTGGTCAACAAGCCGCGCAACCTCACCGCCGCCCAGTGGGACGAGGCGTCCGCCAAGGTCCTCGACGACCTGGCGAGCATGAACACCGACGCCGGCGACCGCTACCAGCGGCGCATCGAGCCCGTGGCCGCGGACGTCATGATCCAGGCCGCAGGCGCCGGCATCCTCGGCCTCTTCGCCCTGATCGTGTCCCTCGTCCTCTCCGTGCGCATCGGCCGCGACCTGGTCCGCGACCTCTCCCGGCTGCGCAAGGAGGCCCATGAGGCTTCCGGCGTCCGCCTGCCCAGCGTCATGCGCCGCCTCGCCGCGGGCGAGCACGTGGACGTCGAGACCGAGGCGCCCCACCTCGAATACGAGAAGGACGAGGTCGGCCAGGTCGGCCAGGCACTCAACACCCTCCAGCGCGCCGCCGTCGAGGCCGCCGTCAAGCAGGCCGACCTGCGGCGCGGCGTCTCCGAGGTGTTCGTCAACCTCGCCCGACGCAACCAGGTCCTGCTGCACCGCCAGCTGACCCTCCTCGACACGATGGAGCGCCGCACCGAGGACACCGAGGAGCTCGCCGACCTCTTCCGCCTCGACCACATGACCACCCGCATGCGCCGCCACGCCGAGGGTCTGGTGATCCTCTCCGGAGCCGCCCCCTCCCGCCAGTGGCGCAAGCCCGTCCAGCTCATGGACGTCGTACGGGCAGCCGTCGCCGAGGTCGAGGACTACGAGCGCATAGAGGTGCGCCGCCTCACCCGCCTGGGCATCGTCGGTCCCGCCGTCGCCGACGTCACCCACCTCATCGCCGAACTCCTGGAGAACGCCACCGTCTTCTCGCCCCCGCACACCGCGGTCCAGGTGCACGGCGAACGCGTCGCCAACGGCTTCACCCTGGAGATCCACGACCGCGGCCTCGGCATGACGCCGGAGGCGCTCCTCGACGCGAACCTCCGCCTCGCCGAGACCCCCGAGTTCGAGCTTTCCGACACCGACCGCCTCGGCCTGTTCGTCGTCAGCCGCCTCGCACAGCGCCACAGCGTCAAGGTCGTCCTCCAGCCCAGCCCGTACGGGGGCACCACCGCGGTGGTCTTCCTCCCGTCGGCCCTGCTGACCGACGCCCCCGAGACCAGCGGTACCGGCGTGCGGCTGGACGGGCCCCGGCCCGGCAAGACCGGCAGGGCCGCGAAGGCCGGCCAGATCGGCCGCACGCACTCCGAGCGGCCGGTGACCTCCACCGGGGAGCGCGCCGCCGCAGGCCGCCCGCTGGCCACCGCCGAACTGCGCGGCCCGGTCGAGCTGGAGGCCCCGCTCGCCGGCCGCGGCCTGGACGGCCTGGACACGCTCGACGACCCGGCCGCCCTGGGTGACGAACCGGCCGTCATCACGGGCCGCCCCGGCGCCGGCCGCCCGGCCATGGCGACCCTCGACGACGAGACCCCGCCGAACGGCACCCCGCGCAGCGCCCTGCTGGGCCTGCGCCCGGCGGACCGTCCGCACACCGACCGGCACACCGAACGCAACGGCGCCCGGGGCGGTGCCCGCAACGGCACCCGCCCGGGCGAGCGCGACCGCGAACGCGAGCCGCTCGCCCCGACCGGACCGGTCCGGCTGGACACCCAGCGGCTGGAGGCGCCCCGTCCCGACGGCCCCCGCGGAGCGGGGGCCGTGCCGCTGCCGCGCCGGCGTCCCACGCCGACCCTGGTCGCCGAACACGGCCGCCGGGTGGACCCCCGGCCGGTCTCCGCGGTCCCGCAGAACGCCCCCGCGGCCGGATCCGACGACTCGGAACCCGCCGCAGGCCCGGACACCGGCGGGCTGCCCCGCCGGATCCGCCAGGCCAGCCTGGCCCCCCAGCTCAAGAAGTCCGCGTCGTCCGCGCCCGCCGAAGCCGCCCCCGACCAGGTGGCAGACCGCGACGCGGAGGACGTACGCACGCGCATGTCCGCACTCCAGCGTGGCTGGACGGCGGGCCGCAACCGGCACGCACAGCAGCAGTCCGAGACCGAGGCGGGCACATCCTCCGCAGGCGGTCCCGCGAACGAGAACGAAGGGGACGGTCGATGACCGCACCGCAGACCGGCAACGACAGCAGGGGCCGCGGCTCCGGCCCGCTCAACTGGCTCCTCGACGAGCTCGTCGACCGGGTCGGGTCCATCCGCAAGGCGGTGGTCCTCTCCGGCGACGGCCTGCCCACGGGCAGCTCCAAGGACCTGACCCGCGAGGACAGCGAGCACCTGGCGGCGGTCGCCTCCGGGTTCCACAGCCTGGCCAAGGGCGTCGGCCGGCACTTCGACTCCGGCCGGGTCCGCCAGACGGTCGTCGAGCTCGACGAGGCCTTCCTCTTCGTCATGGCCGCGGGCGACGGCAGCTGCCTGGCCGTACTGGCCGACGCCGACTCCGACGTCGGGCAGGTCGCGTACGAGATGACGCTGATGGTCAAGCGGGTGGGGGACCACCTGGCGACCGCCCCGCGCACCGGGCTGCCAGCCGGAGGGTGAGTCGGAAGGCATGAGCGACCCAGGCCAGGACCATCTCGCCGACGCTCCCGTCGGCATGCCCTTCGACCCGTCCGCCTTAGACCACGCGCACTGGTTCGACGACGACGCGGGTCCCGTCGTACGCCCCTACGCCATGACCCGCGGCCGGACCAGCCACGCCGGCCAGCACCGCCTCGACCTGATCGCCCTCGTCGTCGCCGAACCGGCGGCGGACGATCCGGTCTGGGACATGACCCTCTCCCCGGAACACGCCCACATCCTCGGGCTGTGCCGGGAACGGCCCCAGTCGGTCGCCGAACTCGCGGCCGACCTCGACCTCGCGGTCGGGGTCGTGCGCGTCCTGATCGGCGACCTGGTCGATGAGGAACTGGTCCACGTGACCAGGCCGGTACCCCCGGCAGAACTGCCCGATGAATCCATTCTGCGTGAGGTGATCGATGGCCTTCGGGCGCTTTAGCCGCACCGGTGCCATGCACGCGGTGTCGCCGGTCGAGCCGCTGACCTTGAAGATCCTGGTCGCGGGCGGCTTCGGGGTGGGCAAGACCACCCTGGTCAGCGCGGTCAGCGAGATCAGACCGCTCCGGACCGAGGAACGGCTCTCCGAGCCCGGCGTCGGCGTCGACGACACCGGGGGAGTGGAGGGCAAGAGCACCACCACCGTGGCCATGGACTTCGGGCGCATCACGCTCCGCGAGGACCTGGTGCTGTACCTGTTCGGCACGCCCGGACAGGACCGCTTCTGGTTCCTGTGGGACGAGCTGGCCCAGGGCTCCCTGGGCGCGGTGGTCCTCGCGGACACCCGCCGCCTGGCCGACTGCTTCGCCGCCATCGACTACTTCGAGCGGCGCGAGATCCCGTTCGTGGTGGCGGTCAACTGCTTCGACGGAGCCGACCGCCACCCCGTGGTGACCGTACGGACGGCCCTCGACCTCGACCCCGGGGTGCCGGTGCTGCTGTGCGACGCACGGGACCGGGAGTCCGTGAAGGACGTGCTGGTGGGGGTCGTGGAGCACGCCATGTCCCTGGCGCGCGAGCGGCGCCGGAGCCTGTCCGCGGGAGCCTGATCCGGGGAAGGACCCGGGAGCCTGATCCGGGGACGGATGCACGGGCGCGACCCGTACCCCCGCCGACTGGGGTACGGGCCGCAGCTCTCACGGGGGGTTCACCGTCCCGGTCGCGGCGCGGGACTGTGGAGCGAGTGTGAACCTGCCGCCCGGGGCCGTCAAGCGTTGTGACGGCACGAGCTGCTCAGCGCACCGCGACCACGGCCGAACCGTGCCCGAACAGCCCCTGGTTGGCGGTGATCCCCGCCCGTGCGCCGGGCACCTGCCGCTCCCCGGCCGTACCGCGCAACTGCCACGTCAGCTCGCACACCTGCGCAATGGCCTGGGCCGGGACGGCTTCCCCGAACGAGGCCAGCCCGCCACTGGTGTTGACGGGGATCCGCCCCCCCAGGGCCGTCGCGCCCTCCCGCAACAGCTTCGCCCCCTCGCCCTCGGCACACAGCCCGATGTCCTCGTACCACTCCAGTTCCAGGGCGGTGGACAGGTCGTACACCTCGGCGAGCGAGAGGTCCTGCGGCCCCAGCCCGGCCTCCTCGTAGGCGGCGCGCGCGATCGAGGACCGGAAGGATCCGGCCACCGGTTCCACGGCCGTCGTCGAGTCGGTGGCGATGTCCGGCAGGTCCAGCACCGTCCTCGGATAGGCGGGCGTCACCGTCGACACGGCCCGGATCCGCACCGGATCGGCCACCCCGCGCGAGCGCGCGAAGTCCATGCTGGTCAGCACCAGTGCCGCGCCCCCGTCGGAGGTCGCGCAGATGTCGAGCAACCGGAGCGGATCGGCGACCACCGCGGAGGCGGCGACCTCCTCGGCGGTGACGGCCGTGCGGTAGCGGGCGTGCGGGTTCAACCGCCCCGCCGCCGCGTTCTTCACCTTCACCCGGGCGAAGTCCTCCAGGGTGTCCCCGTGCACCGCCATCCGGCGACGGGCGTACAGCGCGAAGTACGCCGGGTTGGTCGCACCCAGCACCCGGAACCGCAGCCAGTCCGGATCGTCCGGCCGGTCACCGCCGGCCGGTGCGAAGAACCCCTTGGGCGCCGCGTCCGCTCCGACCACGAGCACCACGTCGGCCAGCCCCGCCAGGATCTGCGCGCGGGCCGTCCCGATCGCCTGCGCCCCGGACGCACAGGCCGCGTACACGCTGGTCACCCGGGCGCCCTGCCAGCCGAGGGCCCGGGCGAAGGTGGCTCCGGCCACGTAGCCGGGGTAGCCGGAGCGCACGGTGTCGGCGCCGACGACCGACCCCACGTCCGTCCAGTCCAGTCCGGCGTCCGCGAGCGCCGCCCGCGCCGCGGTCCGGCCGTACTCGACGAAGCTGCGGCCCCATTTGCCCCACGGGTGCATGCCCGCCCCCAGGACGGCGACGTCGGCGCTCACGAGGTTCCTCCGACGGGCCTGAACTGCCAGGTCACCCAGGTCGTTTCGGCGTCCTCGTGCAGCACGCCGCCCACCACCTCGACCTCCGTGCCCACCGCCAGGTCGGCGACCCCGATCCCGGGTGCGGCCTGCCCCAGCACGACCATCCCCTCGGCCTCCAGCTCCACCGCGACCAGGGTGTACGGCTCCCAGGGCTCGGCCGGGTCGGACACGTACGGCGCGGGCGGCCGGTAGCGCCCGTCGGTGCAGGACCAGACGCGGCCCCGGGGCGAGAGCGGTACCTCGGCGAGTTCCCCGCCGCCGGGGCACCGCGGGTTGCGGCAGTAGGTGTCCTCGCGGGGGAAGAACACCGCGGTGCAGGCCGAGCACCTGGTGCCGAGCAGCCGGAAGCCGCCCCCGCCCGGCGCGTCCTCGGTGAACCACCCGCTCACGACGGGTGTGCGTGTGCGTGCCAAGACCCCTCCCATGCCGAAGAGCTGACGCATCGTCAGAAGATAGGAGTCTGCCACGGCCGGCCGGCCCGGGTCACCGGTTCTCGGCGAGCCACTTCCGGGCGATCTCGTCCAGCTCCGCGTCCCGCCCGGCCAGCATCATCCGGATCATCTGCGCGTCCCCGCGCAGCGACCACGCCGGATGCCCGAACGTGGCCGGATTGTTCCCCTCGATGAGGAAGTGCGCCGGCCAGGCGGTCCCGTACCCGATGAGGGGAAGGGCGGCGAGGTACCGCCTGCGGCCCCGCGCCACCCCGTAGGCGGTCAGCGCCAGACCGGTGAGCGTGCCGGTGAGATGCACCCAGCGGGTGGCGGCCCGGGAGTGCATCGCGACGTAGTACGGCCAGAATTCCTCGTACGAGCTGAAAGTCATGCGGGCAAGGTACTCACGGCCGGACCTCGGCGACAGCGACGGGAAAGTCGAAATACGTGTCCGGGTACGCCTCCGGCCTGTAGGTGAAGTGCCACCACTCCTCGGGAAGGTTCACGAACCCCTGCGCGCCCAGCACGCGCTTCAGCACCTGCCGGTTGGCGCGGGCGGCGCCCGTCACCCGCGGATCGTCCGTGTGCGACAGCGGATCGAAGAAGTCGAAAGCCGTCCCCATGTCGACCTCCCGGCCCGAGAGTTCCTCCAGCGTCACGTCGACCGTGCTCCCACGGCTGTGCCCGGACCTCTCCGCGATGTACCCGTCGGCGATCAGCCGGCCGCGCTCCACCCGCGGATAGAACTCCGCCTTGCGCGCCAGGTCCTGCGGCCCGTCCTCCTCCCGCGCCCACCGCACGAACCGGTCCACCGCCCGCTGCGGCCGGTAGCAGTCGTACACCCGCAGCGAGTAGCCCCGCCGCAGCAGCACCCGCTGGGCCCGCCGCAGCGCCTCCGCGGCCGGGCGGGCCAGCAGGCACTCCGGCTCCTCGTACCCGTCGACCACCGCGCCGGTGAAGTTCCGCTCACCCGCGTACCGCATGTCCTGCCGGATGCTCGGATCCACCTCCCGCAGCGCAGTGAACCCCGGCGGCGCCGCGGCCCCGCCCGCCAGCACCCCGACCAGCCCCGCAACAGCCGTCATCCGCATACCCCTTGGCATACCATCACGGCATGCCGGCACACCTGAGGGACTCGCACTGCTCCACCTGCGGAGCGCCGTACGGCGGTACGACCACCTGGCCCCGCACCTGCCCGTCGTGCGGTGCCACCGCCTATCGCAACCCCCTCCCCGTGGCCGTCACCCTCCTGCCCGTCGAGGATGCGGACGGCACCGGCCTGGTGGTCATCACCCGCACCATCGAACCGGCCCTCGGCGGAATCGCCCTCCCCGGCGGCTTCATCGACTTCGGTGAGGACTGGCGCGACGCCGTCGTCCGCGAGCTGCGCGAGGAGACCGGCATCACCGCCTCCGCCGCGGACGTCACCCTGGCCGACGCCCTGAGTTCCCCGGCCGGCCACCTCCTCCTCTTCGGCCTCCTCCCGCCGCGCCCCGCGGACACCCTCCCCGCCTCGGAGCCGACGGACGAAACCACGGGCTGGCACGTCCTGCGCGCCCCCACGGCCCTGGCCTTCCCCCTCCACACCCGAGCGGCGACCTCCTGGTTCGCCGGCCACTACACCTGAGTCTCCAGCCCAGGAGACGTCCGGGCCGTCGGGCCACCACCCCTCCGCCGGCGTTCGAGGCGTGGGGTTTCGGGGCGGAGCCCCGTTCCTGAAGCCGCAGCCGCCCGCCCGCACCGTTCCGCTCCGCTACAGCCCCCGCACCACCACGCCCGCCACCGGCGCCCCCGCCTCGTCCTCCACCACCACCGCGTCCCCGGCCCACCGCGAGGTGTACCGCTCGACCCGGCCCGCCCCGAAACCCGGCCCCGGGTCCCGCACCACCACCCCGCCGCCCGTACGACCCCGAGCCGGCGCCCAGACCTCCAGCTCCACCCCGCCGCCCGTCGCGGACCGCACCGGCAGGAGCGCACCCGCCCGCGCCAGCACCGGGATCCGGCCCTGCGGCGCGTCCAGCAGGATCTGGCCCGGCCCCTCGTACGCCGCTCCCGTCGCCGTGTCGTACCACCGGCCCCGTGGCAGCCGTACCGCCCGCCGGTCCGCCCCGCGCTCCAGCACCGGCGCGACCAGCAGCGCGTCACCCAGCAGGAACGCGTCCTCGCAGTCCCGCAACCGCCGGTCCTCCGGCGCGCCCCACCACACCGGCCGCACGTACGGGGCCCCGGTCCGGCGCGCCATGTGGGCGAGCGTCACGAAGTACGGCCGCAGCCGCTCCCGCTCCGCCATCACCGCCCGCGCCTGCTCCTCCACCTCCGGCCCGAACTCCCACGGCTCCCGCCGCCCCGCCCAGATCGCCGAATGCGTGCGGAACAACGGCAGGTACGCGCCCAGTTGCAGCCACCGCACGTACAACTCCGGCGACGGCGAACCGCCGAACCCGCCCACGTCCGGCCCCGAGTACGGCACCCCGCACAGCCCCAGCCCGATCACCAGCGCCAGTGAGGCCCGCAGCCCCTCCCAGCTGGTCTCCACATCACCCGACCAGGTGCCCCCGTACCGCTGCATCCCCGCCCAGCCCGACCGGGAGAACAGGAACGGCCGCTCCGTGGGCCGCAGCCGGACCAGGCCCTCCCATCCCGCCCGCGCCATCCCCAGCGCGTACACGTTGTGCCCCTCCCGATGGTCACCGCCCGCCCCGTCCATCGCGTGCCGCGCCGACCGCGGCAACGTGGTGTCCCCGAACGCCGCGAAGGACACCGGCTCGTTCATGTCGTGCCAGAAACCGGAGAAGCCCTGCCCGAGCCGCTCCTCGTACAGTCCGCCCCACCACTCCCGGACCTCCGGATCCGTGAAGTCCGGATAGACGCACTCGCCCGGCCACACCTCCCCGCGCACCTCCCGCCCGCGCGCGTCCCGCACGAAGGCGCCCCCCGACCCCACCGTCAGCCCGGCCGCGTGCAGCGCGTCACCCGCCTTGACCGCCGGGTCCACGATCGACACGAGCCGCACCCCCTGTTCACGCAACTCCCGTGCCAGCCCCGGCAGATCCGGAAACCGCTCCTCGTCCACGGTGAACACTCGGTGCCCGTCGTAGTGGTCGATGTCCAGGTGTACGGCCGACAGCGCGAGCCCGCGCGCCGCGTACCCCGCGACCACCCGACGCACCTCCGCCGCACTCCCGAACCCCCACCGCGCGTGCTGGTATCCCAGCGCCCACTCGGGCGGCACCGCCGCCCCGCCCGTCAGCCCCGACCAGCCCTGGAGCACCCGGGCCGGCGTCCCCACCAGCACCCAGCACCGCAGCGGCCCGCCCTCCATGCGCAGGTCGCTCGCCCCGGGACGGTCCGGCCCCGACCCGACGCCCTCCTCGCCCTCGCGCAGCACCACCCGGCCGTCCCAGCAGTTGTCGTGGAAGACCAGGTGGGTCCCCGCGTCCGCCACGACCATCTGCACCGGCATGGTGAGGTAGAGCGGATCGACGCCCGGCCCGAAGCCCCCCTTCGGGTCCGTGTTCCAGAGCCGGTACGCCCCGTCGCGCAGCCGCGGCCCCGCGGCCCGCCCGCCCAGCCCGAAGAACCGCGCGTCCGCCGGCACCTCACTCCGCACCCCCCACCGCCCCCCGAACCCGACCGGCCCCATCGGCCCCACCCCAAGGCCGGCCGCTGCCCCCGTCCCGCCGGAGCCCGACGCCGTCCCACCGGAACCCGCCCCCGACCCGGCGGAACCCGCCCTCGTCCCACGCGTGGCCGCCCCTGCCGCACCGGAGAGGGCCTCCGGCCCGACGGAGCCCGTTCCTGTCCCGTCAGGCCCGCCCGTCCCGGGCCGGTCCGAGCCCGCCACCCCCGCGGGACGGCTCCCGGCCGAGCGGGCGTCGTCAGCGGCCTCCCTGGCCAGGGGCACCGGTGCCGGTTCCCACCACCGCGGCGGTGACTCCCGCCGCAGCATCGTCCCGCCAGGGGTGCGCACCTCCAGCGCCCCGTACCGGGACACGGCCACCGTCACCCGCTCCGAAACCACTCGCCAGCCGCCCCCGGTGTCCGGTTCCAGCACGGCCCGCAGGTCCGGTTCCGGCCCGCTCCCCACCACCGCGTACGAGGGCGTCGCCCCGGCCCCGTCCCAGGCCCAGAACACCACCCCGCCCGCCATCACCCGCACCACCAGCTCCGAGCGCGCGAACCGCAGCACGCCCCCGCCCGGTCGGGCCTCCGTACCGATCAGCAGCCCCGGCACCCGCGCCCGTTCCGCGCCCCGGCGCGGGAGCCCCACCGCGTCCGCGCGGCGCCGGCGCAAGGCCGAGAGCCAGGCCCGCCGACCGCGCTCCGTACCGATGTCCTTCACCGCACGCACCAGATCACGACCGTCCATGCCGCTCACCCTGCCACCGGCCCCCGGCCGAGGGGACGGCGTTCAACTGCCGTTCACCCAGCGGCGGCGTCCTCCGCCGGTCACCCGACCGGCCAGGCCGGCCCTGGTGCAGCCGTCGATCACATGGCATCGTCCCTGTGAGCCGCCGCGCGCCCACCCCCGCGCGATGGCACCGTACGCACACGTACACGTACGTACCACCGCACACGCACACGAAGCGCGAGCCGCAGACTTGACCGGGAGCCGACCCATGACCTCAGCCACCCAGCCGGAACCCCTCTGGGCGCCGGGCCCCGACCGGATCGCCGCGGCCCGGATCACCGCCTTCCAGGCCTGGGCCGCGGCACGCTTCGGAGCCCCCGCGGACGGCGGCTACCCCGCCCTGCACCGTTGGTCCGTCGACGAGCTCGACACCTTCTGGCAGGCCGTCGCCGAATGGTTCGACGTCCGCTTCACCACCCCGTACGAGTCCGTCCTCGCCGACCGCTCCATGCCCGGCGCCCAGTGGTTCACCGGAGCCACCCTCAACTACGCCGAGCACGCCCTGCGCGCCGCCGAGGACCCGGCCCGCGCCGACGACCCCGCCCTGCTGTACGTGGACGAGACCCACGAGCCCGTCCCCGTCACCTGGGCCGAACTCCGCCGCCGGGTCGGCTCCCTCGCAGCCGAGCTGCGCGCTCTCGGCGTACGCCCCGGCGACCGGGTCAGCGGCTACCTCCCCAACATCCCCGAGGCGGCCGTGGCCCTCCTCGCCACCGCCGCGGTCGGCGGCGTGTGGACCTCCTGCGCCCCCGACTTCGGCGCCCGCAGCGTCCTCGACCGCTTCCAGCAGGTCGAGCCGGTCGTCCTGTTCACCGTGGACGGGTACCGCTACGGCGGCAAGGAGCACGACCGCCGCGAAGCCGTCGCCGAGCTCCGCGCCGAGCTCCCCTCCCTGCGCGCGGTCGTCCACATCCCGCTCCTCGGCACGCCCGCCCCCGAAGGCGCCCTCGGGTGGTCGGCGCTCACCGCGGCGGACACCGAGCCCGTCTTCGAGCCGGTCCCCTTCGACCACCCGCTCTGGGTGCTCTACTCCTCCGGCACGACCGGTCTGCCCAAGGCCATCGTCCAGTCCCAGGGCGGCATCCTCCTCGAACACCTCAAGCAGCTCGGCCTGCACTGCGACCTCGGCCCGGAGGACCGGTTCTTCTGGTACACCTCCACCGGCTGGATGATGTGGAACTTCCTCGTCTCCGGACTCCTCACCGGCACGACGGTCGTCCTCTACGACGGCAGCCCCGGCTACCCGGACACGGGCGCGCAGTGGCGCATCGCCGAGCGCACCCGCGCCACGCTCTACGGCACCTCGGCCGCCTACGTCATGGCCTGCCGCAAGGCCGAGGTCCACCCGTCCCGCGATTTCGACCTCTCCGCGGTGAAGTGCGTGGCGACCACCGGTTCCCCTCTTCCGCCCGACGGCTTCCGCTGGCTCCACGACGAGGTTGCCGAAGACCTGTGGATCGCCTCCGTCAGCGGCGGCACCGACGTCTGCAGCTGCTTCGCGGGCGCCGTCCCCACCCTGCCCGTCCACATCGGGGAGCTCCAGGCGGCCTGCCTCGGCACGGACCTCCAGTCCTGGGACCCGTCGGGCAAGCCGGTCGTCGGCGAGGTGGGCGAACTCGTCGTCACCAACCCCATGCCGTCGATGCCGATCCACTTCTGGAACGACCCTGACGGCAGCCGCTACCGCGACAGCTACTTCGAGATGTTCCCGGGCGTCTGGCGCCACGGCGACTGGATCACGATCACCGACCACGGTTCGGTGATCATCCACGGCCGTTCTGACTCCACGCTCAACCGCCAGGGCGTCCGGATGGGCTCCGCCGACATCTACGAGGCCGTAGAGAGGCTCCCGGAGATCAAGGAGTCCCTGGTCATCGGCCTGGAGGAGCCGAACGGGGGCTACTGGATGCCGCTCTTCGTCCACCTGGCCCCCGGCGCTGCCCTGGACGACGACCTGCGCGCCCGGATCAAGGCGACGATCCGCGAGGAACTCTCCCCGCGCCACGTGCCCGACGAGATCATCGAGGTGCCGGCGATCCCGCACACCCTCACCGGCAAGCGGATCGAGGTGCCGGTCAAGCGGCTCCTGCAGGGCACGCCGCTGGCGAAGGCGGTCAACCCGGGGTCCGTCGACAACATCGACCTCCTCGGCTTCTACGAGGAACTGGCCCGCACCCGCACCCGCGGCTGAGGTCCGCCACCGCTCCTGTCACTGTCAGTGGCGCTGGTTACGCTGAGTGAGCAAACGGTCGCACTCACGTGATCGCACTCAGGGGGAGCCAGCCATGCCACGCAAGAACGACACCGGTACCCACCGGACCCGCAGCACCCACCGGCGCCGCGCGCTGCGTCGCGAGGTCCCCGGCACCGTCGGCCTCCTGGCCGACGCCGGGGACTTCGCGGCCATGTGCGGCTACCGCACCTTCGGCTTCGACCGCCAGGCCGACTACGCCGACTACCTCCACCACGTCGACGGCCTGCTCCGGTCCTTCGCGGCCCGGGGCATCCACACCACCGTGGCGCTCTTCGACCCCGACGAGTACGCCGAGTACTGCGGGGAACACGGCCTGGACCCGGACACCTCCGAGACGCGCACCCGCTTCATCGCCGAACTCGCCGGCAGCGGGACCGTCCTGCCCTACACCGGCCAGCCCATCGACGAACTCGTGCCGCTCCTCGTCGACGAGGCCGTCCGCCAGGCCACCTGGGAGTACGCCACCGGGGTCCTCGCCGGAATGGGCCGGTGCGCCGACTGCGGCGAGGACATCGGCCACGCCTCCTTCGACCGCGCCACCGACGCGCTGAAACGCCTCCTGGCCGGCGCAGGACCCGGCCACCACCATTTCGTCTGCAGCGTCCCGACCGAGGACGAGCAGCTCGTCGCCGTCCTGCACGCCGACACCACCGGCGACCCGGACGCACCGCCGCGCATCGACGGCCGCGAGAGCCTCGACTTCGTGACGGTCCTCGCCGCGGGCCTCGCCCTCGGCGGCCCCGGGGGACTCGTCGTACGCAGCACCACCGAGGGCCATCGCGACCGCGTCCACGGCTGGCGCCTGGACCGCGGACGGCTCACGGCCCTCTCGGCGGCCGCCGTATTCAATGCGTACTGCACCGACGCCGACACCGGAGACCTCGTCGCCCCCGAACCGGGCGTCGAATACTGCCCGGGTTACGAGGTCGACGACCCCGGCCCCCACCACTGAGAAGCCCGAGGGGCCCCCGCCACCGGCGAGGGCCCCTCGTTCCGCACGACACCGTCCGGCTACTCGCCGGAGAGCACCGCCTGGGCGGCCACGCGGGCCTCCTCGGCGCTGTCCGCCGCACGGGCCGCCGCCGCGGCCCGCTCGCACTGCGCCAGCGTGTGCTTGGCGAGCGTCGCCCGGACGTACGGGATCGACGCGGCGCCCATCGACAGGGAGGTGACACCCAGACCGGTCAGTACGCAGGCCAGCAGCGGGTCGGAGGCGGCCTCGCCGCAGACACCGCAGCTCTTGCCCTCCGCCTTGGCCGCCTCGGCCGCCATCGCGATCAGGTCGAGCAGCGCGGGCTGCCACGGGTCCTGGAGCCGGGAGACGGCGCCGACCTGCCGGTCGGCGGCGAAGGCGTACTGCGCCAGGTCGTTGGTGCCCAGCGAGAGGAACTCGACCTCCTGGAGGATCGAGCGCGCACGGAGCGCGGCGGAGGGGATCTCCACCATCGCGCCGAACTTCGCCTGGAGTCCGGCCTCGCGGCAGGCGTCGGCGAAGGCCTTCGCATCGGCGCGGTCGGCCACCATCGGGGCCATGACCTCGAGATGGACCGGCAGACCCTGCGCAGCCTTCGCCAGCGCGGTGAGCTGCGTGCGCAGCACCTCCGGGTGGTCCAGGAGCGTGCGCAGCCCGCGCACGCCCAGAGCGGGGTTCGGCTCGTCGGCCGGTGTCAGGAAGTCCAGCGGCTTGTCGGCACCCGCGTCGAGCACACGCACGACGACACGTCCCTCGGGGAAGGCTTCGAGCACCTTGCGGTAGGACTCGATCTGCTTCTCCTCGGACGGAGCCTTCTTGCTGTCGTCCAGGAAGAGGAACTCCGTACGGAACAGGCCCACGCCCTCGGCCCCGGCCTCGACGGCGGCCGGCACGTCCGCGGGACCGCCGACGTTGGCCAGCAGCGGCACTTTGTGACCGTCGGAGGTCGCACCGGGACCGGACGAAGCGGCCAGCGCCGCCTTGCGCTCGGCGGCCGCAGCCTCCAGCTCGGCCCGCTTCTCCGCGGACGGGTCGACGAACAGGTCACCCGTGCTGCCGTCCACGGCGATCATGGTGCCCTCGGCGATCTCGCCGGCACCCGGCAGGGCAACGATCGCCGGCACGCCCAGGGCGCGCGCGAGGATCGCGCTGTGGCTGGTCGGCCCGCCTTCCTCGGTCACGAAGCCGAGGACGAGGGCCGGGTCGAGCAGGGCGGTGTCGGCGGGCGCCAGGTCCCGCGCGATCAGCACGTACGGCTCGTCGCTGTCGGGCACACCCGGCATCGGCACGCCGAGCAGCCGCGCCACGATCCGGTTGCGCACGTCGTCCAGGTCGGCCACCCGGCCGGCCATGTACTCGCCGGCTCCCGCGAGCAGGTCGCGGTAGGCGGCGAAGGCGTCGTACACACCGCGCTCGGCGGTGCTGCCGACGGCGATCCGCCGGTCGACGTCCGCCATCAGCTCGGGGTCCTCGGCGATCATCGCCTGGGCCTCGAGCACGTGCTGGGCCTCGCCACCGGCCAGCTGGCCACGCGCGATCAGGTCGGCCGCCACGGCTTTCACGGCCTGGCGGGCGCGCCCCTGTTCGCGCGCCGCCTCATCGGCGGTGATCTGCCTGGCCGGCGGTTCGAGGACCGCCGTGCCCATGTGCCGCACCTCGCCGATCGCCACCCCGTGGCTCACGCCGACGCCTCGCAGCGTTGTCTCCATTTCACCCGTCTCCGATTGGGCGGCGGCCCCGGCCGCCGCGGTGGATGTCCGTCACGCCCGTGCGGGCGGAAGGCTCACTGCCAGCTGAAGAGCGTGTCGTCAGCCTTCACGTCGCCGGACTCGACGAGGTCGGACAGCGAGTCGGCGGTCGCCTCGAGTGCCACGACGGGGCAGATCGGGGATTTGCCGAGCTCCTCGACGGCAGCGGGGTTCCAACGGATGACCGCCTGGCCGCGGGTCACGGTGTCGCCCTTGTTGACGAGCAGCTCGAAGCCCTCGCCGTTGAGCTGGACGGTGTCGATGCCGAGGTGCGTGAGTACGCCGTGGCCCTCGCCGTCGACGACTACGTACGCGTGCGGGTGCAGGGAGACGACAACACCGTCGACGGGGGACACCGCCTCCGAGGGCTCGCGCACCGGATCGATGGCGGTGCCCGGGCCCACCATTGCGCCGGAGAACACCGGATCCGGCACTGCCGCGAGTCCGATGGCGCGACCTGCAAGTGGGGACGTCACGCTGGTCATGAGGGGCCTCCCAGGGGTGGGGCTCTTGGTTTCGCCGTCACTGACTGTCGCGAACGGCGTACTCTTCAGAAGGATAAGTCACTAGATGTTCGGGTTAGTCCGATGTAGGACCCGATCCGGACTGGTCCCTTCGGCACGGAGACTAGTGGACTAGACCGGTGGACTAGACCATACGCCTGAATCGATTTGCTTGGGCACCCCCCGGCCTGTACTGTCGTGACTCCCGCCAGGATGCCCCGCGTGAACATCTCGCGAACGGCAGCTGGACGGGAAACCTCCTCTTCAGCTTCGAACTCGATCTCCACCGCTCCTTCGTATGCCCTTTCGGGAATGCAGCGAGTGGTCGGGGAGACGGAAATCCACTGATAGAGTCGGGGTCGCCGGAAAGGGAAACGCGAAAGCGGAAACCTGGAAAGCGCCGAGGAAATCGGACATGAAAGAGTCTGATAGAGTCGGAAACGCAAGACAGCAGAACG